>JAZNSG010000064.1:0-4194 GCA_045591035.1 Clostridia bacterium | reverse complement strand
TAATGTAGGGCTGCGGTTAATGTAAAGTAAAAGCGGAAAGTGACTGAAAATACGCCTCTTTCTCGAAAAATGCTTTGCATTAAAATTATGAATATGTCTTCTCAATAAAAACACCTCCAAAAATTAAGGCTTCGGACAGTTCTATGCCCAAAGCCTTTTGGTTACATCATAGTTTTTTTAGAAATTCCATTAACGAATCATCTTCTTTCCAGTCTGAGAGTCCTTCAGTCGGCAGCTCCGGATAGGCGTCTTCTAGTGCGTCACGTAGAAGCTCTATGTTCATCTTTGCATATATTTCAGTAGTTGCCAAATCAACATGTCCAAGGAAATCACGGACGTAAACAATATTTATTCCTGCCTGACAAAGATGCATAGCTTTTGTATGGCGAAAAATATGCGGCGTTATCTTTTCGGGAAATGACGGTGATATCGTGTGTGCAGAAGAAGCATATTTGGAAACAATATACGACACCCCTGCACGTGTGAGCGGTTTCCGTTGACTGTTAAAAAACAGGGGCATATCTCGGCACTCCGTGGAGGAAAGCCTGTTCTCAGCAATGTATTTTTCAACTCTGTGGGCAACATCAGTAACAATAGGGACATTACGTCCCTTGTTTCCTTTTCCGTGTAATAAAACATAGGGATTATCACCGAGATGTACATCTCTTACCTTCAAATCGCACAACTCCTGTACTCTGGCTCCGGTATCGTATAGCAGATAAAGTAGCGTGGCGTGACGTTTGCCCTGCGTGGTCGATTCGTCTACCTGCGAAAGCATAAGATACAGGTCGTCTACCGATAGATAACCAATTACCGCTTTCTCGGCTCTTGCCATTTCTACCGCCATGATCTGCTGACACTGAAAGATATACTGAGGCTCTCTGTTCTGGAGGTATTTGAAAAACGCGTGTATCGCCGCAAGGCGTATATTAGCGGAGCAAATGCTTGATCTGCGCTTTTCCTTCAGCCATTCAAGGAATCCCTTTACGGCATCAGGAGTCACGTTTTTAATTTGTATCTTATGCGTTGGGATGTTGAGTTCCTCATTAAAATACAGAAGAAACAGTTTGAAGGTATCGCGGTAAGAGCGGATAGTGTTTACACTGTAATTCTTGATGAACGGCAAGTACTCTCCCAAGTATTTGGTGAGATGGTACGAAAAATCCGAAGGTTTACTCATCAAAGTCACCCCCGCCGCCGATATTGAGCTGGTAATACGCTTCTGTTTTCTTGCGTATATCTGGAAACATATCGTTTGTGAGCCTAAGATAATACGCTGTATATTTGAAAAAGGAATGCCCCATATATGTTTTCAAAGCTTGATGATACACCGAAATATCCTTGCCGGACAGCACCAAGCGTCTCAAGCAATGGACAGCAAAGGTGTGACGAAAGTCGTAGATACGAGGCCCCTTACCTTTGCCTCCGTAGGAGATGCCGGCTTTGTAAAGAAAACGGTGAAAATTACTGTAGATATTCATCGATGAAATCATACCTTCATCAGGGGCAGGGAAAAAGTATTTATGCACGGTTTCGTTACCATGCACTTTAGATGCGTAATCCCTGCAGATCTCCGTAAGTTCATATGACATTGGCACATAACGGTCGTTATCGTTCTTAGACTCCCGTATGAGGAGAACACCTTGGTCAAGGTCTACATCCCGTACCTCAAGTCGAAGCGCTTCGCCGAGTCTCAGTCCACAACAATACAGGAGTCGGAACAGTACCGGCATGATAAAATGACGATTTGGCACTTCCACAGAGAAGTGACAGCAATCCACCTGCCGAAAAAAACGTACAAGCTCGTCCTTCGAGAATATATACGGAATATATTTTGATCCCTTTGGAAGCTCGTTGGTCGGATAGATATACGCATCAAGCCCTAAAGCTGTCATATACTGTGCCAGATGTGATACCACCGTTACCCTTATTCGAAGAGTGCCCGGCGATTCGGCTGGAGCTTTTACCGCCCAAATATCCAGCATATTTTTTGTTACTGTACACTCATCAGGGAACTTTTCCACGCAAAGTGCATCAAAACGCTTCATTATCCTTACTTGTTCTTCATATTTGTAGCCAAGAGCACGCTTTTGCTCGACTAATCCAACCATATATGGAGAAAGCTTACTGCAAAAAACTAATTCTCTCATATCTCTACCTCCGACGGGTTCAGACAACACTCACGCAGAAGCTCAATATCCGTTTTGATATATACTGATGCCGAATCGGGGCTTGAATGTCCGAGAGCCGAGGATATGGTATGAAGGGGTTCACGATTTTCCTGAAGCCTGTTAGCCAATGTGTGTCGGAGGGAATGCATACCGCGTCTCTTCTTATGCTGATCCTGTATGTCAGTCAATTGAAGATATTTCGTAATTGTAGCGTGAAGATGATTTCCATCTGAATAGTTTTTAAAGGGCGGGATATGTGTCAGGAAGATATATGGGGAATCAATAGTTGGTCGTCCATTTCTGACATAGTCGATGATTGCCCAGCCTACATCCTTGAGGAGTGGCAGGCAAACGGGGTGATGTGTTTTGCTTTGGACAAAATTTATGCACTTTTTATCCCAGTCGATATTTTCAAACTTCAGCTTGTTTACATCGCCAATACGAATGCCGAGCCGAGCCACAAGTAAAATGATCGCGTAATCTCTTTTGCCGGAAGGATTCCCACGGTCTATGGCTGCGAGCAGCTTTAAAACTTCTTCTTTTTCCCATATGGAGGGTATCTTTGTCTGCGTGCGGGTCTTGACGCTTTCTACGAACGTACTCAGATCCTGTTCAATAAATTCATTCAGATAGATGTAACGAAGAAATATCCTGACAGGTCCAATGACAAATTTAACGGTGCTTTTAGGCTTATCGGTGAGAGTAGCAATGTAGGCGTGTATATCCTCTACGGTCAGTTCTCTAAGGCAGCATTTGCCGGACTGCTGGACAAAACTCAGAAATTTGGAAACATAATCCTGATACAAATCAATTGTTTTTCTGCTTCGTTGAATATCGTGAAGGTGCGCAGTAAAGCTCGAAACGCCCTCGCTAAAATTATCTGTCAATAGTGGATCACAAGGCAAAGTGTAACGGTCGGCAAAGGCTCTTCCCTCCGATAGATCTTCAATCATGCGGCTGGCACGAATCACCTTTTTCTTGTAGTGCTGACGCCGAGATAGAATTGGCTGCTCATCAATTCCATAGTGTTCCCGTAAACACGTTTCCATCAATTCCTTTGAAAAATACAATTCATGGTAGGAATTAAAATACGCTAAGAACACTTGAAAAATGTAGTGATACTGAGAAACCGCGTTAGGCGATTGCCCACGTGCCACAAGTTGGTTTTCGAGCTCTGCTACAAGCTCCCTCATAGTTCTTTTGTTTTCGCTCATTTACTTATCCTCCTGTAAAAAAATGGTGGGCGTGCCCACATCAATATTATAACAGAAAGATAGGCCATTTCTATGATAGCAACAGAAAATACATTCATAATGCAAAGCATTTTTGGGTAAATAGCCGTATCTACATCCACTTTCCGCTTTTACTTTACATTAACCGCAGCCCTACATTACCATCTTTATGCAAAGCTTTGCATAAAGATGGCTGTCCCGAAATCATCGAGAACAGAGATCTGATGTATATTCGGTTTGATCACAACAAGTATTCCGTACCGTATCATTTCAGCGGCAAAACCGTCACCGTAAAAGGCAGCGGCAATCAGGTGCGGATACTGTATCGCGGTGAGACAATCGCAGAATATGATCGGGATTACCGTCATAACCAAACGCATTATCGGTTGGAACACTACATCGGCCTGATTGAAAAAAGGCCAAGAAGCGTATATCATGCCGCACCGGTCAAGGAAACTGTTCCGAAAGAGTTCTTCAGCTTCCTGATGAAACTGCAGAGTCCGAAAGAAATCGTCAAAGCACTGCGGCTTTATCTGAAAGAAGGCGATGCACTGCTGCAATACCTACCTCATGTGAATACTTATGAAGCACTGTATGCCTGTACCTGCAAAGCAGCGATACCGTCTGCATCCATTTCATCGGAGATTCACATTCTGATGCCGAATCTGCAGCGCTACGATGCCCTCTTGAGAGGGGGTGAAGCATTATGAACAGCGTGCAAAAAGAAATGATCCGACTCTATGCAAAGCAGCTTCGGCTGCCGACTTTTAATAGCTATGAGAAAATCATCC
>JAZNSG010000063.1:0-9734 GCA_045591035.1 Clostridia bacterium | reverse complement strand
ATACTTAAGAATAAAGGAGATGGAGAGGAATGAAATTTGGAGTTAAATTAGAAGCTGTTCCAACCAGGGTATATGATTATGAGGTTATCTGTGGTTCGGTTGATGACTCTACATATCCTGAAGAATTTGAAATTGAAAGGATTGCAGTGGTTAAGGACCAGGGAGATATATCAGCGTGTGCTGCTTTTGCTTACGCAACAATTTTGGAACACATATTCGGCAAGAGAATGTCAGAGCCTTTTATATACGGAATGCTTAGAGGAGATGAGGACAAGCATCCTGGAATGTATGTGACTAAACTTTTGGATCTTGCAGTAAAAATGGGTGCGGTGCCGTTATCTTCTTTTGGAATACTTCTTGAGATGCCTGAAATAAGAGATATGGTTAAGAGGTTTCCTGAGCTCCTTGATACAGCACTACAGTATAAAATAAAGGGTTATGCGAACATAAACTATGCAAATGCTGAAAAAAGGCATCAAGCAATCCAGCATGCACTCACGCATAATGTAACAGCTGACGGTAAAAAAATTCCTTTACTTGCAGTGTCAAATGATTATTTTGGAGAATGTCATGCGATTGTGTTAAGAGGCTGGAACGAAAAAAACAAGACTTATAAAATCCAAAATTCTTGGGGCGAAGATTGGGGAGATGGTGGATATAAGGAAGTCCCCAGAAATGCAATAGACTTTGTTTATGTTATCTATCCTGATGAACTTGTTCTCCCTTTCACTGATGTAGCAGAAAAAGATTGGTTCTACAAAGATGTTAAGAATGCGTTTTTTGTTGGGTTGATTAAAGGTACATCTGATACAACATTTGAACCTGAAAACCCTGTCACTCGTGCAGAAGCTGCAACAATGCTTAATAGACACGCTAAGCGTGACGATGAAGAAAATGAACGTATTTGGAGAGCAATAAACGAAATAAAAGATATGATGAAAGGCTGATTTAATTGAAATCCATTGAATAAAAAGTATGAGGCGGAGAAATCCGCCTCTTTTTTTGACTACTTTTTGACAACTAAAAACATTAAAAAATATTTAAAATTATTGTAATTTGCTTAAAACTTAAACTGTATAAAAAAGGACGCATCCCTTGAAAAACAAGGAATAGCGCCCTTTTCATTTGGAGCTACCTAGCAGAGTCGAACTGCCGACCTCATCCTTACCAAGGATGCGCTCTACCTACTGAGCTAAGGCAGCAAAGTGGCGATCCGGATGGGGCTCGAACCCACGACCTCCAGCGTGACAGGCTGGCATTCTAACCAACTGAACTACCGGACCAAAACCTTTGATTATGATACCATAAATCAGGAATAAAGTCAATACTTTTACTAAAAAAAATAGCAAAATAGATTTTATCCTAAAAATAAGTATTTAGTATTTGCAAATAAATTAAAATGTGGTATAATGTACTATGTGTAGTTATGTAAAAACAAACATTGTTAATATAAAAATTCATAGGAGTGACTTTTATGCAAGAGTTTTCTGTTGAAGTTCGTAAAATAATTAAGGATTTTGAACTTGAGGAGGTCAATGTTCCAAAACCGGATATGCGAGTTGAAACAATGGATGTTAATCGTCCGGGACTTCAGATGGCCGGCTTTTTTGACTATTTTGACCCCACTCGTATACAGATTTTTGGTATGGTTGAAAATACTTTTCTTACAAAACTTGACCCTAAAGACAGATATGAACGATTAGATGCATTTTTCTCAAAGGGTATGCCTGTTGTAATTGTTACACGTGGACTTGATATTCTTCCTGAGTTCCTTGAACTTGCAAAAAAATATGAAATAAATGTTCTTAGAACACAGCTTTCAACTTCAAGCTTTATGAGTGCGCTTATTGCCTTTTTGAATGTTGAACTCGCTCCCAGAATTACCAGACACGGTGTTTTGGTTGAAGTATATGGTGAGGGTGTACTTATTTTGGGCGAAAGCGGTGTTGGTAAAAGTGAAACTGCTGTTGAGCTTATGAAACGTGGTCATCGACTTGTTGCTGACGATGCTGTTGAGATAAAAAGGGTTTCGTCAAAAACATTGGTCGGCAGCGCCCCTGAGGTTATCCGACACTTCATTGAAATGAGGGGTATTGGTATAGTTGATGTTAAGCAGCTTTTCGGTATGGGTGCTGTTAAGGATACCGAAAAGATTGACCTTATTATTCACATAGAAAACTGGCAGATGGACAAGCAGTATGACCGTCTTGGTCTTACTGACAACTACACAAATATTTTGGGAATTGATATACCAAGTCTGACCATCCCTGTTCGTCCGGGACGAAATTTGGCTGTCATTTTTGAAATTGCAGCAATGAATAATCGTCAGAGAAGAATGGGATATAATGCGGCTGAAGCTCTTAATAACAGACTGATAAGTCAAATGACAGAGGACGAAATCTAAATTTTGGGGTGGAGACATAAATGCGGATATTGACAGATGTGCATACTCATACAAATGCGAGTGCTCATGCTTACAGCACTCTTTATGAAAACATACTTGTGGCAAAGCGAAAAGGGCTTGAACTTTTAGCCTGTACAAATCATGGACCTGAAATGCCTGATGCTCCCCATTGGTGGCATTTCCTTGCCTTTGACAATATACCAAGGGTATACGAGGGCGTAAAAATATTAAATGGCGCTGAAGTAAATATAATGGACAAAATGGGTACGGTTGACTTGCCTGAGGATATTTTGAGGGATAAGCTTGATTTGGTAATTGCATCAATTCATGGTGTGTTATTTAAAGATGAAAAGGGTTGTGACCATACTGAAACATGGCTTAGAGTCATTGAAAATCCTTATGTTGATATACTTGGTCACAGCGGCTCACCGTTATTTCCTTATGATATTGATGTTGTGGTGAAAGCAGCAAAAGATGCAAATAAGTGCATTGAGATAAACAGCCATTCTTTTGATGAACGACCGGCAAATGTCCCCATATGCAAAGAAATTGCATTGGCTTGTAAAAAGAACGGAACGAATATTGTTGTGAGTTCAGATGCACATTTTATGGAAAATATAGGGTGTTTTGATAATGCTGTCAGAATGCTTGAAGAAATTCAGTTCCCTGAGGAATTGATTATGAATTTAAATGCTGACCGTTTCATAAACTATTTATCGAAGAAAAAGAACAAAAAATTTGATTTTGGAGATTAATATGATTGAAAAATTTCAAGAAATTTTAGGCAAAGATAATGTTAAAATAAATGAACCTATGAGTTTGCATACTACCTTCAAAATCGGAGGGAAAGCAGATTATTTTTTAACTCCTGATACCGAAGAAAAGACGAAACTTGCGATTTTGGCGGCAAAAGAGGCTAATTTGCCCATTTTCTTTCTTGGAAATGGCTCGAATCTTCTTGTGGGAGACAAGGGCATCCGGGGGGTTGTAATTTGCTTGTTCAAAAAGCTTGATAAGGTTGAAGTTTTCGGAGATGAGATTGTTTGCCAAAGTGGGGCACTGCTTTCGGCAGTTTCTTCTGCAGCGTCAAGGGCTTCTCTTTCAGGGATTGAGTTTGCATCGGGTATTCCCGGCACCATTGGCGGAGCACTGTATATGAACGCAGGTGCATACGGCTTTGAAATGAAAGAGGTAGTAAAGTCTGTAAAGTTTTTGGACGAATGCGGTGAGATAAAAGATATTTCAGCTGAGGAATGTGAATTTGGATATAGAAAAAGTATTTTCACGAAAAATAATGGACTTATACTTGGCTGCACATTGAAGCTTTCCTATGCAGATAAAAAAGAAATTAATGAAAAGATAGCTGATTTTACAAAAAGACGAGTATCCAAGCAACCCTTGGATAAGCCCAGTGCAGGGAGCACTTTTAAACGCCCTGAGGGGTACTTTGCCGGAGTACTTATTGAAGCGGCTAATCTGAAGGGAAAACAAATTGGCGGAGCACAAGTATCGGAAAAACATGCCGGATTTATTATAAACACCGGTGGAGCGACAGCAGAGGATGTTCTGAAGTTAATTGAATATGTTAAAGAGACTGTTTATAAAAACAGTGGAGTTGAGCTTGAACCTGAGGTTAAGCTTGTTGGAGAGTTTTAGTTATTTGTTGTTGAAAGGAGGCTTTTATGAAGTCGTTTTCGCAAAAAACAAAAGAAGGGCTTTGTAAAGCACCTTTCGGAAAAACTTGTTGTATTGAAGCAGAGCTTATGGGTTTTTTGGTGTTTGCCGGGAGACTGAAGAAACTAGCTGTCAGAGTTTCATCAGAGAGCCGTGAGATTATGAAACGATTTGCGGTGCTTATGAAACGAACCTGTGGAGAACCGACTTTGGTTGAAGAACTTGGGAACAACTTTTTTTGTGTTGTGTCAAACCCCAAAATAATAGATATGATTCTCAAATATGAAACGGGTGAAAGTGGACTTTGTGAGCTTTTTGCAAAAGAGCCATGCTGCAAAAGCGCTTTTTTGAGAGGGGCTTTTTTGGGTGGCGGTACTCTTGTTGACCCAAATAAGAATTACAATATGGAATTTAATACGAATTCACAGCGTATACACGATGATTTAAAACAAGTACTTGGGGAACTTGACCTGGATTTCAGAAGTGCTAAACGTAAGGGTGGATTGGTTCTGTATTCAAAAAACAGTGAAACAGTTTGTGATGCCCTTACATATATGGGAGCAGTTAGTGCACAAATGGAAATTCTTAACCTGAAGATTGAAAGAGAATGGCGGAATGACCTTAATCGTATAGCAAACGGTGAAACTGCCAATATTGATAAAGTTTATACTGCGGCAACAAGACAGCTGACGGCGATTGATACCATTGATAAGAGAATTGGCATTTCGTCATTGCCTGACGATTTGCAGGAGGTTGCATACGCAAGACTTAAGTACAGAGATTTGAGCCTTGATGCGCTGGGGAAGAAGCTTAATCCGCCGCTTTCAAAGTCAGGCGTTAATCACAGAATGAAGAGAATAATTGAAATTGCAGAGAAGAACAAATGATAAATCTGCATTTACCCATTTTTGAAGGGAGGGTTTAAGATGGCTTTTGCACATTTGCACACTCACACTGCGTACAGCTTGTTGGATGGTGAGGGGACAATTAAAAAGGTTCTGAATAGGGCAAAGGAGCTCGGACAGACATCAATGGCGATTACCGACCATGGATGTATGTTTGGGGTAATTGATTTTTATGAATATGCAAAAAGCATAGGTATAAACCCGGTTTTAGGTTGTGAAGTATATGTGGCGGCACGGGGACACAAAGACAAAACCCACGAGCTTGATTCCTCAAGTTCCCATTTGATTTTACTTGCCAAAAATAATACAGGGTATAAAAACCTTATAAATATTGTTTCAATTGGCTATGTTGACGGATTTTATTACAAACCAAGGATAGATATGCAAATTCTTCGGGAAAACAGTGAGGGACTTATTGCCCTCAGTGCTTGTATGATTGGCGTTCTTTCTAAAAAAATTCTTGCCGGGAATTATGATGATGCCAAAAAGTCCGCAGAAGAATTTATAGACATATTCGGAAAAGAAAACTACTTTATCGAAATTCAAGACCACGGGATTTATGAACAGAAAAAGCTGAACACAGACCTCATACGCCTTGCAAGAGAACTTGATCTGGGGATTGTTGCCACAAACGACGTACATTATGTTAAAAAAGAAGATGCAGAGTTCCAGGATGTTCTTATGTGCATACAGATGGGGAAAACTGTGTATGATGAGGACAGAATGAAAATGTCCTCAAACGAAATGTATGTTAAATCTGAAGATGAAATGCGTGAGCTTTTTTCGTATATCCCTGAAGCAATAGAAAACAGCCAGAAAATTGCGGATATGTGCAATGTGGAGATTGAATTCGGAAAGCTGCATTTGCCTGAATTTAAGCTTCCGGATGGGTATACCTCGGTTTCTTATTTGAGGGAGCTTTGTGAAAAGGGTCTGAAAAAGCGTTATCCTGATTGCAGTGATGAGATACGGAAACGTCTTGATTACGAGCTTGAGACAATAGAAAAAATGGGCTATGTTGATTATTTTCTCATTGTCTGGGATTTTATTCACTTTGCCAAGGAAAATGAAATAATGGTAGGCCCGGGCAGAGGAAGTGCTGCGGGGAGTATTGTTTCATATTGCCTTGAGATAACAAATATTGACCCCATTAAATACGATTTGATATTTGAACGCTTTCTTAATCCTGAACGTGTAACCATGCCGGATATTGATATTGACTTTTGCTATGAGAGACGCAGCGAGGTTATTGACTATGTAAACAAGAAATATGGCGCGGACAAGGTAGCTCAGATTGTTACTTTTGGAACCATGGCGGCTAAACTTGCCATAAGGGATACCGGACGCGCTCTTGATATGCCTTATGGGTTTGTGGATGGTGTGGCAAAGCAAATCCCGAATGAATTAAATATTACAATTGAAAAAGCTCTGGAGGTCAACAATCAGCTTAAGGCTATGTATGACAGTGACCCCCAGGTTAAAAGACTTATTGATGTTTCGGCGCAGCTTGAGGGTTTGCCAAGGCACACATCTACCCATGCGGCAGGTGTGGTTATTACCCGTGAGCCCGTATGGAAGTATGTTCCTCTGTCAAGAAACGAGGATGTTATAACAACTCAGTTTACCATGACAACCATTGAACGTCTTGGACTGCTTAAAATGGACTTTCTAGGGTTGAGAACATTGACGGTTATCCGTGATGCTCTTGCAAATATAAGGCTTAGCCATGGTATAGATGTCAGTGAAGAAAGTATAGGGATGACAGATGCCGAAACCTATGCAATGATTTCGAACGGAGATACCGATGGCGTATTTCAGCTTGAAAGTGGCGGTATGCGTGAGTTTATGAAAGAACTTAAACCTTCATCAATAGAAGATGTTATTGCCGGAATTTCTTTATATCGTCCCGGCCCGATGGATTCGATACCGAAGTATATCGCAAATAAAAACAGCGGAAACATAAAGTACAAGCATCCGCTCCTTGAGAATATTCTTGATGTTACCTATGGATGCATAGTCTACCAGGAACAGGTTATGCAGATTGTACGTGAATTGGGCGGATATTCTTTGGGACGTGCGGACCTTGTGCGTCGTGCTATGTCCAAAAAGAAAACGGATGTGATGGAGCAAGAGCGAAAGAATTTTGTTTACGGCGTAAAGGATGAGTCCGGAAACATTGAGGTTGAGGGAGCGGTTAGCCGTGGCATTGATGAAAAAACTGCCATAGATATATTTGACGAGATGATGGATTTTGCGAAGTATGCCTTTAATAAATCTCATGCAGCGGCTTATGCTTTTGTTTCATATCAAACTGCATGGCTTAAATGTCATTATCCCACGGAATTCTATTCTGCTTTGCTCACAAGCGTCCTAGGACAGTCAACCAAGGTGACGAAGCACATCAATGAAGCTAAAAAGCTGGGTATAAAGCTTTTGCCACCGGATATAAACAAGAGCTTCAGCAGCTTTGTTCCCGAAGGAAACGATATCCGTTTCGGACTTGGTGCTATCAAGAATGTCGGAACTGCGTTTATTGATGAAGTGACTTCTGAACGTGAGAAAAACGGAAATTTTGAAAGCTTTACGGATTTTTGTAACCGAATGGCTGATAAGAAATTAAATAAGCGTCTTGTTGAAGCTATGATAAGGAGCGGTGTGTTTGACAGCCTGAATTTAACGCGGTCTACCCTTTTGTCGGTTTATGAGCTTGTTATTGATTCAGCTGTGCGAGGCCAGAAAAATAAGGTTTCGGGGCAACTTGACCTTTTTGGTATATTTGAAGAGGACATTCCATCAGGAGATAATTTCCCAAGCAGACCCGAAATGGACAAACGTGAACTGCTTAATTTTGAGAAAGAGTACCTCGGGGTCTATGTTTCCGGACATCCCCTTGACGGGATGGAAGGTGTTATTTCAAGGGTTTCGTCAACGAGCGTTCTTGAAATTGAAGAAAACGAAAAAGGCGAGTTTGTGTCTGATGATAAGGTGAAGCTCGGCGGAATGATCTCAAAGCGAAAAGAACAGCTTACAAAACGTGGTGAGCTTATGCTTTATATAACTTTCGAAGATATGAGCGGCGAGATTGAGGTTATTGTTTTCCCGGGCCAGGTTCGAAAGTTTGATTCGTTGCTTAAAGAGGACAGTTTCTGCCTTATATCGGGCAACCTTGATGTTCAAGAGGACAGACCAACGAAAATACGTCTTGAAAATGTTGTACCCCTTACCAGCGAGTTTTTCCCGCAATTTGACAAGCTTTATATCAAGCTTGACTCTTCCGATACGGATGGCCTTGAAAAGGTGAAAGAGCTTCTCAAAAATAAAAACGGAAAATGTCCGGTTATAATTTATTATGCGGACAAAAACCAGTCTGTTATGGCACCTAAAAATATGTGGGTTTCGGATTCTTCCTGTATAAACGAACTAAAAAATATACTTGGTGATGGATGCGTGAAAACAGTATAGTTGACTTTTGCTTAGAATAGAAGTGGATGAAAGTGAATATGTTTTTAAAGAGGTGGTGAGAAAATTGATTAAGCTGTTTGTTAAATATTTTGTTAAGGATTCAGAAAACACAAGCGATTTGCAGGTCAGAACAAGTTATTCCGTACTTGCAGGTACTCTTGGGATAATATGCAATATGGTTCTTTTTGGCATAAAAATATCTGTTGGTGCAGCTATGTCGAGCATTGCTATAATTTCTGATGCGTTCAACAACTTGTCGGACTCAGGCACATCTTTGGTTTCCATTATCGGGGCAAAGCTAAGCGCCCAAAAACCCGACAAGGAGCATCCTTTTGGGCATGGCAGGATTGAGTATATTTCGTCATTGATTGTTTCATTTATTATTATGCTTGTGGGGTTTGAACTGATTAAAACTTCTGTAGCAAAGATTTTTGAGCCCGAAGAAACAAATCTTAACTTTATTCTTGTTGCAATTTTATGTGCTTCTATTCCTATCAAGTATTGGATGTACAGCTATAATAAATACCTTGGGAAAAAGATAAATTCAGGAGTGCTGTTGGCGACAGCAAAGGATAGTATAAATGATGTAGTTTCAACATCTGCGGTAGTTGTAAGTGCTATTTTGGGTAAAGTGCTTGGTCTGCCTTTGCTGGATGGAATTGTCGGAACTGCTGTGTCAATTATCATAATGTACTCAGGTCTTAAAATTTCAATTGATACTATCGGGATATTAATGGGTAAAGCTCCTGAAAAAGAAACTATTGAGAGCATCAGAAGTTATCTCATTAATACTCCGGGTATTTCAGGAGTCCACGACTTGATAGTGCATGACTATGGCCCTGGACGGTGTCTGGCTTCTGTTCACGCCGAGGTGCCTGATGATTGTGATGTTGTTAAAATTCATGAGATTATTGATGAACTTGAACAACGAATAGAAAAAGAGCTTGGGATACATATTGTTGTGCATATGGACCCGATTACGGTAAATTGTGAGAGAACTTCAAAATTGCGTGAAATGGTGTTGGAAATAGTCAGATGTGTGGATGGACGTATGAATATTCACGATTTCAGAATGACAGACGGCGTGAGTAATATAAATTTGATATTTGATATTGAAGTGCCTTTTGATGTTGATGATGTAGAAACAGTTAAAAAGATAATAAATGAAAAAATACGAGAAACCGACCAGCGGTTTAATTGTGTAATAAATGTGGATTACATTTATGATTAAAGTAGACAAAAATTCCAGTAATTTTTTTTAAATACTTGCAATTTGACCCAAAATAGTG
>JAZNSG010000062.1:0-26636 GCA_045591035.1 Clostridia bacterium | reverse complement strand
GTGTTGGTGAGGTTTCAATTGCAGTAAGCAAGTGCCCGTCTGTTAACGACCACAAGCCTGTACTTATAAAGCCTGAAGATGTTGTTGCCAAGGAACTTGGTAAACCCGGCTGGGAAAGACACGCTATGTTTGTACTTGATGAAAGAGTAGAGGCAGACCAGATTTACATTGGCGAATGCTGGATTGAAGGCGGACAGTGGTCAAGCTATCCTCCACACAAGCACGATGATGACAATATGCCAACAGAAGCAAAAACAGAAGAAATTTATTACTATGAATTTGACAAGCCTCAGGGCTTTGGTATTCAGAAGGTTTATACAGTTGAAGGGGATATTGATGAAACCTACACTGTTAAGTCAGGTGATTTCGTAGAAATTCCCAGAGGATATCATCCTTTCCATTCAGCTCCCGGCTACAAAAACTATATGCTTTGGATAATGGCCGGACCAATCAGAGGATTCTATATGACAACAGATGAGGACCACAAATGGCTGAACAATTAATTACCATAAAAAATGAAAAAATCAAGGTAGAAATTTCTACAAAGGGTGCAGAGCTCCGTTCGGCTCAAAAAGACGGTAAAGAATTCATCTGGAACGGAGACCCCGACGTATGGGCGGGAAGAGCTCCGGTTTTATTCCCTATTTGCGGCGGACTCAAAGGTGATAAGTTTGTTTTTGAGGGAAAGGAATATTCTGTTATAAAGCATGGTTATGCGAGAATGAGCGAATTTGCGGTTGAGAGTCATGACAGAGACAGTGTTGTTTTTCTTCTTGAATCCAATGAGGAAAGCAAAAAGATGTATCCTTTTGACTATGAGTTCAGAGTATGCTATTCCCTTGATGGTGAATCTCTTAATGTGGAATACAAAGTTACCAATACAGCAGAAAAAGGTGAAATGTATTTTTCATTTGGCGGACATGAGGGTTATATGTGCCCTGAAGGCATTGAAGAATATTCTCTTGTTTTTGACAAGACCGAAAGATTGACCACAAATGAGCTTCATGGTAATTTGCTTTCTGACGAATATGAAGTTCTGGGTGAAAGCATCAATGAATTTCCCCTTAAGTACGATTATTTCAAGGTGGATGCACTTACATTCCTTAACCTTAAATCCAGAAAGGTTTCTTTGGTACACAAAGACGGAAACAGACAGGTGGATATTGACTTTGAGGGTCATGACTATATGTTTGTGTGGACTATGGCAGGGAAGAATGGCAAGTATATATGCATAGAGCCATGGTGCGGAGTACCTGACTTTGAAGGCAGCTCATTTGATATTACTCAGAAAAAGGGAATCAACGAGCTGGGCGCCGGTGAAACATTCTCAAGAGTTCATAAAATTACTTTTCGGAGGTAAGTTATGATGAAATTATATAGCGTATCCGACAAAGAGTTCAAGCCTTACGGAAAGGTATTGGATATTGATTGCTGCGAATTGATTTCGACTGCTGAAAAAATAGAGATGCCGGAAGCCGGTGCAAACTATGTTTTGTCCGTTGAGGACTTTGAAAAGCTTGAAATATCAAAGTTCTTCCGTGATGAGCTTTTTGGCGGATTTGAAACACAGACAGGGTATTGCTATGGTCACAGCGACACTTTAAATGCTCTTGAATGGCATAAATTTTCAGAGATAAATGTTGCAGTGACGGATATGATACTGTTCCTTGGAAACACAACAGAAATGGAAGGCGACAAGTATAATTCAGAAAACCTGAAGGCTTTTCTGGTTAAAAAAGGCCAGGTAATTGAGGTTTATGGTACGACAATGCATTTTTGTCCCTGCGAAACTTCAAAGGATGGCTTTGGCTGCATTGTGGTCTTGCCCAAGGACACAAACGCTGTTCTTGACTATAAGCCTGCCGATAAGACTCTTTTCAAAAAGAGTAAGTGGCTTATCGCCCACGAAGAAAATACAGAGCTTATTGCTAAGGGCGTGGCATCCGGCATATACGGAAAAAATTTAAAAGTAGGTATTGATGTATGAAATATGTTCTTGGAATAGATTTTGGAGGAGGAGCATCAAAGGTAACTCTTCTTGGAGAAGATGGAGTAATTGCCACGACTGCTACCTCGGAGTATCCTACATACTATCCAAAGCCCGGGTTTGTTGAACAACGACCTGAGGATTGGTATGAAAGTGCAAAAGAAAATATTAAGACGGTATTAGAAGAAAGCAAAGTGAAGCCGGAAGAAATAGTTGCGATTTCTTTTGATGCGGCGACACATACGGCAGTTCTTATGGATAAGGATTTTAATGTCCTTTGTCCCTCGGTTTATTGGACAGATATCCGTTCAGCAGATATTGTTGCTGAACTGAAAAAGGACTATGGTAAACTTATTGAAGAAAAAGCCTACCATGCTCCGGGAACAATATGGACTCTGCCTCAGCTTATGTGGCTGAAAAAGAATAATCCGGAGATAATGTCAAAAGTCGAAAGATTGATGTTTGAAAAGGATTATGTTCGGCATTTGTTCACAGGGGATTTTTATACCGATTACATTGATGCCCAGGGAAGTATGCTCTATGATATGGGTACTGAAACCTGGAGCAAGGAGCTTTGTGATATTTGCGGTATTGATATGGGAATTCTTCCTGAAATCAAAAAAGCCAAGGATATTGCGGGTTATGTGACAGAGAAAGCCGCTCGCGAGACTGGACTTGAGGCCGGAACTCCTGTGCTTGTGGGAACAACAGACACAGTTATGGAAGTTTTTGCTGCTGGTGCAGTAAATGAGGGAAATATGACTCTTAAACTTGCCACTGCAGGTCGAATTTGTGTTGTTACCAAAGGCCCGAGACCGGACTCGAACCTGATAAATTATGCGCATATTGTTGACGAAATGTGGTATCCCGGTACTGCAACCAAGTCTTGTGCTTCGTCTCTGAGATGGTACAGAGATACCTTCGGCGGAGATTACAGAGAGCTTGATGAGGGCGCAGAAAAAATCTCATTGGGTTCGGACGGACTTATGTTCCATCCGTATCTTAATGGTGAATTGACACCATATAACGATACAAATCTTTGCGCCAGCTTTATTGGTATCCGCAGTGCCCATACAAAGCCTCACTTTACCAGAGCTCTTTTGGAGGGTGTTGCATTTTCGCTTTTGGATTGTGTGAAAACCTTGGATGGCATGGGTATTTCCCGTGATAAGAGCGCAACCCTTATTGGCGGAGGGGCAAAAAGTCCTCTGTGGCGTCAGATTGTTTCGGATTGTCTCGGTATGGAGCTTGTTGGAAAAGAATGTACGGATTCATCATTCGGAAGTGCAATGCTTGCAGGTATTTCTGCAGGATTCTGGAAAGATGAAAACGATGCACTTAAAAACTGCTCAAAGGATACATACCGCGTTGTTCCTGATTGGGATAATAATGCCGAATATGAGAAGTTGTTCAAAAAGTACAAGGCTGTGCACGATGCGTTGGAAGGAATATACCGATGAAAATTTTAGTTTTTGCAAAGGTTTCTGATGGTGACATCAACATATTTGACCAATGCGCTGTGGAGTGTGCCTTGAGACTCAGTGACGACGTTACTGTTATGAGTATGGGTCCCATGGGTGCAAAAGCTCCTCTTGAAGAACTTACACGACTTGGTGTCAAAGTGGTGCTTTTGTGTGATAAGGTGTATGCAGGTTCTGATACCTTGGCTACTTCTTATATACTGTCGCTTGGTGCGAAAAAAGTCGATTATGACCTGATTATCTGTGGCAGACAAACAACTGATGGCGATACAGCTCAGGTTGGGCCGTCTTTGGCAACCAGATTGGGAATTCCGTTTATTGCAAATGTTATGGAGATAATCTCGGCAGAGGATGGCATATTGTGCAAAACCCGTGAGGGAAATGAAAAAGCTCCCTACCCTGCACTTATAACAGTTGAAAGAATAAACACTCTGAGATTTCCCCGTATGCGGTCAAAAAAGAGTGAAGCCGTTGTTTGGGACAACTCTTTTATTGGTGCAGACGAAGCCAGATGCGGTCTTTCAGGTTCTCCCACTAAAGTTCTCAAAACTTTTGAGAATAAAAGAGGAATGCGAAAGTGTACTTTTATAAAAAGAGAAGAGCTTTTACCGTTGGTTGAGAAACTAAGAGCTGAAGAACGTATTGATGCAAAAGACGAAATAAGCGAAAACAAGTTAAAAGAGGTATGGATTATTGGTGAAGAGGTCAGGTCTGAAGCTGAGAGAATTGCCGAAAAGGTAACTCTTGTTGAAGAACGAGACCCTCAGAAAATTGCGGAACTTGCAAAAAAGCATAACCCCGGTGTTATACTTTGGAATGCAGACCTTTGGGGACGAAAAACTGCTCCCGTTGTGGCGGCGCTTTTGGAGGCAGGTCTTTGTGCGGATTGTGTTAAGCTTGAAACCAACGGCGAAAAGCTGTTCATGTACCGACCTGCAAAGAGCGGAAATATTACCGCAAAGATAGAATGTCGGACAAATCCGCAAATGGCGACAGTGAGAACGGTTGGACAGTCTTCGGATGTTATTGTGTCCGGAGGCAGGGGCGTTATGGATGAATTTGAACGGGTTAAGTCCTTCGCAAAGGAACTAAACGCTGAACTTGGCGCTTCAAGGGGTGTTGTTGATGCTATGTCATTGCCTCTTGAAATGCAAGTGGGACTGACCGGCAAAAGTGTTTCACCAAAGGTTTATATAGCAATTGGTATTTCGGGGGCAGTACACCATACTTGTGCTATTGAAGGTGCAGGAACGGTTATTGCCATAAATCCGGATAAAGATGCAAGAATATTTGAGTATGCAGATTATGGAATACTTGAAGAATTTTAAATACAGAAAGGTGTGTATTTTATGGAAAGAAAAGTAGGAAAGGGTATTACCTTTAAAACTGTTGAAAAGGAATGGGATGTATATCTTGATATGGCCCTTAAAATGCTTGATGTTATTATGAAAAATAACGCAGCAAACAAGGATACTGTTATGATTGTGCCTGTTGGCCCGACAGACCATTACCCGATTTTGGCAAAAATGATTAACCAGCTTAATGTGTCTCTTAAGAGAGTTCATTTCTTCAATATGGATGAATATCTTATCACTCCCACACAGTCAATTGACAAAGACCATCCTATGAGCTTTAAAAAGAGAATGGAAACAGAATTCTATTCAAGAGTTAATCCTGAACTCGTTATGCCTGAAAGTCAGAGACATTTCCCTGAACCGGGCAAAGAGGCTGAATACGACAAGATGATAGAAGACCTCGGCGGTGTTGACCTTTGTATGGGCGGCCTTGGTATAAACGGACATCTTGCCTTTAATGAAGCTGCAGAGGAAGATGACCCCATAACAGCTGAAGAATTTGGTAATCTCGGAACAAGAGTTCTTGAAATAACAAGAGAGACAAGAACTATAAATGCGTACGGATACCAAAGAGGTGACCTGAGAGGAATGCCCGAATGGTGCATCACTATCGGAATGAAGCAAATTCTTGAATCTCGTGAAATATACATAGCGCTTAACCGTCCGTGGCAACATGGTATAGTTAAGCATGTATTGTTTGACGAAATGCAGGCACAAATCCCTGCTTCACTGCTCCAAGGTCATTCAAACACTGTTATATGTGCGTATGCTGATGTGGCAGAAGGCCTCTTCTAAATAAGATAAGATTAATCAAAATAACTGCCTGATAAAATTTCAGGTGGTTATTTTTATATTTTTGAATATATTAAGTTGAATAACAATTTATTTCAAAAAATAAACCTTTATGTAAAATTATGTTGAAATAAGTTGCGTTTTTGTGATATAATTCAAGAAAAAACTAAAATTATCTTGAAAAATCAGGGCGTTTAGCAACTATTAGTTGCAAAAAATTCAATTTCAAGTTGATTGCATATTTTGAAATACTCTTATATAATTTCATTAAAGATGTCATATAATATTATTTATAAAGGATAGGTGAATATTATGACCATAGGTGAAAAAATTGCTTATTTGCGAACATCGGCAGGACTTTCCCAGGAACAGCTTTCAGAAAAAATTTCAGTTTCAAGACAATCTGTATCAAAATGGGAAATGGACCAGGCTCTTCCCCAGATAGATAAAATAATTCAAATTTGTGAGTTATTTAATATAACAACAGATGAACTGCTGAAGGGAAAAATATCTGTAGATTCAAACCCTGATGGCAAACTGTCAAATAAGTATTTTGGCACAGATGGATTCAGGGGTGAAGCTAATCTTGACCTCAACTCGATACAGGCTTACAAAGTGGGCAGATTTTTGGGCTGGTACTTTTCGTCACCTCTTTCAGGGTGTCAAAAAGCGGGTTACCGTCCGAAAATAGCAGTGGGAAAAGATACGCGCCGTTCAAGCTATATGCTTGAATACTCCTTAGTGGCAGGTATCACCGCATCGGGAGCTGATGCATATATGCTTCATGTTACAACAACACCGAGTGTATCGTATGTTACCCGTCAGGATGGTTTTGATTGCGGAATTATGATTACAGCATCTCACAATCCTTTTTATGATAATGGAATAAAGGTTATAAATCGCTACGGCGAAAAGCTTGATGATGAAACGACAGCGCTTATTGAAGCATATATTGATGGTGACGTGAGTGGATTCGGGGTTTCAGGGGATGATTTGCCCTGGGCACGAAGAGAACGGATTGGATGTATTGTGGACTATGTTTCAGGCCGAAACAGATACCTGGGTTATTTGATTTCCGTTGCATCACATTCTTATAAAAATCTTAAAATAGGTTTGGATTGTGCGAATGGTGCATCCTGGATGCTTGCAAAATCCCTTTTTGGTGCATTGGGTGCTCAGGTAACCGTTGTTGGTGCAGAGCCTGATGGCCTTAATATAAACACTGATTGCGGTTCTACTCATATTGAAAATTTATGCCGCCTTGTCAAAGAAAAACATCTGGATTTGGGCTTTGCTTTTGATGGTGATGCAGACCGATGCATTGCAGTTGACGAGAACGGAAAGATAGTAGATGGTGATGCAATCATATACATTCTTGGAAAGCGACTCAAAGAACGGGGAATACTCAACGATGATACAGTTGTTGCTACAATAATGTCAAACAGCGGTTTGATTTCTGCACTTGATGAGATTGGTATAAAGTGTGTTCAAACCACTGTCGGTGACAGATTTGTTTATGAGTGTATGCAGGAAAATGACTATTGTCTTGGCGGTGAACAGTCTGGACATATTATTTTGAAAAAATATGCTACCACGGGAGACGGACTTTTGACAGCAGTTATGCTTGCAGAAGAAGTTTGCGACCAAAAAACAACATTGTCTAAACTTGCTGAACCCGTAAAGCTTTATCCTCAATACACCAAGAATATCAGAGTTAAAGACAAAAAGCTGGTCATGAATGATGATGAAGTTTTGAATGAGGTTGAGAAGATAGAAGAACTTATTGACGGAAAAGGCAGAGTCTTGCTTCGTCAAAGCGGAACCGAGCCGGTGATAAGGGTAATGATTGAGTGCGAATCTGAGCAAAATTGTTTGAGCTTTGCTAATCAGGTATGCGATAAAATAATTGAAAGGGGTCATGGTGTTGAATAGTTCGGTAAAGACAAAAGACCTGTTCGATTGCAAAACGGATTATTTGATTCCTCTTTTTGAAGAATGTGAATATCCCTGGGAGATGCTTCCCAAAATAAAAGATTATATAGAAAAAATTATTGGAAAAGGTCTTTTTGGATTTAAGGAAATAGAAAAAGGTGTTTGGATAGGAGAAAATGTAACTGTATCAAAAACAGCGGTCATACAGGGCCCGGCCATAATTGGGAAAGGTACCGAAATAAGACCGGGGGCGTATTTGCGAGGAAACATCATTACCGGCGAAAAGTGCGTGATAGGGAACTCAACAGAGCTAAAAAATTGTATTTTGCTTGACAATGTTCAGGTTCCGCATTATAATTATATAGGAGATTCTGTGCTGGGTAATTATGCTCATATGGGAGCAGGTTCAATTTGTTCAAACCTCAAGGCAGACGGAAAACCTGTGGTGATTCATGGGGAAAAGGAGTATGAAACCGGTTTGCGAAAGGTGGGAGGCTTTTTGGGTGACCATGCCGATGTGGGATGCAGTTGTGTTTTAAATCCCGGGACGATAATAGGACAATATACCAGAGTTTATCCTCTCAATTCCCTTCGTGGCGTTTTTCCGGATAGAACTATTGTCAAAAGTATGGACAATATTGTAGCACAGAGACCTAAAATATGATTCTTTAAAAAATGGAGGAACTACAATGAAATTTATAAAAGTTGACAGCTATGAAAAGCTTAGTCGTATGGCGGCAAATATCATTGCAGCACAGGTTATTTTGAAACCCGATTGCGTACTTGGTCTTGCGACAGGTTCTTCACCAATAGGCACTTACAAAAATCTTGCCGAGGCTTGTAAAAATGGCGATGTGGATTTTTCAAAGGTAACAACAGTTAACCTTGATGAATACGAGGGCCTTCCTCAGACAAATGACCAGAGCTATCGGTACTTTATGAACGACAACCTGTTCTCTCATATAAATATCCCAATGGAGAGTACAAATGTACCCAATGGTTGTGCAGAAGATTTGGATGCGGAATGCAAACGTTATGACGAACTTATTCAAAGTCTTGGCGGTACAGATATCCAGCTTCTTGGTATTGGACTTGATGGGCATATTGGTTTTAATGAACCGGCAGATGTTTTTACAAAGGAAACACATGTTGTTACTCTTGATGAATCAACAATTGAAGCAAATTCAAGATTCTTTGCTTCAAAGGATGAGGTTCCCCGTAAGGCTGTTACCATGGGTATGGGTGCAATTATGCAGGCAAAGAAGATTTTGCTTATAGCTAACGGAAAGAACAAAAAAGATATATTGGAAAAGGCGTTCTATGGTGAGATAGACCCACAGGTTCCTGCATCAATTCTTCAGCTTCATCCTGATGTGACCGTTATTTACAGCGAAAACTAATAGGGATTACACGATCTTTTGAGACGAGTAAAAACAAAATATTTGATTTATTTATATTAGACAAAAAGCATATATGTTTTTTGTCTAATATTTTTTTTGAGAAAGGGTTGTATTAATAATGAAATAGTGCTATTATACTAGGGAAATAATGAAAGATTTTACAAATCCAAAATTAAAATGAGGTGTTATTATGAACGCTTTGAAATGGCTTTGGAAATATGTAAAAAAATATCGATGGGGTATGGTAACGACTTTTGTTCTCACTTTGTTTATAGTTGTGAGTGCGTTTGTTTTACCTGTTGTTGTGGGACGTATTGTTGACAATGTTATAATTGCCAAGGATACCAGTCTCTTATTTTTTTACTCATTTTTGACTATGGCGGGTGTTCTTGTAAAAGATGTGACTTTTTACAGCAGATATATTCTGGTTGAGCATATATCACAGTCGGTAATCAAAGAGATAAGGAACACTATTTATGACAAGCTTCAAACTCTTGATTGCTCTTATTTTGACCGTACCCGAAAGGGCGATATAATGAGCAGACTAACCATGGATACTGATGCGATAAGAATTCTGATAGCAAACACGCTCCCAAGCATTGTGGACCAGATTTTTTATATTTTAATAGGCGTTTCAATAATGCTTTCGTCAAACGTTCCTCTTGCCTTGATGTGCATATCAATTGCTCCGTTCATTGGATTTTATGCTTATAAACTTGCAAGAACCATAAAGCTTGATTTCCTTGCCCTCCGCGAGAGCAATGCAAACCTTAATACTGTGGTTTCTGAAAATATTTCGGGCAATCGTGTTGTTAAGGCTTATGTGAGAGAAGTCTACGAAATTGAAAAGTTTGAAAAACGAAATGATGAATACAAGAAGTCTTTCTTAAGGCACATTTATACCTGGTCAAAATATTGTCCGCCAATGACATTTTTTGTGAATGCCGTTTATGTTGTTGTTCTGCTTTTTGGCGGATATCTTGTTCTGAGCAAAAAAATGACTGTGGGAGAGTTTACTATATTCAATGGCTGTATCTGGTGTATTGTTGGCCCTATGTCAAGTGTGGGAAACCTCATAAACCAATTCCAGCAGTTCAGTGCAAGTTCTTTGAAGATAAGACATCTTGAGGACGAGGAGCCCCTGATAAAAAATCGAAAGGTAACAAAAAGAGATACCGGGATTAACGGAAAAATTCAGTTTAAAAATGTTACCTTTTCATATAATGGAGACCGGGTCCTGAAGAATATAAACTTCACAATTGAAGCAGGTCAGACCCTTGCCATAGTCGGACCAACAGGGTCAGGGAAATCGACCATAATAAATTTGATTTCAAGATTTTATGACCCGAGTTTTGGCACGGTTTATATTGATGACATAAATGTGAAAAACATTGACCTTTCAACAATACATAAAAACGTGGCAAGTGCTATGCAGGATGTATTTCTTTTTTCGGACACTGTAAAAAATAATATAGCCTATGGTGCGCCCACTGCCACATACGAGGATGTTGAGAGAGTTGCAAAAATTGCAAATGCCCACGAATTCATTGTGGATATGCCCGAGGGCTATGACACCATGATTGGTGAAAGAGGAATGGGACTTTCAGGCGGTCAAAGACAGCGTATTTGTCTGGCGAGAGCCTTGCTTAAAAATCCTGCTATTCTTATTTTGGACGATACAACCTCGGCTTTGGATATGGAAACTGAATACAGCATTCAGGAAAATCTTAAGGAAACAATAAAAACGAAAGTAATAATTGCCCACCGAATTTCTTCTGTTAAGAATGCCGATTTGATACTTGTTCTTAACCACGGAAATCTTATTGAATGGGGAACTCATGATCAGCTTATGAAATTGAATGGTTATTACAAAGGCGTTTTTGATCACCAATTCGGCGATTTTGATGATGCTCCGAGCTATCACATCAACCATCCCGTAAGAGAAAGTATCTTCAAAGGAGGGGAAAGCCGTGAAAGTTAACAGATATGACAAAGACGAAGAACTGAAGGCAGGTCTGAATTTTTCGTATTTCTCAATGCTGAAAAAATATGTTGCCCCTCATGTTAAAGAAATTGTTATAGTTACATTTCTTATGTTTTTTACGGCGTTTCTTGAGCTTCTGCCGCCATACTTTGTCGGAGTTATGCTTGATAAGTGTTTGCCTGAGGGGAATTATAAACTGCTTGTCATTCTTGCAAGTGTTTTGGTTGTGGCAAATCTTTTAGTGCTGATTTGCCAGAAATTCAGAGCAGTATTTGCTCACACTATGTCTATGGATATTATAAAGGATGTAAGGTCAGACCTTTTCCGGCATATACAGAGTCTGCCGTTTAGTTTTTTTGACTCAAGACCTCACGGTAAAATACTGGTGAGAGTGGTGAACTATGTAAACACTATTGCATCTCTTCTTTCAAATGGTATATTTGACATGATAACAAACGTGTTTAAAATGCTTGTTATACTTGGATTTATGCTGTTTATGAATGTAGAGTTTACATTGATATGTTGTGCCGGTGTGCCGGTGTTCTCTTTAGGTATTGCGTTTATAAAAAAATATCATCGCAGAGCATGGCAGATGTATTCTTCAAAGCAGAGTAATATGAATGCATATATCCAGGAAAGTATCTCAGGAATGAAAATAACACAATCTTTTGCCAGGGAAGAAGAAAATGCCAAAATTTTTGATGGTTTGTGTGGAGAAACAAAAAGGTATTGGATGAGATCTGCTTTTATAGGTGGATTAACCGGCAGATTTGTATCAAATCTCTCGGCTCTTATTCTTGTTATTGTATATAATGTAGGCGCGTATTCAGTAAATGCAAATCTTATTTCTGTTGGTATGCTTATTGCTTTTGCTTCATATGTAAGAAGATTTTGGGACCCGGTTATTGTGCTCACAAACTTTTATAATGAAATAGTGAATTGCAGTGCTTACCTTGAAAGAATTTTTCAATTGCTTGATGAACCCCTTGTGATTGAGGATTTGCCTGATGCAGTTGAACTTATGCCTGTCAAAGGCGATGTTTCTTTTAAAAATGTTACATTTTCCTATGAAGAAGACTCACCGGTTATACTTGAAAACGTAAGCTTTGATGTAAAAGCGGGAGAGAGCATTGCTCTTGTTGGCCCCACCGGTGCGGGGAAATCTACAATTATAAATATATTGGCAAGATTTTACGATATCCAGGATGGAAAGATTACCATTGACGGACAGGATATAAAGCACGTAACTCTCAACAGTTTGCGTTCCCAAATGGGAATAATGCTACAGGACAGCTTTTTGTTTTCGGGGACAATTGCTGACAATATCCGTTATGGAAAGCTTGATGCCACAGATGAAGAAATTGTTGAGGCTGCGAAGGCGGTTTGTGCTCATGAATTTATAATGGAGTTCCCAGAGGGGTATAGTACTCCTGTAACAGAGGGTGGCTCGTCGCTTTCTGTGGGGCAGAAACAGCTTATTGCCTTTGCTCGTGCTCTTTTGGCAAATCCGGCGATATTGATACTTGATGAAGCTACGTCGAGCATAGATACAGAAACAGAAATTGCTCTTCAAAAAGGGCTTGAGAGACTTCTGGAAGGAAGGACTTCATTCATTATTGCTCACCGTCTGTCTACAATAAAAAACAGTTCGCGGATAATGTACATAGCGGATAAAAATATAGCGGAAGCGGGTACTCATGAGGAACTTCTTGAAAAAGGCGGAAGATATGCTTCTCTTTATATGGCACAATATAAGTTTTTGGAGAAAATTTAATTTAAAAGTGTTATTAAAATTTGAGGTCTGTGTTTTTTGCGGACCTCTTTTGTTGTTTAATCGGTAAAACAAAGTAACTAACAAGAAAATATTGTAAAAATATGTAAAAAAATAGAAAAAATATCGTAAAAATTTATAAATTTGTGATTTTTTTCTAACTTTTTCTGTGTTTTTGTTTTTTTTTCTTTGAAAACTATTGATTTTTTTAAAATTATGGTGTATTATATATGTATTAGATTAGGAGGTTTGGAAATGATGAAGATTTATACTGCTGAAATTTCAAAATCAAATCGTATACAAAAACTTATAGATGACCTCTATTCGGGTACTCCGACAATTGAGTCAACCCGTGCGGAGATTATTACAGAGAGTCATAAAAATTCAGAGGGTTTGCCTCTTCATATAAGGAAGTCTCACGCCTTCAAGGCTCTTGCTGAAAAATTGCCTGTTGTTATTCGTGACGACGAGCTTGTTGTAGGTTGCAACTGTTTTGCACGCAGAGGATGTCCCACATTCCCTGAGTATTCAAACAAGTGGCTTGAGGATGAATTTGAGACTGTTGCTACAAGAAGCGCTGACCCGTTTTATATTTCTGATGAGACAGCTTCAAAGCTTAAGGAAATTCACAAATATTGGAAGGGCAGAACAACAAGTGAACTTGCAACTTCCTATATGACTCCCGAGGCTATTACTGCTATTGAACATAACATCTTTACCGTTGGAAACTATTTCTATAATGGTATCGGCCATGTAAGTGTTGACTATGCAAAGGTACTTAAAATCGGTTACAACGGAATTTATGCTCAGGCCAAGGCTGAACGAGACAAATGCAAAGTTTATGACAGTGATTATGCAACACGGTATAATTTCCTGACATCTGTTATGGAATGTTGTGAAGCTGCTATTATTTTTGCTAATCGTTATTCAAAAGCTGCCCGTGAAATGGCAGACAAGTGTACCGATATCCAAAGAAGAGATGAACTTCTTACTATTGCTGAAATCTGCAGCAAAGTTCCTGCAAATGGTGCACAAAGCTTCCATGAGGCTTGTCAGTCTTTCTGGTTTGTTCAGTTGCTTATTCAGACAGAATCAAGCGGACATTCGGTATCTCCGGGACGCTTTGACCAGTATATGTATCCATATTACATAAAGGACATAGAAAGCGGAAAGATTACCCGTGAACAAGCTCAGGAACTCATTGACTGTGTTTGGGTTAAACTTAACAGTCTGAACAAAGTTCGTGATGCTTTGTCAGCTGAGGGATTTGCAGGATACAGCATGTTCCAGAATCTTATTGTCGGCGGTCAGGACAAAAATGGTCGTGATGCAACGAATGATTTGTCATATATGTGTATAACTGCTTCAATGCACGTTAATCTTCCCCAACCCTCACTTTCTATGCGAGTATGGAACGGCACTCCCCATGATTTAATGGTGAAGGCTGCGGAGCTTACAAAAACAGGTATTGGCCTGCCTGCTTACTACAATGATGAAATTATTATTCCCGCACTTATTTCAAGGGGTCTCAGTCTTGCGGATGCACGTGATTATTGTGTAATTGGCTGTGTTGAACCTCAAAAGGGCGGAAAAACCGATGGTTGGCACGATGCAGCATTTTTCAATATGTGTCGTCCGATGGAGCTTGTTTTCTCAAATGGTGTTGATAAAGGCGTTCAGGTTGGTCCCAGAACAGGTAGTATTTCTGAACTTGACACCTATGAAAAATTCTTTGAAGCATATAAGAAACAGATGGATTACAGCATAAAGCTTATGGTTAATGCTGATAATGCTATTGACGTAGCCCATGCAGAACGTTGCCCATTGCCTTATCTCTCGTCTATGCTTGATGACTGTATTGCCAAGGGCAAGTCAGCTCAGGAGGGCGGTGCGGCTTATAACTTTACCGGTCCCCAGGGCTTTGGTATTGCCAATGTTGCCGATGGTCTTTATGCGATTGATGAGCTTGTTTATAAAAAGAAAGTTGTTACTTTGAAACAGTACGCAGATGCTCTTAAAAATAACTTTGGTAAGCCTTATGATGACCACTATGCAATGACGCTTACAGTTGAGGTTGCAAAGGAAATTAAAAAGCAAGGGCTTGAAATTAATGAGGCGCAGATCCGTGAAATCTTTAAACAGATTAAAGAGAACACCATTGCTGAAGATAAGAAGGCTGAATATCAGGCACTTTACGACCAAATTAAGGCACTTCCCAAATTTGGCAATGATATAGATGAAGTTGATATGTATGGTCGTGAAGCGGCTTATACCTATACAAAGCCTGTTGAACTTTATACAAATCCAAGAGGCGGAAAATACCATGCAGGTCTTTATCCTGTATCTGCCAATGTTCCGTTGGGTGCTCAGACGGGGGCAACTCCTGATGCGAGACTTGCCGGAACACCAATTGCCGATGGTGTATCACCTGTTGCAGGCAGTGATGTAAGCGGACCAACAGCTGCGGCAAACTCAGTTGCAAAGCTTGACCACGGTATTGCTTCAAACGGAACACTGTTCAATATGAAATTCCATCCGTCAGCACTTAAGGGTGCTTCGGGAATTGAAGGATTTATCGCACTCATTCGTGCGTTCTTTGACCAGAAAGGTATGCATATGCAATTTAACGTAGTAAGCCGCGAGACATTAAGAGATGCTCAGCTTCATCCGGAAAACTACAAGAATCTTGTGGTTCGTGTTGCGGGTTACAGTGCTTTGTTCACAACTCTTTCAAGGTCACTTCAGGATGATATTATAAACAGAACTGAACAGGGAGGATTTTAAGAGAATATGACTGACTATTTGAATGTATCCGGCAGGATTTTCGATATTCAGAAGTTCTCTGTTCATGATGGTCCCGGCATAAGAACGATTGTGTTTTTAAAAGGCTGTGCACTGAGATGCAGATGGTGTTGCAATCCCGAGTCCCAAAAGTCTGAAATTCAGACTATGATTCAAAACGGAAAGGAAAAAACCATAGGCCGTGATGTTTCGGTGGCAGAGGTTCTGGAGATTGTCAAGCAGGACCTTCCGTATTACCGACGTTCAGGCGGTGGGTTGACGCTTTCGGGGGGCGAGATGCTTTGTCAGTTTGATTTCGCTTATGCTCTTTTGAGAAGTGCGAAGGAGGCTGCCATAAACACTGCGGTTGAAACCACCGGATTTGCATCTTTTGAAAAAATAGAGAAGATGCTTCCGTATATTGACACAGTGCTTATGGATATAAAGCATACCGATACAGCCAAACACAAGGAGTTCACCACTCAGTCAAACGAGCTGATACTTGAAAATGCTGTTAAAATTGCCGAAAAGGCTAAAAAGCTAATAATACGAGTACCCGTCATACCTACATTTAATGATACAGAAGCTGAAATTGCTTCTATTGCAAAATTCGCATCATCGCTTAAAAATGTGAATGAAATAAATCTTTTGCCTTATCACAGATTCGGCAAGGATAAGTATGATGGACTAAAGAGGAACTATCCTATGGGAGACATCCCAACACCCACTAATGAACATATGGAAAAGTTAAAGGCTGTAGCGGAAAGCTATGGTTTATACTGCAAGATAGGAGGTTAGGGCAATGAGCAACGAGTTATCTATTCAGGATAAATTGAGAATAGTACAAGAGCTTGTTCCGGGTAAACAAATTACAATTGCTCATGTAATAGCAAACCCCGATGACATTCTTTACAGAAAGTTGGGGCTGGACCCGGCGCTTGATTACAACAGGTCGGCAATTGGTATTGTTACCATGTCGCCCAGTGAAACAGCAATTATTGCGGGAGACATAGCGATAAAGTCTGCGGGAGTTGAACTTGGCTTTGTGGACAGATTCAGCGGAACTCTCATTGTGACAGGTTTGGTTGCTGATGTTACGGCATCACTTCAGTCTCTTGTGGATTATTGCAAAGAGACCCTGGGATTTACCGTTTGCCCTATCACCAAAACATAATGAAGAATTTGATGTTAGTAGGCAGAAGTGAGAGCGGAAAGACAACTCTTACTCAGGTGCTGCGTGGCGAGGACATAAGCTATGACAAAACGCAGTACATAAAATTCGAAAACAATCTGATTGACACCCCGGGGGAATATGCCCAGACTCATCATCTTGGCAGAGCGTTGGCACTTTATTCATACGAAGCCGACATAATCGGTCTTCTTATCAGTGCCACAGAACCTTATTCACTGTTTCCGCCCTGTTGCACCAGTATGGTGAACAGAGAGGTAATCGGGATAGTAACAAAGTCCGAAGAGGAAGGAGCAAATCCCGACAGAGCTGAAAATTGGCTCAGACTTGCCGGATGTGAAAAGGTGTTTCGGATTGATTCGGTTACGGGATATGGTGTAAATGAGCTTATATCCTACTTAAATCTGTAAATAATTAAAATTTATATAATTTTTAGGAGGAAATGAAAATGGCACAAGAAGCATTGGGAATGATAGAAACAAGAGGCTTGGTAGCTGCAATCGAGGCTGCTGATGCAATGGTAAAGGCTGCAAACGTTGTACTTATCGGAACTGAAAAGATTGGTTCAGGTTTGGTAAGTGTTATGGTTCGTGGCGATGTTGGTGCAGTTAAGTCTGCTGTTGAAGCAGGTGGAGCTGCTGCAACAAAGCTTGGCGAAATTATCGCAACTCATGTAATCCCCAGACCTCACGGAGACGTTGAAAAAATTCTCCCTACACTCTAATAGGTGACGGATATGGCAGAGAAGAAAACCACAACTAAAAAGACTACGGCGACGGTTCAGGCGAAAGCTGCTCCTGTGGTAAAAGCAGAACCGGAAACTGTCGTTGAAACAAAAACAACTCAAATTATTAAGGAGGAAAAGAAAATGACACAGGAAGCATTGGGAATGATAGAAACAAGAGGCTTGGTAGCTGCAATTGAGGCTGCTGATGCAATGGTAAAGGCTGCAAACGTTGTACTTATCGGAACTGAAAAGATTGGTTCAGGTTTGGTAAGCGTTATGGTTCGTGGCGATGTTGGTGCTGTTAAGTCTGCTGTTGAAGCAGGTGGAGCTGCTGCAACAAAGCTTGGCGAAATTATCGCAACACATGTAATCCCCAGACCTCATGGTGATGTTGAAAAAATTCTTCCTACACTTAAATAATTATCTTTTGAAAAGAAGACTTCGAAAGGCGATTTGAAATGATAGTAGGGAAAGTGGTTGGACACGTTGTTTCCACCCATAAAAATGAAAGCCTTTTAGGCAATAAGTTTCTTATCATTGAACCTTACAAAAATATGGGTTCGGGAAAGAATATTGTTGCTATTGATAATGTTGGAGCCGGAATAGGCGAAGATGTTTTGGTAGCATTGGGAAGTGCCGCACGAATTGGTTGCGGCATGAATGAGTCGCCCATTGATGCGGCAATTGTTGGCATTGTGGACGATTGGGTTGAAATTCAGTAATAAAAAACAAGCTTCAGGTGTCGCAAAAAGCGGCACCCGAAGCCGACCCTCATTATATTTAAATAAATTTGGAAAAAATACTGTTCAGGTTTTGAAATATATTGAAATTAACGAAAGGCAGTTGGGCATTATGATTCTTGATGAAAAGCAGATAAGTGAAATAGTAAAAAGTGTCCTTTCAAAGGCTTCCGGAGAAAATGAGATTATAACAGAAGCACGTTCATACAAAGGCGTTTTCGACAGTATGTCCGAAGCTTTAGAGGCAGTCAGCAAGGCTTATAAGCAGTATCGTTCATATACTGTTGAACAAAGGGAACAGATAATTTCAAAAATAAGACAGCTGACCCTTAATGAAGCTGAGGAAATGGCTAAACTCGGAGTTAGGGAAACAGGAATGGGCAGAGTGTCAGATAAGATTATCAAGCACCAGCTTGTTGCTAACAAAACTCCGGGCACAGAGGACCTTTCGCCATCAGTAATGACAGGTGACAGCGGCCTGACACTTGTTGAGATGGCACCATACGGAGTCATAGGAAGTATAACTCCTTCAACCAATCCAAGTGAAACAGTTATTTGTAATTCAATTGGTATGCTTGCAGGTGGAAATGCGGTGGTATTTAATCCCCACCCCAATGCTTGTAAAACTGCAAATTATGCTGTTGACCTTATTAACCGTGCAGTTTTGGAAGCGGGAGGACCGGAAAATCTTGTGGTTTCGGTTTACAGGCCCACCATGGATACATCAAATGAGATGATAAAGTCTCCGATTGTTCGTATGCTTGTTGCAACAGGCGGCCCCGGAGTTGTTAAGACTCTCCTTTCTTCCGGTAAAAAAGCTATTGGTGCAGGAGCAGGTAATCCTCCTGTTATCGTAGATGAAACTGCAGACATAAAGAAAGCTGCAAAGGATATCGTAAGCGGTGCAAGTTTTGATAACAATCTTCCTTGTATTGCTGAAAAAGAGTGCTTTGCTGTTGAGTCTATAGCTGATGCTCTTATTGCGGGAATGCAGGAAGCAGGGGCGTACCTTCTTAAGGGAGACCAGATTGACGCATTGGTGAAACTTGCTCTTGTTGAGAAGGACGGAAAGTATTCAATAAACAAAAAATGGGTTGGTAAGGACGCAGGTCTTTTCCTCAAAGCTCTTGGCATAAACTCTGATGCAAGACTTATTATATGCGAAACCAAGGCTGAACATCCGTTTGTTCAGGTTGAAATGATGATGCCTGTACTTGCAATTGTTCGAGTGGCTGATATTGACGAGGCTATTGAAAAAGCTGTTGCGGCTGAACATGGTAACCGTCATTCAGCTCATATTCATTCAAAGAATGTTGACAATCTCACAAACTTTGCCCGTGCAGTTGAGACAACTATTTTTGTAAAGAACGCACCATCCTATGCCGGAATTGGCGCTGGTGGTGAGGGCTATACAACATTTACGATTGCTGGACCCACAGGTGAGGGACTTACAGCGGCACATTCGTTTACAAGACAACGCCGCTGTGTAATGGTAGACGGACTTCATATTGTTTAATTCATAAACGGAGGAAAAACATGGACGCTCTTGGTATGCTTGAGGTATATAGCTTCACGACGGCGGTTTATGCTGCGGACATTGCGGCAAAAGCGGCGGACGTGAGAGTTATTGCTTTTGACAGAAACAGACCTAAAAGTGCGGATGCTCCTGCACCGCTTGTTATGCAGATTAAAATAGAAGGCAGCGATGCAGCTGTCAGAGCCGCTATTGATGCGGGAAAAGCCTATGCTCAAAGTGAAGGAAAGTACATAGTTTCTCATGTTATTCCACGTCCGGGTCAGGATGTTGAAAAAATGGCTTATCTTCTTGATATGAACAAGGATAAGTACAACAAAAAACTCCCTAAAACCTTTCTCGGAGCAGAGGTTGAGCTTCCAACAACTGATTTTGCAATCGGAATGATTGAAATATCAGGGCTTGTTGCGTCGATAACAGGACTTGATGCAATGGTAAAAGCGGCTGATGTTAGGCTTATTCACTCTGAAAAACGTTTAGGTGGACGTCTTGTCACTTTGATTGTCAAGGGTAGTGTTTCGGCAGTTTCTGCTGCTGTTGAAGCCGGTTGCAAGGCTTCAGCTCCATTGGGAGAATTGTTTGGAAAAGCTGTTATCCCAAGACCCCATGGCGAAATAATGAAGTTTTTTGATTTTGAATGTTAAAGGAGGAGGTGTGCAAATGGTAGATTTGAAAACTATTGAAAATGCTGTGGAAAACGCAGTTAAGGAATTGAATATTACGTCCGCTTCCTCGATTAATGATGATTTTGTTAAAATAGGTGTTTCACAAAGACATATACATTTGTCCCGTGAGGATTTGGATACGCTTTTTGGTGAGGGTTACGAATTGACACCCAAAAAATATCTTATGGGACGTGAATTTGCTTCGAATGAGGTGGTTACCCTTGTTGGGCCTTCACTCAAGGCGATTGAGAATGTGAGAGTTCTTGGACCCATAAGAAAGAATACTCAGGTTGAGATTTCACGAACTGATACCTTTGTTTTGAAGGTCAGCCCGCCTGTTCGTCCATCGGGTGAAGTTAAAGGCTCTGAGAAGCTCGTGATTGTTGGTCCGAAAGGCTGTGTATACCTGAAAGAGGGTGTTATCATAGCAAACCGCCATATACATCTTACCCCCGAATTTGCGGAAAAGCTTAACATTTCTGATAACGATTATGTGGATGTTGTAATTGACGGCATAAAGCCTACAAAGTTCTTTGATGTGCAGATTAGAGTTCGTGATGATTTCAATGTTGAAATGCATATTGATACAGATGATGCAAACTCATCGGGACTTAAAAACGGCGATATAGTGCATATAATAGCAAAATAAGAATAATGATGTTGAGCCTGAAAACGACTCAATTTAAGTATAATAATCTCTAGGAGGAAAAATTATGTTAGTAAATATGAATGAAGTTTTGAGACCGGCAAAGAAAAACCGTTATGCGGTTGGTCTTTTTAATGCAGTAAACCTTGAACTTGCCCGTGGTATTATTGCGGCAGCAGAGTCAAGCCGTTCACCGGTTATTATGGGTACTGCAGAAGTGTTGCTTCCTTACGGTCCTTTGGAAGAGGTATCCTATTACCTTATCCCAATGGCTAAGAAGGCTTCTGTTCCTGTTGTTGTTCATCTTGACCATGGTTTGACTTATGATACTTGTATTAAGGCTCTGGAACTTGGCTTCAGCTCAGTTATGTATGATTGTTCAACAGATACATACGAGGAAAACCTGAGAAAAGTTAAGGAAATGGCTGATATTGCACATTCCTACGGTGCAACCATCGAAGGTGAGCTTGGACATGTTGGCGACAATGAAGGTTCTGCTGAAGGCAGTTCACATCTTGCTGACCCGTCTGCTTATTTCACAGACCCCAAACTCGCTAAGGAATTTGTAGAAAAAACCGGAGTTGATGCTTTGGCTATTGCTGTAGGTAATGCTCACGGTGCTTACAAACTTCCCCCGAAACTTGACTTTGAGAGAATCCGCACAATTGCGAATACTGTTGATGTTCCTTTGGTTCTTCACGGTGGTTCCGGTCTTACCGATAACGACTTCAAACAGGCTATAAAGGAAGGTATCAGCAAGGTTAATATCTTCACAGATATAAACGTTGCGGCAGTTGAAGCTGAGTTCAAGAAGTTCCACAGCATGGACAAAGGTCTTATTGACCTTATTCCAGCAGCAGTTGAAGCTGTTAAGCTTGAAACACTTAAGAAGATGGAACTCTTCAGCAGCAATGGCAAGGCAGACCTCACAAATGCAGGGGCTGTATCTGCAGACAACATTGAAATGATTACAAAGCTTGTGGCTGCAGAAGTTGCAAAATACTTGAACAAATAAAGAAAATATAAATTTTTACCTCCGGCTTTTCATAAAAGCCGGAGGTTTTTTGTTGTTTTTAAAATCTATATTGACAAATGTAGATATACTTGCTATAATAAATATAGCTACAAGTGTAGATACATTGTTTTTTGAAGGAGAGATTATTATGTCGGCTATAAAACATACAATAACAGATGCAGAATACGAGATTATGTGTATTCTGTGGAGAAGCAAGGAAAAACTGACAGTTGCAGATATCATAAACGAGCTTAATAATAACGATTGGACTGCATCAACAGTTGCAACCTTTATGGCTCGTTTACTCAAAAAGGGTGTTATCTCTTGCGATAAAAAAGGCAAGATAAATTATTATTTCCCTGTTCTCAAACAGAGTGAGTATGCTATTGATGAAACTGAGAATCTATTATCAAAAATATATAAGGGTTCTGTAAAGAATCTTGTTGCGACACTCTATGAAAACAAAAAACTTTCAAATGAGGATATGTCGGATTTGAAAAAAATGTTTGAATTGGAGTGAGATTATGATTAACCTTTTTGAAACAGTGCTGATACTCAGCCTGTTCGGATTTGGTATAACCGCTATTTTGTTATGCTTAAAACCGATTACAACAAAGAAATTTCCTGCAAAGTGGCAGTATTATGTATGGATAGCGGTACTGCTTACAATGATTATACCTACATATAAACTTATTCCAGAACAAGAAGTTCAGAAAATACAATATATGACTCGCACTGAAGCACATGTAACTGAGGTAGAGATTAGTGAGGAGAATGAGCAAACTCCCGGACTACCCGAAGCTCCGCCTATTACGGAGAGAGAAATCAGTGTTAGTGAGAATGTGAAGTTAAAGGTGCTTGACCTTCTTTCAATCATCTGGATATCAGGAACCGGAATCTTTCTTCTAATTGTGATAGCAAGTTATGTTATCTATATACGCAAGAGACGAAAGAGTTCAATTACGATGGAAGAAAACTCTGTGTTAATTGAGGCAAAAAAAGAACTTGGAATACGAAGAAATATCAGGGTAAGAATGTCGCCGGATGTCGGCTCTCCGATGTTGGTAGGTGTTTTCTTTCCAGTGGTATATATGCCTTGCAAGGAAATATCGCAGGATATGATGAGATTGGTGTTTCTTCACGAATTGACTCATTACAAGAGAAAAGACTTGATGATAAAATGGTTTGCGTTATTTGTAAATGCAGTCCATTGGTTTAACCCTCTTTCATATTTGATAAGTAGCAACCTTAGCGAAGCCTGTGAGGTTTCGTGCGATATGGAAGTTACAAAGAATATGAATGATGAAGAACAAAAGCTATATATGAAAACCATCTTAGAATTGGTAGAATGAAAGGCAGGCGAAATATATGTTGGAAAAGATGTTCACAACCAAAATGAGTGCAGACAAGAAGAAATTACAAAGCAGATTTTCAAAAATCCGTTCAAAAAACGGAAAACTTTCTAAAGTGATTGGTGGTATTCTTTTTGGAATTATCATAGCCGCAATTATATGTGTTGGAGTAATGATTGCTGTAAATAATACCAAAGACTACAGAATGACCGATGCCGAATTTTCCGACTATATAAATCGTCCTATTGGCTCAATTATGGCAGATATTGATTATGTTGATGATGAAAAGCTGGTATTCCACTATCTTGAAGGACTTTTCGTAGTTGACCAACAAAGTTATGAAATACTGCACAAAATAAACCTTGACAAATTAAATATTGCAGGACATACTCAGGGAGACAGCTTTACTGTTTTTAAAGTTGATAAAGACGGCAAATTTGCATATTTAACAAACGAAGGTCTCCGCGATGATAGAGTTGCAAAGTATGATAATTATATTATTAACCTTAAAACCGGAGAAGTGAAAATCGGAAATATGCCTGACGGAATGGAATTGTTTACAAATTATGCCGAAACATATTCAACAGTTGCTGACATTTATGGTTGGTGCAGTGACCGATGCATCCCGGACGGCGACCAAAGAACATATTATTTGACTGCACAGGATAGCATTATTGCTTCTATTCAGCTTGTTACTGTTCAACATAAGGCAGACGATAATGTTGAAATGCGATATGTGTTTGGGAATGATTATGTGAGTATGGCAGGACGCAAGTTGAATATTATCAAGGAAAAAGCACTCAAAAATGACGAAGAAATATTGACAAACAGCGGTTTTCAGTGGGAGGTTAACGGAGATAAAGTAGAAAAGATTTTTGATAAGCTAAGCGAAACAAGAAATCTCAAGCATTTTGAAGTTGAAAAAGACGGTAATTATGATGTGAAAATGTATGATGTTTGGGATAATTCCACAGATGAAAACAAACTGATGATTTTTATTTTTGATAATTATAAGATTGAGCTTATATTTTTTGAGAAGATTACATTGGACGAACAAAAGTATTTTGTAAACTTTATGAATTATCCCGAAATGCCTGCTGTAGAATTTTATCCGCAAGATATAAAGAAAATAACGCATGCAGAAGTTGTTGTAAATGATGCAGTATATCCGATCATAGTAAGAGATAATCTTAAAACACTAGAAAGTATGCTTTCGTCAGCGAAAATTATGAAAGGCGGAAGCGGTTGTCCTTTTACGGCAACACTTATAATTACAAAAGAAAATGGCGATAAGGGAACGATTACACTTGCTACAGACGATTGTGCTGTATTTAAGACCGGAAATACATACTACGATTATAGTGATGGGTACAGTTCTGAACTTTTTGGATTTTTCGGACTTACAACAGAAGAAATTATTGATATGACAGCCAAACGATAACTAAGGAGGCGAACACGATGTTGGAAAAAATGTTTACAACAAAAATGAGCATGGATAAGGAAAAACTGCAAAACCGTTTTTCAAAGATTCGCTCTAAAAACGGCAAGACTTCGAAATTTATAGCAATGGCTGTTTTTGCCATTATAATAGTTTCAATAATCTGTGTTTCTATTTGGGTAGCAGTCAACAGACAGGACGACACTACAGTTAATAGTGACATAAAGCTTACATTTAACGGAGAACTTCTTGAGTTTAACAACGAACCTTATGTTTTATCAGAAACAATGGAACAAGGATATACAGCACAACTAATGGCATATTTTCCATTAGAGGAACTTTGCAAGAACCTCGGCGTGGAGTGTGAAATAGCTTTAAACAAAGCAATAATAAAAGTTAACGGTGTAGAGTATGAAATTGAGGTTGGAAGAAATCAAATTTTTTATAACACAAATGGTAAAGGTTTTCCGCCAATGGATTTTACGCCGGAAATGAAAAACTATAAGATATATATTCCTTATGAATTTATAGAACGTATCTTTATAGTTGCAAACAACTACACTCTTTTCGGAAGTATATTATATAAAAATGAAAAGATGAATGTGCAGTTTGAACTTCCTATGCATTGGCTTGGAAAATACATTGCTGACGAAACAACTGTTAATGATGGCTATATAGAGTTCAAGCATAGAGGGATTTCAGAAAAGCATGATGGCATGGGAACTCTGTTCAATGTAATAAAATTGGCTGATTCTGAAATTGAAGAGCATATGAATATGGTTGGAAACATGACTGTTATGTGGAGAAATCAGGATTATGGTTATTTAATTGGAAGACCTACGGATGTTCAACTGCCTATATTTTCAGGCAATGATGAAGAGGATATAAAACTGTCAGAAGAATACGCCAAAATGTATAAAGAAATTTCATATATCGAATCCACTTTTTCATTAATTGATGATGTTTATACTCTCAATATTGCTAATGCTGAAAATATGTCGTATGCACAAATTAAAGAACTGCAAAGACAAGTAAATAACGGACACTTCCCTTGGCGGCTTGATTATGAGCAGGTGATGCAGATGTATCTATCCGGCATAGGAGAATCTGTTGAAAACGGAAAATTGACCTATTTTGCGGGCGACGGAGAAGGATGCACAGGAACATATATTATTGGGGGAAAGAGATATACATTAGAGCTTTTTAAACCAATAGATAAAAGCGAGAATGGAATATGGATTGTCAAGTCGGTAAAGGAACTCGGTGATGCGGCTTTAAAGGAAATATCTTTTTCCCGAACTTCTCCTGCAGGAGCATGGATTGAAAAAGCGGAGGATGGTTGGTATAAAGTGCCGCAAACAATACATGCACACTTCCCTTGGTTTGAAGTTGGGGAAGAACCATATCCAATCTCTGTAACGGCGTATTTTGTTCCTGCGGGAACGGAAATGGATGAATACAAAAAAGAAATAGGAAAAATTAAGGCTCCTTTTTCGTACCATACTATGGCACAGGTTTTGTCTGTGCAACTAGAATTTCCCAAGGATGCGACAATTGGACATTTGTGGTTTGTTTTTAATTTTCAAGATGGTTCAAGCGAGTCGTCAGATATATTTAATGTTTTAATGGAACCATACGCAAGATAAGGAAAGACATAATTTTTCAAATATAATGATTTAAAAATATAAGAGGAACATAAATCCTGTTATGCTGTTTGTGTTCCGAAAAATGGCCAGATTACTGGTCATTTTTTATGTAAATAGAATATTATACAAAAAAATAAGTCGAAGCAAAGTTAACTTTGCTTCGACTTATTTTTTTGTATAATATTCTATTTACATAAAAAA
>JAZNSG010000061.1:0-38520 GCA_045591035.1 Clostridia bacterium | reverse complement strand
CGGTAATATCTTCGGGAGAAGTTTCAAGACGAACAAGGATTACTTTTTCGCCCTTTGCATCCCATGCTACTGCATCTTCAGCGGTGAATACAACTTTACCGCAAGCAGCACCGGGAGATGCACCAAGACCTCTGCCCATAGGTGTTGCAGCTTTAAGAGCTTTTGTATCAAACTGTGGGTGGAGAAGTGTGTCAAGGTTTCTGGGGTCGATCATAGCAACAGCCTGTTTCTTGTCGATCATGCCTTCGTCAACGAGGTCACAAGCAATCTTAAGAGCAGCTTTTGCTGTTCTCTTACCATTTCTTGTCTGGAGCATATAGAGCTTTTCGTTTTCAACGGTAAATTCCATATCCTGCATATCACGGTAGTGGTCTTCGAGGATTGCACATACCTTCTGGAATTCAGCAAATGCAGCAGGGAACTTTTCAGCCATCTCAGCGATAGGCATAGGTGTACGAACACCTGCAACAACGTCTTCGCCCTGTGCGTTAACAAGGAATTCACCCATAAGTCCGGGTTCACCGGTAGCTGGGTCACGAGTGAACGCAACACCTGTACCACAATCGTCGCCCATGTTACCGAATGCCATCATCTGAACGTTAACAGCAGTACCCCATGAATAAGGGATATCGTTGTCACGACGGTATACGTTTGCTCTGGGGTTATCCCATGAACGGAATACGGCTTCAACAGCACCCATAAGCTGTTCTGTGGGGTCTGTGGGGAAGTCCTTTCCGATTTTGTTCTTGTATTCAGCCTTGAACTGACCAGCAAGAACCTTAAGGTCTTCAGCAGTAAGCTCGATATCCTGAGTTACGCCTTTTTCTTCTTTCATTTCGTCGATAAGCTGTTCAAAGTACTTCTTACCAACTTCCATAACTACGTCAGAATACATCTGGATAAATCTTCTGTAGCAGTCCCAAGCCCAACGAGCGTTGCCGGATTTAGCAGACATAGCTTCAACAACGTCTTCGTTAAGACCAAGGTTAAGGATTGTATCCATCATGCCGGGCATTGATGCTCTTGCACCTGAGCGAACTGAAACGACAAGGGGATTTTCCTTGTCGCCGAACTTCTTGCCGCAGATGGCTTCCATCTTGGTGATGTTTTCCATGATTTCTGCTTTGATTGCATCATTGATTTTTCTGCCGTCCTCATAATACTGAGTACAAGCCTCTGTTGATACGGTGAAACCCTGGGGAACAGGGAGACCGATTTTGGTCATTTCAGCAAGGTTTGCGCCTTTACCGCCGAGAAGTTCTCTCATTGAAGCGTCGCCTTCGCTGAAAAGATAAACGAATTTTTTGCTCATTACAAAAATTCCTCCTTAAGTAGTATATATTAATTAATTATTTATCAGTATTGATTTTGCCCGAGCGAAGTTCCCTGAAAAACCGTCTAAGAATTTCCGAACATTCGTCGAGCAATATTCCGCCCTCGCAGTTTGTGTGGCAGAAGAGTGTGTCCGCAGTTGGGGCGTTAAGAGCTGAAAGAACAGCGCCGCCCTTGGGGTCGGAAGCACCAAAGTAAAGATTTTTTATACGGGCATGATGGATTGCTCCGCTGCACATAATGCACGGCTCAAGGGTGACATAAAGGTCACACTGATGAAGCCTCCAACCGCCCAAAACTTTGCAGGCGGCATCTATTGCAATCAATTCTGCATGGTACAGAGCATTCTTGCCAGTTTCACGAAGATTGTGGGCGGCAGCAATGATTTCACCGTCTTTCACCACGACGGCGCCTATGGGAGTTTCGCCCAAAGCATAAGCTTTTTCCGCTTCTTTCAAAGCGGCGTTCATAAAAAATTCTTTGGTGTTCATATATAACCTTTTAAAAGCATAAAAAGGCACAAAAACCCACGGCCTAAATTTCGCATAAACGAAAGACCGAAGATGTTTGACCAAATTATTTGATTTAATCGAAATGGATTACTGGATAAATGGTTTGAGTGCCTCAAGAACCTGTTCACAGTCATCGTTGTGAATTTCTACGGTAATGGGTTTGCTCAGGTCCAGGCTGAAAATACCCATAATTGACTTTGCGTCAACAACATATCTGCCTGATGCCAGATCAATGTCACAATCATAACGGCTTACAATGTTAACAAAGTTCTTAACATCGTTGATTGAGCTTAACAAAATAGTACAAGTTTTCATAAAATACACCTCCTGAAATATTAAACTCCATTTTTCTTTTCCTATTATATATTTTTTTCTTGCAATAGTCAATAAAAAAGTGTATAATTTTATCACAAAATTTTTTTAAAATATGAAATGAGAATTGGAAGAATTGAGAATATGAGAGTAAAATTTGTTACATTGGGCTGTAAAACAAACTTTTATGAAAGCCAGGCTCTTGCTGAAATGTTTAAGGATGCAGGGTACGAGGTTATTCAAAAGGGCGTGGCTGATGTATATGTCATAAATACCTGCGCTGTAACAAGTATGGGTGCTCAGAAGTCACGTCAGCAAATCAGCAGGGCAAAAAAACAAAACCCCAAAGCCATTGTGGCGGTTATGGGCTGTTATGCTCAGACAGAGCCAGAAAAGCTGAAAAACTCTCAGGATATAGACGTGCTGATTGGTACGACTGACAGAAAAAGTCTGGTTGAGCTTGTGGATAAGGCGGTTAAGGGAAAGAAAACCGTTATCCGCAAGGATGTAATGAAAGAGCGAAGCTTTGAGGAGCTTTGTCTGACATCTGACCAGAGCCGTATTCGTGCAAATGTGAAGATTGAGGATGGTTGCACAAATTTCTGCACATATTGTATAATCCCGTATGCCCGGGGACCGGTGCGTTCCAGGGATATTGAGAAAATTGTTGACGAGGTAAGGCTGCTCTCGGAAAAGGGATTTTCAGAGATTGTTCTGACCGGGATTCATATTGGGTCCTATGGGAAAGACCTGGGAAGTAACCTGAAACTGATTGACGTGGTTGAGCGGGTATCAGGTGTTCCGGGCATAAAGCGTGTTCGTCTTGGCTCAATAGAACCCGTGGTGATAACAAAAGATTTTGTTGACAGAGCAAAAAAACTCCAAAATCTTTGTCCTCAGTTCCATCTGGCTCTTCAAAGTGGCTGTGATGAGACCTTGAAGAGAATGAAACGCCGATATACCACTGAGGAATATCGAAATGCGGTAAAGCTTCTCCGGGAAAACCTTCAGGATGTTTCAATAACCACCGATGTTATGGTGGGATTCCCGGGGGAGACAGACGAGGAGTTTGAAAAGTCCTTTGAATTTTGCAAAGAGATAGGTTTTATGCAGATGCACATATTTAAGTATTCGCCCAGGAAAGGGACTGTTGCAGCATCAATGCCTGAACAGATTCCCGAGCCGGTAAAAGAAGAACGAAGCAAACGTCTCATTGCGTTGGGAGAAGAAATGAAGAAGGAATTTTATGAGGGATACAAGGGCAAAACCCTTGAAGTTCTTGCAGAAATCCGGGCAAAGGACGGAAGATTCCACGGAACAACCGCAAACTACATGGAAGTGTTTGTAGAGAGCGATGAGGATATTACCGGAAAGTTTGTTGATTACACCTTTTAGGCTAAAGAATGCGAACCGATGTAAGCACCATAACGATTACAAGCACAACACACATAATACCGCCGAATATTCGGCGGTTTTTTATTTCAAATAAAGCAAAGCCTGTCGTATAGACTCCGCACCATAGGGCAGAGATGATGAAAAAAATTTTAAAGATTGTGGGCATTTTAACCTCCTAGATAAAGTTTAAATTAACAGAAAATTTTGCAGTTTTGTAGAGCCTATCCCAACCGGAATTTTCCCATTGGGGCTGGGTGTAGAATTGCTTTTTAAAGCAATCGCCGATATGCAATATATCTGCATTTTTTTTGTGTGAAATATCATATAAAAAGACACTGAATTCATTTGTCAGGATTTGATTTGCGTAGGAAAACAGTTCATCAAAGGAGGAAAAACTTTTTGGGAGACGTCCTCCCAGATACTCAATTTCAAAGGACTGGGACACAGAAATCAAACAAAAAGCAGAGTCGGAGCGCACCTTGTATGAAGCCTTTTCGGGAATAGTCAGCCTGAAACCTAAAGTTTCAGTATTATCCGGACTTTTTATGGTTAGTGTTGTATACTTGATTTTTTGAGACAGAATATTATATATGAGAGCATTATCCCCATCCATGGTGCCACATAGTTTGCCTTGGCAAAAAATTGCCATACCACTCAGGCTTGAGTGGGAGTCTGATATAGATGAGACACCTGTTCCAAGCAATTTGTTTTCGTTTGTTTTACCGATGTTGTTGCTTTCTTTTAATATTGCGATGGGTATGGCTGAAGCACCGTCCTTTTTGATTAATTCATCTACGAAATCCGAAAGCTCTTTTGTGGGGGCATAAAGGTTACTTGATTTAAGCGCCATAAGTTCATAATGCTCAGCGATATTTCCGCCTTCGGATGGGTTCATGCTTTCAATATATTTCCGGGCAGAGTTATCCGTCACGGCTACCGAGGTGTGGGGGCGGATTTCACGCTCTTTGAGAAGAAATTCTGTGTGAGTTAAAAGCCCATCAGCCTCAATTTCGGTTGAGAATACAATCATTTTCAGATGTGCCATGCTTATGTGTTTTATGAGCAGATTCTCCGCTGTGTTTTTTGCTGTATAAAAGTCAGCGGCCGATACTGACAGATTGCTGGTTTCACCGCTGTTATGTCCGCCTTCGTCAGAGGAAAAGGGGAGGGGACTTGAAAACTGCAGAGTATACACAAAGTCAGATGACTTACCCTTATCTATGCCAAGAGCTACCATATAGGCTGTTTCGTTTATTTCCTGTTGGTCATAGCAACCAAAAAGAGAAAAGCAAACAGCAAGAATAAGAAGTGCGGAGAGCGTGAATTTAAGGATTTTCATGGGCGTTTTTCCTCCTGATTGCGGAAAATAAGGTTAACACAATTATTAAAAATAAAGAGCCGAAGCCTAATGCGAGGAGCAAAGTCAAAGCCAAATGTGAGCTTATAAACACTGCCCCCAAGGCTGAAAAAAGAACTATGAGGGTAATCGGGAAAACGATGGGAGCTTTGTCAGAAACCGAAAAAGCCTCCTTGAAAATGTTTGAGAACACGCGAATACAAAGTCCCAGATATAGCATACCGCTGAGAGAACTTGCAAGAAGAAAGAGGGCATCAATCCTTTGCAGAAACTTTCCGTAGTGGATTTCTTTTAGAAGCAGGTAGGCTGGAAGCTTTGAATCGGCCGAGATAGGATAAGGAATTTTTACGGTATAAGAAAATACCGTTAAAACAACAGCCATAAGACCTGTCAGGGCATATGGCCATAAATGTTTGTGAAATGCCGAGCCCTTTTTTGACGGAGGGACTATCAGTAAAAAAATGATTATATCGGTGAACATAACCGTGCCATAAAAACCACCTGAGAGAACCTTTTTGGGACCTCTGCCGAGTATGGGGAAGAGGTTAGAAAAGTCACTGCCCCATAGGGCGGAAATAATAATAAAAAAGAGAACACCCAGAATAATCGGAACGAAAAGACTGTGCAGACGTGCTATAGGTTTCGTTCCACAGTATGCCGAAAAGACAATGCCTAATGTGAGAAATAATGCAGTAAAGCAAAGGGGAGCAGTGGGGAAGGCGATGAGCTTTGCTGTTTCAGAAAACTCCTTGAGCATAAGAATGGATGATACTAAAAGATAGGCAAGGACGGGAATATATAATAATGCCTTTCTCTTTTTTCCAAGAAAGTCTGAAATCAAAGTCACAGGACTTTCTCCGGACAAGCGCTCCCGAATGCGACAAAGAAAGATAATAACAAGCATTGCGGCTATTGCGGAAAGAATGGCTGAAATTGTGGCTGCCTGACCTGCTGTTTTGGGAAAAACCAACGGGCTGTCGGTGAAAAGACGATAAGTCAGCAGGTTTATCAGGATAAAACCCATATCCTTTTTGCTTAATGAATTTTCCATTTGCATATTAGCGGTCTCCTTTCCATTTTCGGCTTATGTGCGGCTGCTTTGAAATTTGTTGCGTTGAGAGGTTTTTGGGACGGTTTTCACGTTTCCATATAGGCGGTATTATAAAAGGATTTGAACCGGCAGATGTTGGCGACATATAGGAAACACCAAAGGATTTTGCTGAAGCCATATAAAGAGTTAAAAGAAAAATACCTAAAGAAATCCCCAAAAATCCTGAGATTGCTCCTAAAAAGATAAAAACAAATTGCAGAACGGAAATTGCCCTCGAAATTGATGGAGATGGTGCAGCAAAGGACCCCAGTGCGGCTATAGAGACAATGATAATAAGAAGGGGACTTGCGATACCCGCTTCGACAGCAGATTGCCCAAGGATAAGACCACCCACAATCCCGAGAGTGGAGCCGATTGGTTCGGGAACGCGAATGGAAGCTTCTTTTATCAGTTCAAAGGACAGAATCATTATAATAAGTTCAAGAACAATGGGGAATGGCATTTGACGCCGACTTGCTTCAATGGTGAAAATCAGGTCGGTTGGAATACTTTCGTGGTGATAAAGGACCGTTGCAATAAAAAAACCGGGCAAAAATAAAGCTAAAGAGCATCCGATTAAACGAATAAGACGCATAAAATTTGCTTCAGCAACTCTGACATAGTTATCCTCGGAGGTTTCGGCAAGGTCTGCAGCAGTGGCCGGGGCTATAAGCACAAAAGGGCTGCCCTGGACAATTATAATAACCTTGCCGTCGCTGAGTTGGGCTGCGGCACGGTCAGGCCGCTCGGTTTTCAGAAGCTGGGGAAGGGGAAAAAGTGTGCTTTCCTCAATAAGCATTTCTATATCAGCGGATGAAAAAATGTAGTCTGTGTCAATGGACTTAAGACGGTTGCGTACCTGCTTAACCAGGCTTTTGTTTGTTATTCCGTTTATATACATAAGTGCACAGGGAGTCTGGCTTTTTGTACCCACCGGAATTAATTCTGCAATGAGGTTGGGTTCTTTCAGTATTTTGCGAACAAGGCCTATGTTTGTCATTACCGTTTCGGTAAATGCTTCCTGGGGGCCGGAGAGAACTGCCTCGGCTACGGGTCTTTCCACTCCGCGACTGCTCCAGCCTTTTATGTCAGCAACAAATGCCTTTGAACACCCATCCACAAAAACCGCACAATTTCCGAATCCAATCAGCTCGATTATGTTTTTCATATCGTCCATTTTGCTGTTTGGAGCTTGTGCAATCATTGATTCATAAACAAGCTCTTCAATGCTTTGGGGAGTGGGAGATTCGGCAATTCCCTGCACCATAAGAGGGTTCAAGATATCACGATTTATATATTCTTTATTTGCAAGTCCGTCAAAAAATACAAGAAAACCATCCGCAAAGGAATTCTTGAATTTAACCTTAAAGTCTCTCAAAACCAGGTCAAAGTTTTTGCTGCATTCAAATGCATCATAGATGAAACTTTTGTTTTCGGAAAGGGTTGAACTAACCTTTCCTGTTTTGTAGGTATAGCTGTCTTTATCAGTTATGTTGTTCTTTATATAGGGATTTTCCGGGTTATTCTCTTTTGTGTCTGGCGAGGGGGAAAGATTTCCCGGTTCTTTTTGCTTTGAAGCATTATAAACAAACAAATTCCTTAAATTCACATATATCACCTCGCAAAAAGTATTCCCTGTGTTTTGGCAGATTATCCATAATGCAGAGTTGGCACAGGAAGATGGAGAAAATATTTGACTTAAAGTATTGACTTTTCACAACGATATGATAAAATGAAAATACTTGAAGTATGCATAATAAAAGGGGTATAAGACATATATTTATTTGAAGTCGAAAGGAAACCAATCCATATTTCATTTGACTTTTCAGGAGAGAACCTATATGAAAAAGAAACTGACTCAGATTTTCGGAAAACTTATAAAAAACAAACCTGCATTGTATTCTGCCACCGCTGCTTTTGTGGTGGTTGCTTTGGTTCTTCTTTTGGGCATTTATTCTGCTGCATATTCCCGGGTTTTACCGAATGTTTTTGTTGGAACAGTGGATGTGGGCAGATTAACTTTTGCTGAAGCAGAAAAGAAAATACTCGACAATATCGGGAAGACTGATGAGGAAAGAAGCATTATTGTAGAATGCGAAGAAAAAAGTCAGAAGGTGGCTTTATCACAGTTTGAAGTGGAAGTTGACAGCTTTGAAACCGCAAAAAGTGCCTTTGGAATAGGGCGAGACAGCGGCGTTTTCGGCAAAGCTCTTAAACTTGTCTCGGGGATGTTTTCGGAAACTGTTGTTGAACCTGTTATTTCCGTGAACGAAGACAGATATGAAGAAATTATCAGGGAACTTTCTCTTGGCAAAGAGACAAAGCATACGGAAACAACCTACAGCCTTTCGGGGAACGAACTGACAATTACCAAGGGCAGAGCAGGTAAGGAAGTTAATCGTGAGAAAGCCCTCCTGATGCTCAGACGTGCTGTGGGAAACAAGGACACAAAGAAGATTGTGCTTGAGATTGAACCGGCAGAGCCAAAGCCTGTGGATGTTGAGGCTTTTTACAATGATATGGTCCAACCGACTCAGGATGCAAGATATGAGTACAAAGATGGAGAAGTTGTTATTATTGATGAAAGGAAGCAAATTACAGTAGACAAGGATAAGGTAATTGAAGCTCTTAAATCAGAAAATGCTGAAACAACAATTGATGTAAAGGTAAAGACCCCTGAGGTAACGGCAGATAAGCTGAGAGCTCTTTTGTTCAGGGATGTTATGGGCGAGTTTTCGTCGAACTTTTCTTCGAGTTCTGCGGCAAGGGCAAGTAATGTGACACTTACTGCAGAAAGAATAAATGGGTATGTTCTTATGCCGGGAGATGTTTTTTCTTATGACAAAACTGTCGGGGAAAGAACTTATGCCAATGGATACAAGGAAGCGGGAGTTTATGTAGGGAACAAGGTTGAAAGCGGAATTGGAGGAGGTATTTGCCAGACCTCATCAACTCTTTATTCTGCGGCTCTTTATGCGAACCTTGAGATTGTCAGCCGAAAATCCCATTCACTTCCCGTAAGCTATGTGCCGGCAGGTCAGGATGCCACCATTGCTCAGGGATATATTGACCTTTTGATAAAAAATAATACGGAGTATCCGGTGAAAATAGTTGCAGAAATAAGTGGCAGAAATGTTGCCTGCAAGATTTTGGGAGTCAAGCCTGAGGGGCAGACCGTCGAAATTATAAACACACGGACAGCGTATTATTCACCCGGTGTCGAGAGAGTGACAGACGAGAGTGTTCCCAAGGGATACAAAATGATACAAAGTAACGGTGCCGGCGGATTTGCGGTGGCGTCAAAGAGAATAGTTAAGCAAGACGGAAAGGTTGTTAAAGAAGAAAATCTTACCAGCAGTGTTTATCGTGCGTCCGACACTATTGAGGCGGTTAACCCTGCGGATAAAGAAACTCCAACAGAAGCTCTGAAGGTTTATACTGAGGGAATGGAAATTCCCGAAGAAAAGCCGGAAATTGAGGTTGGCAACGGTGAAAGTGGTACCAAAATTCCGGAAAACATTGGCGAGACAGAAAATAGTCCTTTGGGAACAGAGGAAAATGCGGAAATTGTAGTTGAAGATGTAAATGATTAAAAGAAAGGCATACAAACCATTGGCTTGTATGCCCTTTTTTATTGTGGAAATCCCGTGTAATTAACTATCCCTTGAAAAATTGATGCGGCAACAGCTTTTTGCCATGCGGGACTGTTAAGGTTCAGGGCTTCTGTGGAATTGGTCAGATAGCCAAGTTCTACTAAGACGGCAGGCATATTTGTACGCCTCAGCACAGCGAAGTTTGCCTGCATAACACCTCGATTTACAGAGCCCAAGTCGTTAGAGACGGCATCTACTATGGACTGAGCCAGTCTTTCGGAGGTTGTTCCGAGTCTGTATACATAGGCTTCAACTCCCTGGGCGTTTGGATTTGTGGAACTGTTGGTGTGTATACTGATGAAGTAATCCGCACCGAAGTTATTTGCTTTTTGTGCCCTGTTTCTAAGGTCAGCATTCTTATTTTCAAGAACACCTTCGTCTGAGGTGGTCCGATAAAGACTTACCTCAAAACCTGCTTCGCGAAGGAGTCTTGCAAGTTCAAGAGATACATTCAGATTAACAAATTCTTCAATTACTCCGTTGCCTACGGCGCCGGGATCTGGACCTCCGTGCCCCGGGTCAATAAAAATTTTTGGCATAAAAATACCCTCCTCTGTTTAAGGATATATAAACAATATATGGGAAAACAGAAACACTGTGAAAATCTTTTAGAAAAATGTAATGTGGTTGTAATGGCTTTGTAATAATTATATGCTATACTGTGAGTATGAAAAGTGAAAAAGTATCTTTATATATACTTGAGCCCGAGATTTTGGGCGGATTGGAGAAAATTATGAAAAGGATATGTTTAGCTGTTTTAATGATTGCAGTGTTGCTTTTTAGCCAGATCGCTACATTTGCTGCTCCCGAGACTGTGGCAAATGATGCAACGGGGAATTCAAGCAGCCTTGTTGTTGTTACAAAACCCAAAAACCAAAAGGATTCTACCTTTGACGGAAGCTATATCGTTTCGGGCTACGGCAAAGAGGGGACGACAGTTACATTCTATAAGTATTCTGAGAAAGAGGGCGTATACAATAAGATGTACAATGAGTCCCAGTATGTTGACGCCAATGGCGAGACTCAAAAAACCTGGGTTGCGTCTGAGGTGAAAATAGGGACTTCAGGAATGTTTATGAACCCCATATACCTGACTCAGGGAGATAATGTGGTTTTGGTACGTGCTGAAAACGGAGACAAGGTTCAGCTTATGAAATTGTCTTTGACAAAGTACAGTTACAACTTATTCGATATATTAAAAGCTCTTACGGACTAACGACTCAGGGGGAATTGGTCTTGAGGTTGAAGGAGCCGTATAAATTGCTCTCATTGAGGACGACCCGGACAAAGGGCCGTCCTTTTTTGGAAATGGAGGAGCCATGAAGGGTACAAAACATTTTAAAAGACAAAAGTTGATTGAAAGGGCAAAAACCGTGGCAATTGTTTTGCTCTCTTTGTCATGCGTTTTTTCCGGAGTGACAATATACAGGATTTACAGGGAACAAGTATTGACTACAGCTAAGTTGCCAACTGCATACAGCAGCTATGAACATGACAAGACTTTCCAAACTGCACTTGCTGATTTTTGGCGTGTATCGAAGCCTGAAATGATTTTGATAAATAAAGTCGGAGTACATAAAAACATAAAGGAGAACACATCAAGTTTTGACGGAGCATCAGAAGTAACAAGTTCGGTAATGAGAGAGGTTTTTTTAAGTTCTGGTGTAAATTTTGTGGCGGTTGATGAGCAAGAATGGCGTACATCATTGAAAAATAATTCGTTGTATGTAAAATATCCCGGCATTCGTTCGACTGAGGTTGAATCGAATTTCTATGAGGAATTGAAAAATCCCATTCCGGGCATAGCTGATTCGTACAGAGATATGGTTTTCGTTCCCCATGCTGACAATCCCAAAAAAATGACGATTTATATACATGATACAGATTCGGGAAAATTTGCCAAGCTTGATTTCGAATCAGCACTTGCTAAGTCTGTCCGGGAAGTAATCAAGACTGAAAATGAAAACTTAGGACAAAAATGGAGCTTTGCGTATGAGACCGGACTTGATAAATTGGAATCACTCAATCCCATGTTGACAGTGCCAACTGAAGAAATCACGGCAAATATGATTAATATTTCTGTCCCCAAACTATATGAATCGGGATTAAATATTTCAAAAACAACAGAATTTTCTGATGGACTTATAAGTGTGTTTGGATATAATCCCAATACGGTGAGACAATACTCGGGAAGCAATAATGCTCTTATTATTGTGGCTGAAACGGGAAGCCTGAGTATATATCCAGGTGGAAAGATAGAATATAAGGCTTTGACTGCAAATGATGGAATTAAATTTGCTGAAACAGAAACAAACAGTATGTATGATGTGAATTCGGGAATATGCAGTATTATGGAACAGGTGTTTTATTTAAGCGGAATAATGCCTGAGAATAGGGATTTTGATATACGACTGACTGTTATGCCCAAAGATATTGAAGAAGAAAGACTCGAAATAGGTTATGACTATTTTGTCCACGGTAATAAGGTAGCTTTCCCTGAGAAAACGGCGGTTCGTGCTGTTGTGGAGAAAGGGGCTTTGACAGAATTTGAAATGCAGGTGAGAGAAATTGAAATTACCGGCGAAAAGGCGAAGCTATCGTCTTTAACTGATGCGATAAAGGTGTATAAATCTGCTAACCCCGGTATTAAGGGCATAGCAGACATACATAAAGCCTATATAATCGCTCAGGAAATTAAAGATATACCTCTTGCATGGGAAGTTGGGGGGGTAAAATAATGGACCTTAGACGACTTAAAACTATTTTTATATTTGTTTTGATTGCAATAAATGTAATATTTTTTGCACTTATTTATAATGTCCGCAGTTACGAAAAAAACGAAAACAGGCTTATGACAGAAAATATGAAAACCTTGCTTTCGAAAAGCATGATATATCTTCCCGATACGGTACAGCTGCCTCAAACCCCTGAAATCTCGGGATATTATCTCGAAAAAATGTATGGAAGCAATGAAGAACTGCTTTTGAAGTTCTTAGGTGCGGACTATGTTATTCAAAGCGACGGCACATATAAAAGTGATGAAGGCGTCCTTGTGCTGGATGGGGATGAGTTCAAGTTTTTCTATGCAAAACCGATTCCGGCGTCAACAGATTTCAGTGAGGACGAGCTTGAGTCTGTCAGCCGTGATGAAATGAAAAAACAGGGAATTTTTGAAAAGCTTTATGTCTTTAGCGGCTTGAATTTTGTTGATGATGGTATGCGCACGATATTCACGGTGCAGCACGACGAGGATGTTTTTTTTGATGCCTATGTGTCATTTGATATAAACGAAACCGGGATTGTGGCGGTTTCAGGGAAAAATCTTGTTTCTGACATGGTTGCAAGACGAAGCAACTCAAGATATTTGAGCATAATAAGTATTTTACCGGATATTGTGGATAATCCAGAACTTGAAAAGGATGTTTCCCATAGTATTGTGAGCATAACTCATGGTTACTACATAGGTGAAACACTTGAGAGATACAGGAATATTCTTGCTATTCCGGTGTGGCAGATTGCGACAGATACAGGGCATATGCTCTATTATGATGCGAGAAACGGGCAAAGTATAGAAAAATAAAAGCTTCAGCGAATATTTCTGGCTTTTTCGGCTTTGCGTTTTTTTGCGGTGTCAAAGTATGAGGGGATTTTTCTTGGACTCCCGCAATCGTGAGATTGGGGATAGTCTTCAAAGGTTTCATATTCCAGATGCTTGTCACCAACAGGTATAAATTTCAAGGAAAATCACACACCTTTATATAAATTTTTGAATGTTTTGCAAACAGGTTTAGGAAAAATATCAGAAAAATTATTTTATATTGAATATTATGGTTGATTTTATGAAAAATATTCGGTATAATATGGGATATATAAAAATTAAGGATGGTTTGAAAATGAAGATTAAAGAGGTTTTTTCAACTTTTGAAGCACTTGCCGATAAAGAGGTCTCGGTTAATGGTTGGGTGAGAACTCTGCGTGCGTCCAAGAACTTTGGTTTTATTGAACTGAATGACGGTTCGTTTTTTAAGAATATTCAGATTGTTATTGAAGATGAAAAATTGGATAATTTTGCAAAGCTTTGCAAATTGAACGTGGGTGCTTCATTGAGAGTAACAGGCGTTCTGGTGGTGACACCTGATGCGAAGCAACCTTTTGAAATCAAGGCGACAAGGGTGGAAATTGAGGGTGAGAGTACCCCAGATTATCCGCTGCAGAAGAAGAGACATTCCTTTGAGTATTTGAGGACAATACCTCATCTGAGAGCAAGGACAAATACTTTCTCCGCAGTTTTCAGAGTGCGTTCGGTGATTGCATATGCGATTCACAAGTTCTTTAATGAAAGAGGCTTTGTTTATGTTCATACTCCATTGATTACGGGAAGTGACTGCGAGGGTGCAGGAGAAATGTTCCGCGTTACTACCTTGGATATGGATAATTTGCCAAAAACTGATGACGGAAAAATTGATTACAAAGAGGACTTTTTCGGAAGAGAAACATCATTGACCGTGAGCGGTCAGCTTGAGGGCGAAACATTTTCTATGGCTTTCGGGGATATTTATACCTTTGGACCCACCTTCAGAGCTGAAAACTCAAATACAACACGTCATGCTGCAGAATTCTGGATGATTGAACCTGAAATTGCCTTTGCGGATCTGGCGGATGATATGAAACTCGCAGAGGATATGCTTAAGTTTGTAATCAGATATGTTCTTGATAATGCTCCTGAAGAAATGAATTTCTTCAATAATTTTGTAGATAAGGGACTTATTGACAGACTGAACAACATTCTTGAAAATGATTTCGGACACGTGACATATACCGAAGCTGTTGAAATTCTTAAAAATTGCGGCAAGGAATTCGAATATCCTGTTAAATGGGGAATTGACCTTCAGACCGAGCATGAAAGATACCTGACAGAAGAGGTGTTTAAGAAACCTGTATTTGTCACGGATTATCCAAAGGAAATCAAGGCGTTTTATATGCGTCTTAATGATGACGGCAAAACTGTTGCTGCTATGGATTGTCTTGTTCCGGGAATCGGTGAAATTATCGGTGGCAGCCAGAGAGAAGAAAGAATTGATGTTCTCCTTGCCCGTATGGAAGAGGTTGGCCTTGACGAATCGGAATATGCACATTATCTCGACCTCAGAAGATATGGCGGAACAAAGCATGCGGGCTTTGGTCTCGGTTTTGAAAGAGCGGTTATGTATCTTACAGGTATGGGCAATATCCGTGACGTGCTTCCCTATCCCAGAACAGTCAATAATTTAGGTTAAGAAGAGGTTTGAAATGGGAATTATTGGTGTTATAAGTCTTTTGGCTGTCGTTTATTTTTTGTTGCTGAGAAGGTCTGATTTACTTGCGTTTTATGCACGTATTCAATTTCAGAAAGGCTATTTTGACAAAGCTTTGAGACTGTTTCATATTGCTAACCGAATAGGGAAAATGAAACCTGAAACCATGCGGTATTATGGGTATATGCTTCTTCGCTCAGGTGAACTGAATCTTGCGGAAGAGGTTTTGACACGGGCGTCTGTCTCGGCTAAGAAGCCCGCGGAGAAAAAGCGAATAAAGGCGATGCTTTCTCTTGTGGTCTGGAAGAAAGGCGATTTGGATTTGGCTATCGAAATGATGGAAGAGGCTATTGAAGGGTTCAAGGTGTCAAATTTTTACCAGAATCTTGGGCTCATGTACGTTCTGAAAGGTGAACGGCAGAAGTCTCTTAAATTCAATCTGGAAGCCCATGATTACAATCCTGATGATATGGTTATTGCTGACAATCTTGCACAGTCTTATGTGCTTTGCGGAGAATATGAGAAGGGAAAAGCTGTATACGAAGAACTGCTTGGGAAAGAGCCTCATTTCCCCGAACCCTATTATGGTTATGGATTGCTTCTTATAAAATGCGGAGATAGGGAGCGCGGGATTGAATTTATAAAAAAATCTCTTGATAAAACATTTACTTTTCTCAGTGTTATGCAGAAGGACGACGTTGAGAAAATTCTTGCGGAACAATTGCAAAAATAGGAAGTGAAAAGACAGATTTTTTCAATCTGTCTTTTTATTTTTTTACAAAATAAAAAAATTCTTGATTTTGGGCAAAAAGTTTTCCTAAAAGGGTTGACTTTTTAGGTGTTTTGTAGTAATGTGACAGTAAAGCAAAAGGATGCTTGAAACTTAAGGAAAATACAAAATATGGTGACTTAAAAAGCATTATATTTTTGTTGGCTTTTTGTTGGGCATCAACTAAAAAAAGCGCCATCATTTGGAGGGGATTTTTATGGGTAAGAAGACGTGGACTACAGAAGGCTATGACGCATTCAAGCGTGGAACTTTCGGAAACAGTGGCCAAAATATTTACGTTTCAAAAAAGGGTATTTTGCAGCGTATTTTCCAGTATGACCTTGACAAGAACGGATATGTGGATTTGGTTTTTGCAAATTGCCAGAATCACCACGAAGCTGCACCAAGCTACGTATACAAGCTGAACGGAGAGAGAGATGTTCTTCCCGGTCAGGGCAGCTATAGCGGTATGGTTGTTGATATTGACGGAGACGGATATCAGGATGTTGTTGTTGCAGGTTGTAACGATATGGCTGCACCCTTTGCTTCAACTGATATATATTTTGGTTCAAAGGATGGATATTCTGAGAACCTTCATATAAAAATTCCGACTCCCTGGACGGTAGACTGTTGCTATGGTGATTTCAACGGCAAGGGTGAGCCAATGCTTGCGTTTGCTTCAAAGGAATATCAGTCTGTTCGTATCTTTGAAAAAACAAAGCTTGGTTGCTATGAATGGACCGAATACAAAGACCTTATCTTTGATTATTTGCCTCGTATGATAGAGGGTGCGGACCTTGATGGTGACGGTTATGATGACCTTATTGTTCGTCCCGATGACACGACTGAAACCATTATATATTGGGGCGGAGAAGACGGTATAAACCTTGACCGCAAAACTGTTTTGCCTGCAGTTCCCCTTGAAGATATGGATGAACTCGCAGAGGAATGGACAATGGAGAGTCTCCCTGAAAGTATTCTCAAGGGTGTTCGTATGCTTAAGAAAATTCGTTGGCAGGGAAGAGATTGTTTCACTCTTTCAACAGGAAAGAAGATGTATCTGTTTTCTGCAAACAAATTCCGTCAGCTTGAGATACTTATGGATATTGATGTGCCTCTTGCTATGTCAATGGCTGTTGGTGATATTGATGGTGACGGATACGAAGACGTTGTTATTTCGACACTTTCTGCAAATCCTGATGATGAAGACAAACAACAGAGTTTTGTTATTTGGAATGGTCCCGATGGCCTTGATAAAAAACCAAGAACTGTCATAGATACTCACACCGCTTGTGATGTTGATATTGTTGACAATATGATTCTTTTCTGTCAGGGTGCAATAAAGAAGAATCGTACATATACAAACTGCTCAAGACTCTTTACCTATCCTGACCTTGTAAATTACAAGGAGTTTGAAGGCGAAGATGCAAGACGTGGTTATTTGATTAAGAACCCTGATGGCGAAGTTAAGGTTGTTATTATAAACCACTATGCCCGTTCTTCTATCGGAGTACAGGAAAGTTATATCTATTGGGGCAGAGAAGGCGGAAAGTACGATCCCGACGATGTTACCAAGGTTGCAAGTCACTGTGCTGTTGATGCACTTATTGCAGACTTTAACGATGATGGTTGGCCCGAACTGATTATAGGAAACAACTCCGAAAACGCAGGTCATCTTGATGTAGGACACCATGTTCACTATTTCGGACCAAACGGTCATGAACCGGAAAAAACACACAATATGGTAACAAATGGTGGCTGGGGCGTTTGTGCCGGTGACTTTAACCATGATGGTTACCTTGAGGTTGCAACACCGGGTAATTTCTGGAAAGAATTGCGTATATATTCTGCAAAAGACAAGTTTGCTACATACGAAACAATTGAACTTCCGGAGGGTTGTTCAGTGCGTTGGCCAAAGGCTGCGGATTTGAATAACGACGGATGGCTTGACCTTGTTCTCCCATGTGGTTTGAGAAATTCAATCCTCCTTTGGGGCGGACCTGAGGGCTTCTCAATGGAACGTTCACAGGAACTTGCTACATACAAGCCCATTGGTGTAAGCTTTGCTGACCTTACAAAAAATGGTTATCCCGATGTTATTATTGGTGGACACGTAAATACCGGACGTATCAAGCCTGATGAACCACATCACAGCTTTGTGTATATTTATTGGAACGGTCCCGAGGGTATAAGCGAAAACCGTAAGTGCTTCCTTCGTGGTGATGCGGCTGACCATGTTCTTGTAGCCGACTTTAACCATGACGGATGGCTTGATATTTTCTCGGCAAACTATCATGGCGGAAAAGACCGTGACATAAACTCATTTATTTATTGGAACCGTGAAGGTAAGTTCAGCGAACTTGACCGTGAGCTTCTTTATGCTCACTCTGCTTGTGGCGGTATGGCTGCAGACTTTAATGAGGATGGTTATCTTGACCTTTGTATTGCAAACCACAAGGTAGACGGCGACCACAAGGGATACTCTTCTATTTGGTGGAATGGCGAAAAGGGCTTCAACTCAGAAAGATGTACACATCTTCCCACAAACGGCCCTCACGGAATGATTTCAACCGAAATCGGTAATATTCTGGACAGAGGTTTCAGTGAATACTATTATTCCGAAAGCTATGCAATCGACAGCAATTGCACAGTTTGTGGTGCGACCTTTGAGGGTGAAGTTCCGAACAAAACATCAGTGACAATTACAGTCCGCAAAAACGGCGGCGAATGGGTTGCACCTGAAAATGTAGAGCTGAAAAAGGGTGATACTTTGGAATACAGAGTTGAACTTTATGCTTATAACTGTCTCACAACACCAAGAATAACAAAGATAGACATTGAGTTTCAGGAGAAGTAACATTTAAAAACAACAGAATTTTGGAAATCGGTTATATCACATAGATATAGCCGATTTCTGGTCTGTGTTATGTGTTTTTGTTTAAATTTTTTAAATAAACCTCAAAATCTTAGGTAAATGATATTTTTTTCAATATTTTTGAGAAGATTTTCTATGTATGTTTTTTGTTGAATATGCTAACATATGTATTATAGGAGGAGTATGCCATGAATACATTAAAAGCAGGTTTTGGAAGAGTAAATATAACCCCTATGACAGGGATAAGAATTGAAGGTTATTACAAGACCAGATTAGCTGAGGGCGTTCTGGATGAACTGGAAATCAATGCCCTTGCCCTTGCTTGTGGTGACAGTCGTGCAATTATTCTCAGTATTGACCACTGTGGAATAAAAAGAGTAGAAACAGATTTGTTTAGAAAACACATAGCAGAAGAAACGGGTCTTCCTTTTGAGGCTATTTACATAACTGCAACCCACACCCATACGGGTCCGTTTGTAGTTTCAGACTCAGAGGATGTTCTCGAACAGGAGTATTTTGCTTTTGTTGATCGCAGAATGGTTGATGTGGCAAAAGTTGCATTGGCTGACCTTAAACCCGCAAAGATGGGTTGGGGTATAGGACAGGCACCCAACATCGCATTTGTAAGAAGATTCAGAATGAAAGACGGAAGTGTTAAGACCAACCCCGGTGTTAACAATCCTGACATTGTTGCTCCCATAGGTGATGTTGATGAGAGAGTAACTGTTTTGAGATTTGACCGCGAAGGCGCTGATACAATTGTTCTCACCAACTTTGCAGACCATCCCGACACTGTAGGCGGAAACCTCATTTCCAGTGACTGGTGTGGGTTCTTAAGAAGAACTGTTGAAAAAGCATTGGATAATACAAAGTGTATCTTTGTTAACGGTGCTCAGGGTGACGTTAACCACGTTAATGTTCATCCTACCGGTGGATATCTCAACGGTATGTTTATGGACTTTGACGATGTTGCACGTGGCTATGACCATGCAAGATACATGGGCAGAGTTGTTGCTGGTGGTGTTTTGCAAGCGTTTGACAAGGTTAAATACATAGATGTTGATTCAATTAAGTTCATAAACCGTAATGTTCGCATCCCGTCAAATATGCCGAACCCCGAGGATTTGCCCGAGGCAAGACGTATAAACGAGTTGCATCTTGCTGACAGAGACGATGAAATTCCATTCGAGGGTATGATGCTCACCACAGTTGTGGCTGAAGCTGCTCGTATGCTCAGACTTGAGCATGGTCCGGAATTTTATGACATGCAGCTCAGCGGTATTGCTATTGGCGGTGTTGCATTTGTTGGCTTCCCCGGCGAACCCTTCACCGGTATTGGCAGAGGCGTTAAAGATACTGAAGGCTGGGAGACAATTATTCCTACCTGTCTCACAAACGGCAGTGAGGGATACTTCCCCATGCAGGATGCTTATGATGAAGGCGGATACGAGGCAAGAAGCTCAGGCTTCAAAGCTGGTGTTGCTGAACTTTTCATCAAAGAAGGCAAAAAAATGCTTGAGGATTTGAAATAAGACTGAAACTTAGGTTGATATTGGGAGGCGTTCGTAATGGCAAAAGACCTGAAAATCACTGATTTGGACAAAAACCTTACCGTTGCGTCTAAAATAGAGGGCGTTGACAATCTTCGCTGGATTAATGCGACCGAGAACTGCTTCAAGGTTTATGGTGCGTATTTACCGAGTCTTTATCCCACTGACGGTAGTCCGTCAAGATTTGTGAGAATGGACCCTGACGTTGCGGCACAGGTAAACGAAAACGTATGTCGTATTTATCGCTATACTACCGGTATCAGAGTAAGATTCAAAACAGATTCCGAGTACATAGCCATAAGCTCAAGATGGGACTTTTGCCAGACTTTCCCCCACGCAACCTTGCTTTCTACCTGCGGCTTTGATTTATACAGAGACGCAGACGGCAAAAGCCGATATGTGAATTCATTTCTCCCCTGGGTTGAAGATGTAGAAAATAACAGAGGCTATGAGTCTATATATCATTTTGAATCCAGAGAAATGAGAGAAATCACCATAAACCTCCCGGTTTATAATCCGGTGAATGAACTTTATATCGGAGTGGAAGACACGGCAAAGGTTGAAAGACCCAGGGAATACAAAGATATCAAGCCGGTTGTGTATTATGGCTCGTCTATTACCCAGGGTGGATGTGCATCAAGACCGGGAAATACATACCAGTCAATGATTTCGAGAGCTTTGGACCTTGATTTCATAAATCTTGGTTTTTCGGATGGCGCAAGAGGTGAAGCGGTTATGGCAGATTACCTTGCAGACCTGGATATGAGCATATTTATATGTGATTATGACCACAATGCCAAGACCCACGAAATGCTTGAAGCTACTCATTATCCGTTGTATAAGAAAATAAGAGAAAAACATCCGGATATTCCATATATTTGCATATCAAGACCTTGTCCCGTTAAGTCTTTCGGTGCTCCGCTTTACGGAGAGGGTTGGGATTTTGAAGAAAGAAAAAGAATAATAATGGATACTGTGAATCGTGCTAAGGCTGAAGGTGACGAGAATATCTACTTCATTGACGGTGCGACATTCTTTGAGGGCGAAGGCTGCGACTGCTGTACTGTTGATACAATTCATCCAACTGATTTGGGAATGTTTAAAATGGCACAGAAACTTGCCCCCATTATTGCAGATTGCTTAGGAATAGAAACCTCGGAAATACTTTAAAAATTTTAAATAAATTATGTTAGGAGCAAATTTGTTATGGAAACAAGATGGCTTTACAGAACATCAGAAACACTCGCAGAACTGAGAGAAGTTTCAAAGGGAGTTTGCGTTATCCCCTTTGGTTGTGTTGAAAAGCACGGACTTCACCTTCCGTTAGGACAGGATATTATTGAGGCAAGTGTAGTTGCATATATGGCTTCACAGATTGAGCCTGTGTGCGTATTCCCTGACCATATTTTTGGCGATGTACCCTGTTGGGAAGTAGGAAATATACCCAATGGTTTCGTTACTCTTTCATGGGAGCTTCAGCTTCAGCTTATGCAAGAACTTTGCGAAAACATATCAAGAAACGGTTTCAAGAAGATATTGGTATTTAACGGTCATGGCGGAAATGTTCCGCTTCTTGACGCTTTTCAGAGAAGTCTTTGTAATATAAAGCACGACTATTTGTTTGTTCATTATATGTTAGACCTGCCTGCCCCTCATGGTATGGCAGAATATCTGATTGAAAACGGAAGAGGCTCAATCCCCGAAATAAATACCGAGGACGAAGACCTTATCCTTAAGTACCACGAAGAGAAAATGGTTGTTGGCCACGCATGCTTCGGTGAAACTGCTCATATGATGGGTATTTGCCCTGAGGCTGTTCACCTTGACAGATTGGGAATTGAAGACGGAAAACGCAGACCACTCACAAAGTATCTCTCTGATGTGGGCTTAAATATCCGTGATGGCGGATATGACATAATGTATCCTAACTGCTTTGCAGGTGATGACCCCTATGGCTGCAACGAACGGATAGGCAAAGCTTCTTTAAGATTCTCAGCAGAGCGTGCAGCTCGTGCGTACAAGGTTTACAAAGAAGATGAAAACCTTATGAAATGGGAAGCAAATAATATGAGATAAAAAAATGTCTTGACATTTGAGCTATTTACTCGTATAATATAATAACCTAACTATCACAATGAGATAGTTTGCCTGATTGCAAGGAGAAGCAATATGAACTATACCTTAGAATCCCTTATGGAATCTGTCGGTTGTGAAAAATGGCCTGAACGCTGGAATGAGATATTTGATGAAGCTATGTCGGATTTCGACAAAAACGGATGCCCTCTTCTTGACACAAGCTATTATGATGGACTGCATGAGAAATACGGAATTCTAAATATGCACCTTGATACATATAAGGAAGCCGCGGAAAGGGTTTCGAAGGATGAAGCCATTTCGAGGCTTTTGGTGCTCCTTTGTTGGGCTCTTAAAGACCGCTCGAACATAATGTCGGACCTTGGTGAATATCAAAGGCCAAAAGCCAAAATGCCTGAAATGGAACTGGAGTATGATATGCTCGGCGCTCTTGCTATGAGTTCTGTTACCGAGTACACGTACGAGCTTTTGAAAAAACGCAATGTTCCTCAAAATATTATTGATTACGCCTTGAATATGCCTGAAAATGGCATCAATGGATATATGAGCCGAAACAATGGCAAAAAGGGTTATGAGATTTCCGGTTGGAGTCAATATGCTGCAGACGGGAAGCTGTTTCGTATAGGCCGATTTGAAATCCAGATTGGTGTGGCCATAAAAAATATATCTGTTTTTCGTAGCGATGAGGGAGAAATTGTTGCCCTGGCAGAGGACCTGGATGTTCACAGAAGCGGTATGGCTCTCGGTTCATATTTTCATGAAGACGAGGAAGGTTCATATCATGCAGAAATTGAGGAAACCGATAACGCCTGGCTCGGCTATCCCTATAACAAAGATACCGGCCTCGTTGAACGCGACAAGGTAATGCTTTCAAAGGATAGATGGAAAAAAGTTGTTTCTTCGGGAGACAATGTTGTCGGGATTCATATCCCCCGTGACGGAAGGCTAAGCTCCGAGACGGTTGATGAAGGAATTGCCGAAACAAAGAAGTTTCTGGCACAGTGCTATCCGGACTATGACTACAAATGCTTTTATTGTGCGTCATGGCTTTGCAATCCACAGCTCATTTTCCTTTTGGGGGAAGATAAGAATATATCAAAGTTTTGCAAGAGGTTTAACCCGTTCACTGTGAAAAGTGACGGAATGAGTGTTTTCTATTTTGTGTTCTTGATTGAGGATAATGAAAATGTCCTTGAAAACTTGGACGCTCTGCCTGAAAACACGAGCCTTGAACGTGCTCTTAAAGAATACTACAAAAGTGGAAAAGCCATTCATGGTATGGGCGGATATTTCTTTGCCTGACATTTGTAGAAGTGGCGTAAGATTTTAGAAAATTTTTTAAGGGAGAAATATCTATGGAGACAAGATGGCTTTACAGAACATCAGAAACACTGGCTGAGCTGAGAGAAGCCTCTAAAGGAACTTGTGTTATACCCATGGGTTGCGTTGAGAAGCATGGACTTCACCTGCCTTTGGGTGCAGATATAATCGAAGCTAGTAATATAGCATACAGAGCATCCCAGCTTGAAACCGTCTGCGTATTCCCGGATCATATATTCGGTGATATGCCCGGAAGTGAGTACATAATGCCCGATGGAACAATCACACTGTCCTTTGAATTGGGTCTTCAGCTTCTTGACGAGCTTTGCAGAGAGATTTCACGAAATGGTTTCAAAAAAATTATTCTTCTTAACGGTCACGGCGGAAATCGTCCGTTGATTGAAGCCTTTCAAAGATGCAGAATGAACAGACCTCATGACTATCTGTTTGTTTATCTGGATATTACATTACCTGCTCCTCACTTGATGGCAGAAATCCTTCTTGAAAAAGGCAGCGGTTCAATACCCGAACTAGAGGTCGAGGATGAGGAACTTCTTATTAAGTATCACGAAGAAAAAATGATAATTGGCCATGCTTGTATGGGTGAAACTGCGCTTTTGATGGGCATTTGTCCCGAAAATGTGCACCTTGACAGACTTGGCATTGAAGACGGAAAGCACCGTCATCTCACAGACCACCTTACCCAGGCGGGATTCCAATTTCCCAACTGGAGCCTTAACTATCCGAATGCGTATTCTGCAGACGACCCTTATGGTTGCAATGAAAGAATAGGCAAAGCGGCAATCAGACTTGCGGCAGAAAGTGCGGCAAAATCCTTTAAGGTATTTAAGGACGATGAGGTACTTGCCGAACTTGAAGCAAAAAGAAAGAGAGGAAACTAGAATGGCATATACACTCGAATCCCTTATGGAAGCTGTTGGCTGCAAGAAATGGCCTGAACGCTGGAATGAGATATTTGATGAAGCTATGTCAGATTTTGACAAAAACGGATGCCCTCTTTTGGATGGAGCGTATTATGATAATCTCCACGAAAAATACGGTATATTGAATACATATCTTGACTTGTATAAGGATGTAGCTGAAAGGGTTTCTAAGAATGAGCCTCTTTCAAGACTGCTTATGCTTTTGTGTTATACTCTTAAAGAAAGAAAGACCGTTATGGAAGACCTTCGAAGTTTTGAACGCCCGAAAGCGTCTAATCCCGACGAAGAGCTTGAATACGATATGCTTTGCGGGCTGGCTGCCCTTTATCCTATCGACTATTGCTATGAACTTTTGACAAAAAGAAATTTGCCAAAAGAAATTATTGACAATACACTGAATGTGTTTGAATGCGGCGTGACTGAGTATATGGTCAGACACGAGGGAAAACCCGGCTATCATCTTCTTGGATGGTTCCAGTATAACACAGACGGAAAGCTGTTCCGCATAAATCGACTTGAGATTGAAATTAACCTGAAGATAGAGAACATATCCATCTTCAGAAATGATAAAGGTGAGGTAATCTCCCTGGCTGAAGGTATTGATGTTCACAGAGACGGTATGGTTCTCGGTTCATATTTGTATGAAGACGAAGAAGGCTCATACCATGCAGAAATTGAAGAGACCGATGACGCTTGGCTCGGCTATCCCTATAACAAAGATACCGGACTTGTTGAACGTGACAAGGTAAAGCTTTCAAAAGCCAAATGGAAGAGAATCGTTTCTTCGGGCGACAATATTGTCGGACTTCATATCCCACGAACCGGAGGAAAGCTCAGTCCTGAGGTGATTGACGAAACAATTGCTGAAACAAAGGAATTCTTGAAAAAATATTATCCTGATTATGATTACAAGTGCTTCCATTGTGCGTCATGGCTTTGCAATCCACAGCTTGTTACCCTTTTGGGTGAGGATAAGAATATATCGAAGTTTTGCAAAAGGTTTAACCCATTCACATTGAAAAGTGATGGCTTGAGTGTTTTCTATTTTGTGTTCTTGATAGATGACGACGATAAAGTCCTTGAAAAACTGGACACTCTGCCTGAAAACACCAGTCTTGAACGTACTCTGAAAGAATATTACAAGAGTGGAAAAGTTATTCATGGTATGGGTGGATACTTCTTTGCATAAATGTATTATTGATCCATGTCATTCCGAGGAAAGCGCCAGCGACGAGGAATCCCAGGAGATTCTTCACTGCGCTCAGAATGACAGCGGGGGCAGTTCAGAATGAGAAGATGTAGGGAATGGCAGTGGCTCCCTTGCCTAAAGGGAGCTGTCTCGGTTGTGCCGAGACTGAGGGATACATCCGACATTCCGTTGTCGGTACGTCATAAATGCCGTACCCTACATTGTTCAGAACGACAACAGTTTTTGCTCCACTTTTTCAAAAAAGTGGAAAATAAAACGACACCTAAAAAATTGCAAATACCATTGATTTTAAAAAAATCAATGTGTATATAAAATTCATCTTTCATACATAAAGATGCTTACATCTCAAAGGAAATGACGTAAGTGCAGGGGCAACCCTGTCTCAAAAAGGCTTTGTGCCACCAGATTACCATGATTTGTGGGTTCTGCTTTCATCCCATTGAGGAAATTCCTCTTTAGCAGAATTTGAAAATTTTTGGTAAAACGAGGGCAAAAAGTCTATTTGGCGTTATCTTGTTTGGGGTTTAATGCATAAATTAACATCAATTCAAATTGATGAATCTCTAATAAGGAGGAAAAAAACAATGAAAAAGATTTTAAGTATTGCACTTGCAGTTTGCATGCTTGCATCCGTGCTTGTTATGCCTGCCAGTGCTACACTTCCCACATCTACTACTCAATCTGCAAGACTTCTGTTCTCAGAAGACTTCAATGTTACTGAAGACACAGACGAAGATGGCAAATTGTGGGACGAGGCTTCTTCCGTTCTCGCAAATCCTACAGGTGCTGGCTCAAACGGCGGAGAAGTTGACATTGTTGATGGTGCTCTTAAGCTTAAGTTCCCAGAATACAATGATGAACACTTCGCTGTGTTACCCCCTGAAAGCGGAAGCTATCCGGATCAGCTTACTCTCCTGACGACTTTTGGCGGAACAGCCTTTTCGGCAGGCTGGGGTGATGCTTACGGCAAACTGTCTTCAGCAGTTGACAGTGTTTATCGTCCCAGAAAATGGACACTAGAATTTGATGCTATGGCAGTTGAAAACCTTATGGGTTTAGAAGTAGGTTTCCGTGCAGGCTCAGGAATGGGTAATGGAGGAACCAGTGGCGGAGTAGTTAACTCTACTGATATGAAAATTGACAGATATGCATCTATCATATTCAACCCATTGACTATGCCCAATGGTGAAACCAACACCTTTAAGGTAACTGTTGACGAAGGCAACAGAGCCTACTTTAACAGCGGTTCAAACACCGTTGACCAGCTTAAGGATAATGTTAAGGTTTGGAAAAAGGCTGAGGGCAGCAACGAATATACTCTTCTTACCTATGGTGAAGATTACAAAATAACTGCAAACCAGGTGAATAAAGCCATATCTTTTGGTCTTAATGCTGCAAATAGTGTTTGGGGTAATGCTGAATATATTGATGATCTTACGGATATGTGTACAACAAACGCTGCAACATACTATGTTCCCGCTTGGGGTGTTTCAAAGCAGGAATACTTGCTGACAGAGTATAACATAGACAACGTATTCTTCTATAACGAAGAACCCGGTATATTTGATGGCGTTCATGTTACCTATGATATGGAAACAGTAGGCACCTCGATGCTTGAGTCTGATAGTGGTTTGTGCACTCGTGTTACATCCGGTGATAACTCCTATATGAAGATAACGAATGGTATGACGGGAGCGACTGGTAGTAAGGCAAGCTTCTCCAGTATTGACCTTAATGACGAAATGACCATTTTGGTTGACGTTTACAACAATAGCGCAGATGCAAACCTCTCGATTTGGTACACAGGTCCTTATCATAACACTGGTACTATGAAGAGAGATACAGGTTTAATAATTATTCCGGCAGATGCTGCAAAAGCAGGCAAGTGGTACACCTACAAGATTGATGTTCGCTGCACAAGAGCCGGCGGAGCTTCTGCGGATCCCCCGATTTACACCAAACTTTATTGCAAAGAAAAGGGTTCAGATGACCCATTTGTACTTGTTGGTGATGGTGAAATCAAAGCAAGCGGAACTGGACAAGGTGCTTCAAACTGGGGCTGGTTAAACGAGATTACATTTAAGTATACTGGAAGTGGCGAATGGTTTATCGACAACCTTCAGGTTCTTGAAAAAACTGCAATTGCAGGCGATGTTTCAAAGTCAGGCGGCACATACACAGTTAACCTTAATGTAGCTCCTACTGATACTTCAATGACACCTATTGTAGCAGTTTATAACAGCAACGATATCCTTGTTGATATGGGTTATGCTACAGCTGATGTTACATCAGATGGTAAAGTAGCAATCACTGTTAGCGAAGACAGCATTAACGCAGGCGGTAAAGTTATGCTTTATATGTGGGATACTATCACAAATGGATATCCTTTGAATAGAGTTCAAAGCAAGTTTGATACTGTAGCCTACAACAGTAAGGTTTACACTGCAATGGATATCACAGATCTTTTCTAATTTTAAAATTAGATAAATTCTAAAAGAGAGCCTACGGGCTCTCTTTTTTGTATGACGAAAACCACGCTAAGCCTTGCGTGGTGTCATTCTGAACTGCCCCCCGCTGTCATTCTGAACGCAGTGAAGAATCTCTTGAGATTCCTCGTCGCTGACGCTTACCTCGGAATGATAAGGGGGTTGAGGTGTCGTTCTGAACGGAGTGAAGAATCTCCTGAGATTCAACAGAATATTTTTATAAAAATTGCTGATAATACAGATAATAAAGATAGAAAAAAAGAACGGAGGGAAGCTATGGACAAGCGACTTGGAGCACAGACAGTGAAAATGTCTCGCGGTGTAAATATTTTGGGCGTGGCGGCTGTTGCGGGGAAAAAAGAGGGTGAAGGTCCCCTTGGAAAGTATTTTGACCGTGTTTTGGCGGATGCTGAATGGGGCGAGGATACCTGGGAAAAGACCGAGAGCAAGATGCAAAAGGCGGCATTAATCAGGGCTGTGGAGAAATCCGGGATTGATGTGGCTCAAATCCAGTATCTTTTTGCCGGGGACCTTCTTAATCAGTGCATAAGCTCAACATTTGCTTTTCGGGATTTTGAAGTTCCGTTTTTGGGGGTTTATGGAGCTTGTTCAACCATGGCAGAGACTTTGGGACTTGCGTCGGTTATGATTGACGGAGGGTTTGCAAATTGTGCGGCGGCGGTGACGTCAAGTCATTTTTGCACAGCCGAGAGACAGTACAGAACTCCCCTTGAATATGGCGGACAAAGGACACCTACGGCGCAGTGGACGGTGACAGGCTCGGGAGCGGTTGTTCTCAGCCGGGACGGGAAAGGCCCGTTTGTTACGCATTTCACCTCGGGGAAGATTGTTGATGCAGGGATATCTGATGCAAATAACATGGGGGCGGCAATGGCTCCTGCTGCTGTTGATACATTGGTCCGGCATTTCTGGGATACGGGGCAAACCCCCCGGGACTATGACCTTATTCTGACGGGAGACCTGGGGAGCGTGGGAAAAGGGATTGCAATAGAAATGGCAGCTGATGAGGGGCTTGACCTGAGTCACAACTATAACGACTGTGGCTGTATGGTATTTGACCTTAAAGCTCAGGATGTTCATGCCGGAGGTTCGGGTTGTGGCTGTGGCGCGATTACCCTTTGCGGATATGTTATGGATATGATTAAAAATGGGTTGGCAAACAGGGTTTTGTTTGTTGGAACAGGGGCTTTGCTTAGCCCTACGTCAAGTTTGCAGGGGGAGTCTATTCCCTCGGTGGCACATGCAGTTGCCATTTGTGCTGATATGGAATGAAAGGTGGATTAGTATGCAATATTTCAATGCATTCTGGGTTGGGGGACTTATTTGTGCCATTGCACAAGTTCTTGTGGATAAAACAAAGCTTACACCTGCACGAATACTGACACTTTTTGTGATTGTTGGGGTGTTTCTTGGAATGTTCGGGCTTTATGACAAGGTGATTGAAATTGGGGGAGCCGGAGCAACGGTGCCAATTGTCGGTTTTGGCAATACTCTTGCAAAAGGGGTTATGAAGGGGATTGATGAAAAGGGAATTGTCGGAATATTTTCAGGTGGCACAGCTGCGGCAGCCGGTGGAATTGCGGCGTCTGTGTTTTTTGGATTTTTAGCGGCAATAATTTTCAAGCCAAAACAAAAATAAAAGGCAACAAGACAAATATTCCATTGAACTTTTGAATAGTATTTCAAAAAGAGCTATTTTGGAGGAATGGAAGTTGCTGAACAAAATATGGGGCGGAATGATTGTGCTGTCGTTTGTGACAGCTGTGGTGACGGGCAGACTTGAGAACCTTACAGCGGGGGCGTTGGACGGGGCGGCTCAGGCAGTTGAGACCTGTATAGGTCTTTTGGGGGCAATGTGTCTTTGGTCAGGGATTGCGAGGATAGCTGAGGATTCGGGACTTGTCCGTGGGTTTGCAAGGGTTTTGAGACCTATTACGAAATTAATCTTTCCCAATCTTGATGAGAAGTCATTGGCTATGCGGGGAATTGTTATGAATATGGTTGCTAATATCCTTGGAATGGGAAATGCTGCAACGCCTTTGGGGATTGCTGCCATGAAAGAGCTTCATAAGGTGAATGGCAAGAGAGATGTGGCGTCTGATGAGATGTGTATGTTTGTTGTCATAAATACAGCGTCTATTCAGCTTATTCCCTCCACGGTAATTGCTATGAGACAAATGTACGACGCTCAAAACCCCTCGGAGGTAGTTGTGCCCGTGTGGATTTGCAGTGTTTGTGCCCTGATTTTTGGGGTTATTGCCACCAAGCTGTTTCAAAAGAGGAACAAGTTGATTTGAGGATTGTTTCAATTCTTGCGGTGCCTTTGATGATTGTTGGAATTGTAGGGTTTGGACTTATCAAAAGAGTAAACGTGTTTGAAAGTTTTACTGTGGGAGCTAAGTCGGGACTTGAGAGTATGTTTGGAATTGTTTCGCCTTTGGTGGGGCTTATGGTCGCTATTTATATGCTTCGTGAGTCGGGGACGGTTGATTTGTTGTGCAGGGTTTTTGCTCCTGTTACGGAGGCTTTGGGTATGCCCGGTGAGGTTTTGCCTTTAGCGTTTTTGAGGCCGGTTTCGGGGAGTGGGTCTATTGCTATTGTGAACGATATTTTTGAGAGATTTGGTGCGGATTCACCTCCGGGAAAGATAGCTTCGGTAATGATGGGATCCACGGAGACAACTTTTTATACTGTTGCTGTTTATTTTGGAGCGATAGGGATAAAAGACATCAGGCATACGGTGAAGTCCGCTTTGGTGGCGGATGTTACCGGGATGATTCTTGCAGTTATTGTGACGGGATGGCTTCTTCTTTAAATTTTATGTTTCTTTTAATTGACAATGGTCTTGAAATTATTATATAATGGCATATATAAAGAATGTACATAAGAGGGAGCATTAGGATGAAAGAGAGTTACAGAACTGTGCGTTATGAGGGCGAGGCAGAGCTTGTGGAAAAGCGGTCTCGGTTTATTGCTTCTGTGAGACCTGTGAAAACTGAGGAAGAGGCCCTGGAGTTTCTTGAGGATATAAAGAAACGACACTGGGACGCGCGACATAATGTTTATGCTTATGTTTTGGAGGAAAATAATATTCAGCGTTACAGCGATGATGGTGAGCCTGCGGGGACTGCGGGGTTGCCTGTTCTTGATATGATAAAAAAAGAGGGCCTTTCTGACATTGTAGTTGTTGTTACACGATATTTTGGCGGGATTCTTCTTGGGACGGGCGGACTTGTTCATGCTTATTCGAAATCTGCAAAAATGGGGATTGAGTCAGCAGAGCCTGTGACCATGATGCTTTGCTGTGAGGCTCAGATTGAGTGTGACTATTCTCTTTGGGGGAAACTTGAGAGTGTGATTGCCGGGCGTGGATTGCCGATGGGTGAGATTGATTATTCGGACAAGGTGACAGCGGCGGTTTTTGTTCCCGATGCAGATGTATCCGCATTCTCAGCTGAACTTGTGGATATGTCCAACGGGAAAATTGGGATTGAACTGGGTGAAAAAAGGCATATTATGGTATAAAACACAATATCTTGTGGTTGTGACCTTTGTTTTGGTAAAAATAGGGGTTGATTTTGGACTATTGGTGTGGTACAATGTTATGGGTTATATAATTATTTTTGCAAAATCTGCATCAAATGAGTTTAAAAAATTGATTTTTTGAGAGACTGTTTACATAATCACAAGAAAAAGCAGGTGAAAAGATGGAAAAGTATGTAATTCTGGGCGGTGCCAAGCTTGAGGGCGAGGTGGAAATCAGTGGAGCCAAAAATTCAGCGGTGGCGCTGATTGTGGCGGCTCTTTTGGTTGATGATGTGTGCATTATTGAGAATGTACCTGCGGTCAGTGATACTTACGTGCTTATAGATATTATAAATCAGCTTGGTGGAAAGGCTGAGTTTGTTGACAAGGGTGTTTTAAGGATAGACGGAAGACAGCTCGATTGTTTTGAGGCTCCTTATGAAATGGTGAGTAAAATAAGGGCGTCTTCGTATCTTATGGGGGCGCTTTTGGGGCGTTTTAAACAGGCAAGAGTTGCTATGCCCGGAGGTTGTGATTTCGGGGTCAGACCTATAGATTTGCATCTCAAGGGATTTGTTGCATTGGGTGCGGAATATTCTGTTGACCGTGGACTTGTGGACATAAGAGCCGACAGACTTTTGGGCGACGGGATTTATATGGACCAGGTTTCTGTTGGTGCGACTATAAATGTTATGCTTGCGGCGACTATGGCTGAGGGATTGACTATTATTGAAAATGCAGCGAAGGAACCCCATATCGTTGATGTGGCTAACTTTCTTAACTGTATGGGCGCGAACATCAAAGGTGCCGGTACTGATGTTATAAAAATTAAAGGTGTTGAAAAGCTTCATGGCGGGACATATACGGTTATTCCTGACCAGATTGAAGCGGGAACTTTTATGATTGCGGCGGCTGCTACGGGCGGAGATGTGATTATTAAAAATGTTATTCCGAAGCATCTGGATTCTATCTCTGCCAAGCTTTCGGAAATGGGTGTAGAAATTGAGGAATATGACGAGAGTGTAAGAGTGAGATGTGACCGACCTCTTAAAAAGGTGAATGTTAAGACAATGCCTTATCCCGGATTCCCCACAGATTTGCAACCGCAGATGCTTACACTTTTAACCAGGGCTGAAGGAACCAGCATTGTTACCGAAAATGTGTGGGACAACAGGTATAAGTATGTTGAAGAGCTTCGCCGTATGGGCGCAAGTGTAAGTGTGGATGGCAGAATTGCTGTTGTTGAAGGCGGTGAACGGTTGGCAGGGTCGCCTGTTTCTTCTACCGACCTGAGGGCCGGAGCGGCATTGGTGATTGCGGGGCTTATGGCTGACGGGGTGACGGAGGTCTATAATCTTCAGTATATTGACCGTGGCTATGAGAATTTTGAACAAAAGTTAAGAGCTATCGGGGCTCAGATTACGAGACGTGTTGACGGGGATAAAGACCGCACACCGGTTATAGCGTAGGATTTTAAATAAAGCCGCACCCATTATCGGTGCGGCTTTGTATATATAGAAAGGCAGGATGCAGGTTTGTTTGGATTAAGAATTATTCCTCTTTGGAGCAGCAGCAAGGGGAATGCTACGATTGTGACGGACGGAGAAACAAATATTTTGGTGGATTGCGGTGTAAGCGGGAAGGCTCTGGAACAGGGACTCCATAGAATGGGGATTTCAGGGGACGAGATTTTTGGAATTTTGGTTACCCATGAGCACAGTGACCACATAAAAGGGATTGGAATTGCTTCAAGAAAATATAATTTGCCTATCTTTGCCAATGAGGATACCTGGAGACATATAAAAACTCAGCTCGGGAAAATTGCTGATGAAAATATAAGAGTTTTTGATACCGGAGTGGATTTTTACATAAATCAGATAAGGGTGAAAAGCTTCAGAACCCCTCATGATGCAGTGGATTCGGTGGGATATACCTTTGAAAAGAACTTCGAAAAGGTTGCTGTTGCAACGGATATGGGATTTGTGTCTGATGAGATATTGTCGGCGATTTCCGGGAGTGGACAGGTTTTGCTTGAGGCGAATTATGACTCGTTGATGCTTGATGCTGGGAGCTATCCCTACGAGCTTAAGTGCAGAATAAAGGGTGAACGGGGACATTTGTGCAATGATGATTCGGGCTATGTTGCAAGGGCTTTGGCGGCTTCGGGGACAAGGGAGATTATTCTTGGACATCTGAGCGAGGAAAACAACTTTCCGAGGATTGCATTTGAGACGGTTTGCCAAAGTGTTAAAGATTTTGAAACGCGAGTTTTAGTTGTTTTGAGAGATGGTAGTATAACAAATTTTAACGAATAAAAAGGCTGTAGAAAAATCTACAGCCTTTTTGTATTAGTGATGCTTCAGGAGAATCAGGCGGGTACCCGGTTTAAGAATTTCGGTTTCGGCTCCGTTTGTGGAGATAATTGATTCCGGAGAGATGCGGTAACGCTTTGCTATATCCCAAAGAGTATCATTTTTTTGAACAAAGTAGATGGTCATGGACGGACATTTTGGGAGAGAGGATGTTTCTTCCGGAGTTATTTCAGATATCAGTTGAGCTTTTTCGGGGCATATTGCTTTTATGCTGAGGGATACAATGGCACGTAGTGTCAGAAGTCGAGCTCCGTCAATGGTGCATCCTATGTGCTCGGTGTCGGCTTTGACATCGCACAGGGTATCCTCTGTTACTCCGGGGATATTAAATGTATGGCTGAAGGGAAGAATATGGGTAAAGCCGGCAACCGGAGATGTGGGGTCCTGGGTAAGATAAAGGAGATTGCAGGTTATGTAACCGTTTATGGTGACTGCATCTGTGGTTATGGAAATATTTTCAATGTTTGAAGATGCTTCATAGTCGCATAGACGGTGGATTTCAGGTAAATAGTCAGGTATCCCGACGGATTCTTTCAGGGGACATTGGGCGGCTGTGCTTTCAATAAGCTGCTCAATAGTGTAGGAGGCTTTTTCAAGGTTCAGATTTCCCTTTGAACAATAGGCATCTTCAATAGCACTGCATTCAAGGGTAGAATAGGTGCTTATAGCCATGTTCAGGGTAAATTCGCAGCTCAGGATTCGTTTGTCTCCGTCACTGTCGGTGCAAATTTCAAAATATTGGTCACAGATAGAGCATTCTATTTCGCCACTCATACATTCATTAAGTCCGTCAATTTCTATAATTTCACTGAAAGGAATAGTTTGCTCGATGAATTCGGGATTGCCATCGTCCCGGCAATAGAGTGCACTGACTACTATTTCACCGTTAATGGCGGCTTTTTCATTCGTGATTTTCATATCAACGGCACAGGTCTTAGCGGAAAGCTTGAGTATTTCACAAATGGATGGTTTCCCTTCGGGGATTTCCAATTTCTCCTTTATTACCACGCTGCGTTCGGTGTTGATGCAAGGATTGTATATTTTCATTTTTTTGTTTTTTGTGAAAACATCAGGGTTATCATCAATTCCTGTAGAAATATCAATCTCACAGGTACGTGTAAGCCTTAGCGAGAAACCGGCCTTGCATTTCAGATTTAATTTTCGACTGTTAACCAGAGTGTAGTCGGTATTGCTGCAATCAGCATCAATCCATAAATTCATATCGGGAGTCGCACCACTTACGTCTGCACTGTGACTGAAGTCCATAGTGAAGGGTATGGATTTTATACCACGGGGCTCGTCAAGGTCAGGAACATAGAGAATGTTTCCGCGAACAATACCCTGGATATATACTTTATCAGCCTGGATGGTTTTCTTGGTGATTAAAATTGAGTTGCTTATCTGAAGAACTTTCAGTATATCCGGTTTTATGTCCGGAACGATGATGTCACTTTCTACTGTGGTTTGACAGTATTTTGAACATACGGTATCAGAAAGATTTATGTGTTCTTTTTGTAGCTTTAAAGACATGGATTTTTACCTCGCTTCAATTTAGTGTTGTTTTTTTGTATATATATGAAGAAAAGGGAAAGGATATTCCATTAAAGAGATATTTGCGGAAGGTCAATATATTCTGAGACAAGAACATAAAGAAGCGCCAAGGCGAGAAGGGTATTGTCTTCATCTTCCTTTTCCAGAAAAAGAAGAATTAGTGCAGCGAGGAGGATGTCCTCCGCTTTGAAAACACCAAAGACCTTTTTCGTTTTTGGGTTGTATAGCGTTGAGGGAATAAACCCGTGGAGAACATCGGTAAAAGAGGCGGATTTTTTTGAGTGAGAATCCCTTTTTTTGCAGCTGTTATTATCCGGTTTTTCCCGGTCGGGATTAGACCTGGATGAAGGATGTGGACGAGAAGATATGCCAACTTTTTCTTTCCGTAGCTCAGGACTTTGGACTTGAGGCGTCTGGTTGCTTGGCTCGGGACTTTGGAGTTGAGGCTTTTGTTGAATGTTTTGGGAATGCGAAGAAGGAGCCGCTGTGCCGCTCCGATTGTTTTGATTTGTAGTTGTTTGTGAATAGCGTTGATATATTTCGGACACCTCCTTTCTAAGTGCCGGGGATTATTTTTCGTTTTTAAAAATCTTTATTGCTTTTGCAATTTTCAGCAATTTTTGTGCCTGGTCGAGCTTTGACCTGCGATTGTCATTAAGGAAAGGTTTTAGAGTTTTTAAAAATGCTGAACCCGGGTCGGTGTTTTGACTGTTCATAGCAGACAGAACATTTGCCATTTTCATTATGGTTGCCATATCTATTCCGCTGTCATCATCCTGGCTGGTATTGTTTGAAAACAACGAGGAAAGGTCAAATGCCGGTTGGTTTGATTGAGCGTTGCCTGATTCTTGCTCTTGCGTTGTGGAAAGGAGGCCAAGGATGTCCTGGATTTTTTCTCCGCTGTTTTCGTCGGAAAGCAGCTGCTGAACAGTGTCTATGGCTTTTGATATATCATTGCTTGCGTCCATTTGCTACCTCTCCTTTTCAATATATTAGTTGCTAAACGGTCTCATTTTTTAATTATGCCTTGGAGCTTTGCTAAAAGCTCGGGGTTTTTGGACAGTTGTTTTATAAGCTCAGGGTCACTTTTAAGCTGAGCAAGGAGTTGTTCGGCGTTAAGGTTGTTCATGGGATTTTGTGGTGAGTTAAAGGATTTTATAGCAGCTTCTGCTTGAGATAGTTGCTCAGGGGTAAGAGAAGAACTTATTTTGCCCAGTGCCTGGGATAGCATTTGGGGGTTTGCTCTTGCTATTAAGTCTTGTATATTCATAATATTCGCACCTTTCATAAAAATTGCAGGGATGTTTGGCAAATGGAAACTGTTCCCTGATTAGCTTCTTATATAGCATTATATGTCAGATAAATAAAATAGTGACAAAAAGTTCCGGGTATGGTAAAATAGAAAATAAAACAAAATAAAGGTTGAGTGGTATTTATGCGAGCCATAATATTCAGTGATTCTCATAAACAATTTAATCCTATGATGGAAGCAATAGAACGATTTGGTCCCGTGGATATGATAATTCACGCAGGTGACGTTCAAAGGGATGTTGAGGATTTGGAGATAATGTATCCGAATATTCCGGTTGTTTCGGTTAAGGGAAATAATGAGTCGTATTTTTGCGATGCAGCAGAGGACAGGTTGTTTGAATTTGACGGGGTAAAGATTTTTCTGACCCACGGGCATAATTACGGGGTCAAGTATTCTGCGGCAAAGCTTTTTAAACACGCAGAAAAGCTCAGCGCACAGCTTTGTATATTTGGACATACCCACAAAAGAATGAAAGAAAGTATCGGGGATGTGGTTATGTTCAATCCGGGAAGTGCTTCAAGGAGTTGTGGGATTCTTGAAACTTATGAAAATGGTTTTTCTGTAGAGTGTATAGATATATGAGTCTTTAATAATACAAAAAAAGACTATATACTGTTTGGAAATCACAAAAAACTAAAAATTTTTTAAAAAAGTGTTGACAAGCTTTGTGATTTATGGTATTATAGTCTCTGCTGGTCGCAACAGCGAACGGCAAAATAGGTAAGCTGGTGTAGCTCAATTGGCAGAGCAGCTGATTTGTAATCAGCAGGTTGCGGGTTCGAGTCCCATCACCAGCTCCATTATATGGAGGGGTTCCCGAGTGGCCAAAGGGGGCAGACTGTAAATCTGTTGCGTCTCGCTTCGATGGTTCGAATCCATCTCCCTCCACCATATGGCTCCGTGGTCAAGCGGTCAAGACACCGCCCTTTCACGGCGGTAACAGGGGTTCGATTCCCCTCGGAGTCACCAAAACAAAAAATCCTGTCGAAAGATAGGATTTTTTGTTTTGTATTATTCATTTTTCATTATTCAATATTCATCATTCATTAAGTCCGACAGGATTTTTTAATGAATAATGAATGATGAAGTCGCCTTCGTCTAATGAATAATTAATAATTGAAATTCTTTGGGTTTAATGATATAATGTTTTGGGTGATGATAATGAAGGAAAACATTTTAATTGATAAATCAATAGATTTTGCAGCAAGGATAATTAAGTTACAAAGATATTTAGTTAAAGATAAGAAAGAAACTATTATATCAAAGCAAATAGTTAGAAGTGGTACAAGTATTGGTGCGAACATAAATGAAGCCAATTATGGACAAAGTAAGGCTGATTTTATATCGAAATTACATATCTCATTAAAAGAAACTGCTGAAACTGAATATTGGCTAAGATTGCTTGTTAAATCAGAATTACTGACAAATGAAGAAGGTGAGTCTTTACTTAAAGATTGTCTTGAAATTAAAAGGGTGTTAATCTCATCAATAAATACTGCAAAGAAAAACAATAATTAGAGTGCATCTATATCGTTCTCCTTTGCCA
>JAZNSG010000060.1:0-2511 GCA_045591035.1 Clostridia bacterium | reverse complement strand
AACGTCTTTTGCTGCAGCACGGAAAGCAGGTTCCTGAGCCTTTGATTCGTCGCTGAGCTTAAAGTTAACCAAAACGCCGATTTTGCCGCCGCCATGGATGTAAGCTTCGTTTACACCTTCAAAGCGTTCAAAACGACGGAGATTCATGTTCTCACCGATAGTAGCAATCTTTTCGGTAAGAGCTTCGCCAACTGTCTGAGCGTCGTAAAGCTTTTCAGCCTTAAGAGCTTCAACATCAGCGGGATTTGTCTTTGCGATACATTCAGCAACGTCCATAACGAACTTCTGGAACTCTGCGTTTTTACCAACGAAGTCAGTTTCAGTGTTGATTTCAACAACAACGCCAACGTTTCCGAATACTACTGAAGTAACAAGACCTTCAGATGCGATTCTGCCGGACTTTTTAACTGCTGTAGCAATACCCTTTTCTCTGAGGTATTCAACAGCCTTGTCCATATCGCCGTCTGTCTCGGTAAGAGCCTTCTTACAATCCATCATACCACAGTTTGTCATTTCTCTGAGGTTTTTAACGTCTTGTGCAGTAAATGCCATTTTATTTCACTCGCTTTCTTAGTTTAAATTTAGATTATTCTTCGATCATATCCAAAGAAACTTCTTCTTCAGATTCGGTTTCAGTTTCAGCTTCAAGTGTAAACTGTTCGCCCTGCTTGCCCTCGATTATAGCGTTACCGATTGTAGAAACAATAAGTTTTACGGCACGGATAGCATCGTCGTTACCGGGGATTGGGAAGTCCGCTTCTTCAGGGTCACAGTTTGTATCAACGATAGCAATAACCGGGATACCAAGCTTGTGAGCTTCTGCAATAGCATTCTTTTCTTTTCTTGGGTCAACTACGAACATAGCAGCAGGAAGATCCTTCATTTCCTTGATACCGCCAAGGTACTTTTCAAGACGTTCTTCTTCAAGGTTAAGCTTTAAAACTTCCTTCTTGGGAAGAAGTTCCATTGTACCGTCTTCGTTCATCTTCTTAAGCTGATAGAGTCTGTCGATTCTTCTCTTGATTGTCTTGAAGTTGGTAAGCATACCACCAAGCCATCTTGCGTTTACAAAGAACATACCTGTTCTTTCAGCCTCTTCACGGATTGCATCCTGAGCCTGCTTCTTTGTACCTACAAACAATACTGTACCACCGTCAGCAACGATGTCACGAACGAAGAAGTAAGCTTCTTCAATCTTCTTTGCAGTCTTCTGCAAGTCGATAATGTAGATACCGTTTCTTTCTGTAAAAATGTACTCCGCCATTTTAGGATTCCAACGACGGGTCTGGTGTCCGAAGTGAACACCTGCTTCAAGCAACTGCTTCATTTGAATAACTCCCATGATTTTACACCTCCAAAAGTTTTATACCTCCACCATAGTCATTTTGACGGGGAGCTGTCATGGGTATTCTAGCACTGCCCCGGCAATCGTATGATGTGCGTATTTTTATTTACGTCAAATGTACACAAGTTTACATTTAACTGAAACATTATAGCACGTGAGGAATAGTTTGTCAATAAGAAATATCAAAAAATTATAAAATAAAATTGGCTTAATTTATACAAAAAAGGTTGTGTTATTTTTCCTTTTATGGTAAAATGTTTTAGGTTACGGAGTGACTAAACTAAAGACTAAAATTTACAAATATAAGGTGATAGAAAAATGAAAAAATCAAAAGCTTTTCTTTTTACGGTCTTGGGAACTATGATTACCGGTTTTGCTATAGGCTCGTTTCTCACCCCAAATAAAATTGTAGGTGGAGGAGCATCCGGCATATCCACCATATTGTTTCATACCTTTGACATACAGCCCGGTATAAGCTTTTTTTTGATTAATATATTGTTTTTGCTTATGGGACTTAATGTTCTTGGAAAAGCATTTATATGCAAAACATTGATTGGTATAACCCTTTTATCAATATTCACACAAATTTTTGGACTTATTCCGATTTATACACAAAACCTTATACTTGCCACTATATTTGGCGGTGCATTGTATGGATTTGGTATTGGAATGAGCTTTGCTGCAGGCGCTTCAACAGGCGGGACTGATATTATAGGAAGAATTATTCAATCTAAATTCCCAACAGTTCCTATAGGAAAGCTGCTTTTATTTGTTGACGGTGTTATTATAGCGATATCTTTCCTTGTGTTCAGGGATGTAGAACTTATCCTTTTCGGCATCTTTACATTGTTTATTTCAAGTTATTACATCGACCTTATAATAAGTAAATTAAATATTTCCAAAATTGCATTTGTTATAACCGATAGTGGAGAAGAAATATCCAAAACCCTTGTTTCAACATCGCCGAGGGGTGTTACACTACTTGACGTAAAGGGAGTATATACCGATGCCGAAAAAAAGATGCTTTTTTGTACTCTTAAAGAAAGCGAAACAGAGGAGTTTCAGAAAAAAGTTTTGGCGATTGATAGTGACGCGTTTATTGTTTTTTCTGAATCGCAGAGAATTAAAGGAAATGGGTTTTATTTGTATAAGTAATTGACCCTGTT
>JAZNSG010000059.1:0-2278 GCA_045591035.1 Clostridia bacterium | reverse complement strand
ATCCTGTTCACATTCTCATGTTCACAGGTAGTCAGCAAAGAGAATTTCCGCACAGCGGTGTTCACGGCGGCAGCCATGGCAAAGCGCAATGTGCGCATATTGCACCAGCTTACACAGCCGGCCGATCACCCTGTGAACATATATCACCCCGAGGGCGAATACCTCAAAGGCTTGGTACTGTATGTAGAATGAAATTGCGTGCAATTTTATCGACGAGTTTTTTTTGCAACAGAAAAACGAGTCAATAAAACAGATATCGACGAGTTTTTTTGCATAAAACAAGGGGGGGGGTGACTTTCGGGTCACCTCACTTCATTTTTAGCCCCTTTTATAACACAAACTCGCCGACTTCTTCGTTTACCATTTACCGCGCACGGAGCACAAATTTCACAGCCGAAAGAAGAAGCATCGGCCCTAACCCGGAATAGAAAGAGGCTACAAATGCAACTGACAAATCCGGAACAGACTTTAAAGCCAATCCAAGCCCCATCATAAAAAACATCAGCAGCCAACCGCGGAGAGGAAACGTATTCAGCAGAGTAACCTTGTTGGCCGGCAAAGAATCTATTCTTGATACATAACGCGCTACAATGCGACTGAACATAAAGAAAAAGCCAATCATCACTGCAATTGTTACCGGGAAGAGATACCAAAGACTTTGCTTGGCAACAGAAGTGTAGGCCATAACACCTTTTATGGCAATTACAGTACCTGGCACACCCCAGAGCAGGGCTGCCGCATAATAAAGAGGCTTGCGCCGCCTTAATGACATCATTGGTACTTTGTAAAGTGATACTTACCACGTACAGCCTCTTGTTCACCAACAGGAAGGCTCTTGAAATAAGACTTCCACCCAGGACAGAAATTTATATGCCAACGCCAGAAACGGCCGGCAAATGACTTGGGATTCTCATCGAACTTTGCCCTCATAGGACAATCACTGCATTTGTGTTTTTTCATAGATACAAGAATTTACATTTCCTTAAGTAAAACATTCAATAACGAATAGAGCTGCGCAGCCTCGTCATCAGCCAGTTTTACGCACCGGGACATTTTCAAAGGGACGTCAGCAGCCTTTTCTTGCAGCCGTTCGCCCTCAGGAGCAATCGTCACAACAACAACACGCTCATCACTCTTCGATCTCTCGCGTACAAGCCACCCCGCCTTTTCCATCTTCTTCAGCATAGGAGTAAGCGTTCCCGAATCAAGGTACAATTTCTTCCCCATTTCCTTTACCGTAATACTCTTGTGCTCCCAAAGCACCATCATGGCAATATACTGCGTATAGGTAAGACCCAATGGCTCAAGAAGAGGTGTATAACGCCTTACCACCTCCTTGGCACATGCATAAAGAGGGAAGCACAATTGATTCTCAAGTTTAAGCATCTCATTCATAACAATGACTTTATATCTGTTTCAATTTTTTCAGGCGCAGTCATTGGCGCATATCTTTTGACCACACTACCCTCACGAGAAACAAGAAACTTTGTGAAATTCCATTTGATGCGGTCCCCGAGAAAACCACCCGCACGCTTTTTAAGATACGTGAATAAAGGAGAGGCATTTTCCCCGTTAACATCCACTTTGCCAAAGCGAGGGAAAGTAGTACCGTACTTAAAAGTGCAGAAGCTATCTATTTCAGCGTCGCTGCCCGGCGCCTGATGCCCGAACTGGTTACATGGGAAATCCAATATCACGAATCCTTGAGAGCTATACCGCGCATACAATTTCTGAAGTCCCTCGTATTGGGGCGTAAATCCACAACCGGTAGCAGTGTTCACAATAAGCAGCACCTTGCCCCTGAATGCCGACATCGCCACCTCTTTACCGGCATTATCCCTGACAATAAAATCATACAGCTCCATAAACCCATCCTTTTAATTTTACACAATCAAATTGCACGCAACAAAGATATCATCAAAAAACCATTGTTGCAAGAATATTATCAACAATGCAGCAGGATAAAAAGATTTTAAGGCCATTATATGAGCGATAGGAACGAATTTATAGATATTTCGCATATGATTCTATTCTTAAGTATTTCGAAGTTCCTTGAAGAGAAAAAATAAAAGGCAAACATTTTGCCATAAAGAAAAGATTTATTACCTTTGCACCTCGAAAGCCATTACACTACATTTGTTACCAGCAAATAAAAATTTAAAAACATTACGATAATGAAAAAAGATCTTCATCCAGCATCATATCGCCCTGTTGTCTTCAAGGACATGTCAAACGGCGATTGCTTCCTTTCACAGTCAACTTGCAACACAAAGGAGAC
>JAZNSG010000058.1:0-5130 GCA_045591035.1 Clostridia bacterium | reverse complement strand
TAGGGACTTGAACCCCCTCGCCGCAGGCGAACACAATCGCGTGTTCGCAAGTGAAACGCAGCGAATGTTGGGCAGAGCCCTTCAAGTCCCGTCTCTCGCACCAAAAAAAGAGACACCCAAAAGGGTGTCGTCCTTTTTTTGGTGCAGTTCTATTCGCTTACGCGAGTTCTATTTTCTTCGAAAGTGATATTGCTACGCAGTGATATTCGGCTAAAGCCGAGTTAAATGCGAATAGAATATCACTTCTGCCAACAGCAGAAATATCACATTTTGTTTTTGCAAAATATATCACTCCGCCATAAGCGGAATATAACTTGAAAACCAATTATTTTTCATATATAATCTTTTCGAGGTGAAGTTTTATGTCAAAAAGCATTTTGAGAGATAAAGCGAAAGAGTTTGCAAAGGAAGTAGTTTTTGTTTGCAAAGACATAAAAACAGAGCATAAAGAAACCGTTTTAACAAATCAGTTGCTCAGATGTGCAACTTCAATAGGTGCTAATCTGCACGAAGCACAGTACGCACAAGGAAAAAAGGATTTTATATCTAAATTAGAAATTGCTCAAAAAGAATGCTTTGAGACTGAGTATTGGTTAGAATTGCTTTTTGAAACCCACTATATGTCTGAACAGAAATATAATCAATTACAAAATTCCTGTGGTACAATCAGAAGAATGTTGATTTCCTCAATTACCACCACAAAAGAAAATATCAATAAATAATATTAATTGAAATAAAAGAAGAAACCTTCAAAAAATACAGAAACCTCTGTGGCAGAATACAAAGAATGTTAACCTCATCTTGTATTACTATTGAAAAGAAAATAAATGATAAATAACAAAACCGCAATTCCTTAATATCAAGGAGTTGCGGTTTTATCTTTTATCGGTTAAGCCGAGTATATAATCAACTGTCGTTTTATGATATTTTGCAAGAGAAATCAAAACCTCAGGTGGCACTGTTCGTTCTCCGCTTTCATAATAGGCATAGGTCCTTTGTGGTAAATTTATTGCTTTACCCATTTCTGTTTGGGTTAAGTCTGCATCTTCTCGCAAATCTCGTATTCTCTGAAATCGCATATAATCACCATTTAAATTATACGCAAGAACAAACTGTTCTATTGACACCAAGAACAAATTGTTCTATAATGAGCCTAAATAATATATATAGGAGGTCTTTCTATGAAAAAATTTGTCGCTTTAACATTAATTGTTGTTATGTGCGTTTCTTTTGTGAGTTGTGATGCTTTATCGAATGGTAAAACAGACACATACTACAAAATAGGAGATACTGTTTCAAGTGATATTCTTGAATTCACTTTAGACAAAGCTGCATTAGCAATAGCTTTAAATAATGTAATGGATGACAACTATGGTTCACCCAAAGAATATAATGCACAGGAAGATAACGATAATCCCTTTGTTTGTGCTAAAGGTAACACTTATGCAACATTCACTTACACCATCAATAACATCGACAGAACAAACTACAACGGTGTATTACCTCTTGTTGAGGCAGAATATAAAGATGTTGTTTCTGACAAACAAGTTGACTGTGCAGAATATGTACCGGGTACAGGTGAATGGAAATCCACAGGTAACAATGCAACTCCCCCTGTGTACAGTTGGCACTTTGTATTAGAACCCGGTATTGCAGAAACATATCGTTCCTATATTGAGATACCTGTTGAAGCTGACAACCTTACAGATGATTTCATCCTAACCGTAAAATTGCCTGCCTCCGATGGCTCAACATCCGATTTCTCTTACCTGATTACCCAATCTAACTAACAGATATCCCCACTCCTCACGAGTGGGGTCTTTTTCTGCCCATAGTCCCTCACTTCTCCGAAGCCCATCTCTCGCATAGAAAAGGCTATAAAATACAAGAGAAAATCGCAAATTCTCGTTTTTAATTCGGGCATTTTTAGGGAATTAGTTTTGGGATTTTGAGGGATTATGAGAATATTTATTTTGCTTTTCGGCAGGACTTTGTTCCTTGAAAGAAATCATTGATTTTGTGGGTTTTGTGAGTTTTCCAGCCCTTCAAGTCCCGTCTCTCGCACCAAAAGACATCCAATCGGATGTCTTTTTTATTTTGTGTTCGCAGAATACAACTTCGTTTATCTGCTTTAGCAGATAACTTCATTGCAAATTTATTTGAACTTCATTCGCTTGCGAACACAAAAATGAAGTTATGCGCAACGAAGTTGCCTATGACAAACGGATATACTGCATAAAATATAACAACCGCAATTCCTTTAATCAGGAGTTGCGGTTTTTCTGTATTGAACAAATTATTTACTTGTATTACTCATTGTAAACACAAGCTCGCCGCCCTGCATAAGCTCGGCGTGGGAGATATATACGTCCGTAAGATCTTTGCCGTTAAAGGTAACCTTTTCAACGTAAACGTTTTCGGCACTTTGATTAAGTGCGGTTATTTTAAGGGCTTTGCCGTTGGGCAGGGTAAGCTCGGCACTGTCAACATTGGGTGAGCCAAGCCAGTATTTATCGGTTCCTGCCAATGGGTAAAAGCCCATTGCTGAGAAAACGTACCACGAGCTTATTGTACCCCCGTCATCGTTTCCGTCAAGGCCGTCAATATCGGTGCTGAAGCGGTTGTCGAGGGTCCATCGTACCCATTTCTGAGTAAGGTCGCTTCTGCCTGCATTTGCAAAAAGGTAGGGGGTATGTATATCGTGTTGGTTACCAATCCAATACCCCGCACCGGGATTCCAATGGGCTCGGTTAGGAGCGGCGCCCTCCATAAATGCTTCAAGCTCAGAAACGAAGTATTCCTCGGAGCCAAAAAGCTCAATCATACCGTCAATATCGTGCATTGCGCTGTATCGCCAATGGTTTGCACTACCCTCACAGTAACAGCCCACGTACTTATCAAGGAAGGATAAGCCGAAATAGGAGTTTATCTTGGGGGTGAAATTACTGTCAAAGCTGCCGTCGGTGTTTTTTGCTCTGAAGTATTTTGTTTCGGTGTCGAATATGTTTTTGTAATAGGCGGATTTTTCGGCGTATTTTTCACCGTCCTCGGTTTTGCCCAAGGCGTAAGCAAGCTCGGAAAGTGCGCCGTCCTCCCATGCATATTCAAGGGTGTGGCTTACGCTATTGCTTACACCCTCCATATCATTGGGCACGTAGCTGTATTGATTATAATACTCCGCATACTCTCTGCCGACAATTTCCGTTTTGCCGTCGGAGGATTTTTTCATATACTCGTAAGCGGCATCTACGTCAAAATCCCTGTAATTTTTAAGGTAGCTTTCGGTTATTACTATATTTGCAGGGTCGCCGAACATTGAGCCCGCATAGCCCGCACCCATGGGCCAACGGGGAAGCTCGCCCCCTGTGTTTGCCATTTCAACAAGGCTATTAAGACAGTCCTTCTGAATCTGGGGTTCTATAAGCATATATAACGCGTGGGTGTTTCGGCAGGTATCCCACAGGGACATATCGGTTCTGTAGGTGTAGCCCTCTGCCAGGTGCACCTCTTTGTCAAAGCCAAGGTATTCGCCGTTTAAATCGGTGAAATTTGTGGGCATTATCATTGTGTGATAAAGGGAGGTATAAAAATTCTTCTTTATTTGCTCGTCGGTGCTTTCAATTTCAATGGCGGAAAGGTGTTTTTCCCAATTATCGTGTGTTTTCTGTCTTACACCGTCAAAGTCAAGGTCGCCTGTTTCCTCCTGAAGATTAAGCATTGCATTTTCAACACTTACAAAGCTTATGCCAACCTTTAGCTCGATGCTTTCATTTTTCATAGAGCCAAAATTCAGGTCTGCGACAAGATTTTCGGCGTCACCTGAAATTGTGCAGGACTTGATTTCTTTATTTGCCTTTGCGGCAAAATACACGGGCAAGCCGTCGTATCTTTCAGAAAAAACTGCTCTGAGTACTGCTCCGCCCGTAAGAATCCCCGATTCTTCATCAAATGAAGCAAAGCCGTCCGTACAGCCGTTGTTACCTGCGGCACTTGTAACGTCAAGGGAAAGACGGGCTTCATCGGAGTGGTTAAAGGTGTACCTGTGAACGCCCGTGTGCTCATCGGCGGTCATTTCCGCAAGACAACCGATTGTGTCAAGATAAACTGCATAATAGCCGACACCTGCAACCTCATTATTGTGAGAAAAGGGGAGGGCAGTAGCGTCCTTATCCCCGATTGCGGGAGTAACCCTGAAGATGCCGTAATCCGTGGCACCCGTTCCCGAAAGTCTGGAATGACTGAAGCCGCGGATATGCCTGTTTTCATAATAGTAGCCCGAGGTATTTGTTTTCATAACAAATGCACCACCCACAAAAGCCGTGTCGGGGCCGAGCCTTACCGTACCGAAGGGAGCGCACGCCGCAGGGCTCAGCATACCGCAGGTCCAGGGTGTGCCGCCCGTTCCCGTAAAAAGGTCAACGTATTGTGTATGCTCACCTGTAACAAGCTCGGGCATATCCACACTTTTTAACGAAATTCCGTTTGAAATACTACCAATAAGGGTTTCAATTGCAATAAAGCCCGAAACCAGTACTCTTACAACCTTCCACATAACTTCTCACTCCTTTTAATGGTATTTTAACACCGCTAACGACTATATTCAAGAATAAAAACGGCAACAGTTGTTTTTCTGTTGCCGTTTTGGTGTGTTTAGAAAAGTTTAATTAAAGCTGAATCTCTTTGCCCTTTTCTGCTGACTCATATATAGCACAGAGAATCTTTATTATATCAACGCCCTGAGATGGTTTGAAAACGGGTTCTGCGCCCTCGGTAATAACGTCGATGAAGTTCTGAATATTTTTCTTGTGTCCGTTTGAATCCATATTTCCCTTGGGGATAATATCGAGAAGTTGACCGTCATCTTCGGTGAAGAACTCAACATCGTTACCTTCCCATTTAAGACCCGCCTTTGTTCCGCGGAGTTCAACAAAACGATTTTCTACTTTGATGTTTGATGCCCAGCTGAATTCTATCTGAAGAACTGCACCATTGTCAAAACGAATCATACCCATTGCAAGGTCTTCAACGTCGAATGTACCCTGAGAATTTGCATCGCCGAATTTAGAGTTTTCGGAGTCACTGGTATCGCTGTCCGCAAATTTAGTATATGTATTTGCGCTTACTGAAATG
>JAZNSG010000057.1:0-4266 GCA_045591035.1 Clostridia bacterium | reverse complement strand
TATAATGTCCATTATATTTTTTTTCTTAGGTTCCATAAATCTTTTACCTCTCTCTAATCTTATTTTTTTTCTTAATCAATATAGCCTTGGTTTCACCATATAAATCTGTTCCATTGTTAGAATCAACCACATTTGCTACATACAACATGAATAATCCCATATCAACAAAAGTCATTTCGTCTTTCCCCAAAACTACAATAGGCCGGCCTATTGGATGAAATGAATTCTCGCCAATAAAGCCTAATCTTAAAACATAGCCGTTCTCTTCTTCCATAATTTCCCAAGACATCTGCTTATTGCAGCATGCTTTGTTGAATAGTTCCTCTGTAAGCAGGCTTTCCAAAAGCCACTCACTATATCTTTCTTCAAGCACCCGAATTTCTTCACTTACCTCATTCCCGGAAGAATGAAACTTATAATTTGTCCCCTTCATATGTGTTCTATCCCCATAACAATACTCCCAGTACAAGTAATGAACTCAATACAGCACCAATAATCTCAGTTTTCATCGTTTTAATCACAATCAGAATTTGTGCTACTAACGCTATACCCACAACCAAGAGGTATAACAGTGCAATCCCCGTAGATGCCTCCGAAAAAGAGCGTATTGCATTTATTCCACAAACAACCATAAAGCATATATTGGCCAGCGTACATACTCTCTTTGCAACACGCGGAAGAAACACTACCTCATCCTCGTCCTGTAGCCCATCTCTCTTTTTATCGATATCATATCCCTTTGAAAGATAATAAGCATCTTTAAAAAAATCAAACATTTCAACATTCCTTCTATTCTTTTAACGTGTAATGATTTTGCCTCTTATCTCATTACTTAACACAACACCAACATCCGGATCCCGGCTATCTTTACTGTTGTTCCGATTGTCGCCCAATACAAAATACTCGCTTTCACCTAATGTAATAACATCCTTTGCAATCCCGCCGTCCTGTATCGGTTCAAGGCCAAATGAATCCTCTATGCCTACGTCGTTAATATAAACTTTCCCATCACAAATCCGTATACTTTCACCGGGCAATCCCACAACCCTCTTAATCAGTTGCTTATTGCCACAATAAAATGTAACTACATCGTATCTCTCTATATTCCTGACAGGACGCCATAGCCAAAGTAAGTCTCCATCCGTATAGGTGTTACGCATCGAATCCCCTTCAACCACAATAACATCTATCACGAAAAACTTCATGGAAAAAAGGGAAATAAGAACTACCGTTCCTATTATGTATAAAAGACTTTTTTTCGACATTTTTCTCTTATCCATTACGCCATCCATTTGTTCTATTTTCATAAAAAAAATCTATTTTAGAATAGCATGTGTGAAAAGTAAAACACAAGTGTTTTTAGCAATTTTTGCTTTTTTTTCAAAAATATGCCTATTTTGAGGTGTCAATTTTAAACTATTTTCACAAAAAAAACACATTTTTTACAAAAAAAATCTCTCTACCTTTTTATGACAAGAACTTACATTGTCTCTAAAGTTTCCAAATAAATCAAATGGACCATCAATAAACGACGGTCCATCAAAAAAAATTAATATATTTCTATATTACTTCCATTCACTATTCTGCAAATATCTTTCCACGCCACAACAGATATGCTCCCCATAAAAAAGCCGCAATGAAAAGCTTCGTCATGGTGTAATGGCTGACTGCCCCACGAATCTCTGCCACACGATCCGCCATTTCTTTTTGTGTATATGACATGGAAATTCTGGTATCTTTCAGACGTTGGCCCAATTCTTTTAACACCTGTTCATTACTTTCTGTACCGAAAATTTTCATATCGCAACCACCTCTTTCCCTTTTAATTCGTCTTATGTGTACGTTATTATGACATTTAACGGCTTAATTCGTCTCACTTGACGAATTAAGCTGCCATAACAAACATCGCTATTGTTTTTTGTCAATTTCCGATTATTTTATCTTTTGGGGAATCAATTCAAGGATTTCGATTTTGATTTTATAGCGCGGAAAGGAAAGTGGCGTGGACGGTAACATAAGCAAAGCATTGGCAAGTGTAGCGTGGAGCAAAGACAAATTGTGAATGTTAAAGCCATATTGCAGAGCGACCCGGCACCAAGACTTCCCCTCTCTTTGCACGCAGCTTGCCTTCGATTCGGCCCATCACATTTGTTTTATAGAATAAGGCCGAGTGTGCACATATGAGATTCAGCCCTTTCCCTTCGAAGTGCCAATCAGGGCTGAATACCCGAATTGATATATTCATCCTTTCACAGCCCAAATGTTTAATTAGGCTGAATCACGGCATCCGGAATTCAGCCCTTCTTATCAAAACAACTTGTTTAGGCTGAATTATGCCGTCTGCAATTCAGCCCTTCTTGTCAAAAACACTCCTTTAGGCTGAATCATGGCGTCCGGAATTCAGCCCTTCTTACAAAAATTGCTCCTTTAGTCTGAATTCATTGCCCCAAAGGACAAATTTTCACGAAGACCTTTTTCAATAGTTCGACGGTCCTCAAAGGTTAAAAAATTAGACATGGACGACTCCTTTCTTTGCCGCCGGTGTCTTAAGGATAACAGAAAGAGACCAGCCAGCCAACTGATCTCCAAAATATCTGAAAGAGACCAGCCAACCAACTGGTCTCTAAAAAATCCGCAAGAGAAAATCCATACCTTTCTCTTCAGTAATATATTTACTTTATAAAGGAGTATCCGAAATCATAGGTATGGAATTTTGGATTACAATTGAGGCAAACATCGCTATTGTTGTTGTTTCTTCGCAAACAAATATGCCAGAACCACAAATGCCGCCACGCATAATTTCGTCATTGTATAATGACTGAACGCCCCGCGCAATTCAGCCACACGGTCAGAATTAAAAACGACATACGGGTCTGCACCGGTCAGAATGTAGGTTTTCTGCGCTACAGGGTCCATCGAAGTGATATCGTTCGTAGAAACGATAGCCGCCTTACTGAAAAATACGGATGCATCGTAGTTCTTTTGCACCAGGCCTCCACTGGAGAGTTCCACGCGCGTTATGAGATATTCTCCGCCGGTCGTCGGTAAATCAAGGCGGATATCGCTTAAGCTTTGGGCCAACCCTGCATCCAGTATCAAATCTACACAGCCTTCCTCGATGGGTGCTGTCACAACGAGCGCTCCGTCAATCACGGGATGGTCTGCCGTTGCGTAGTATAAACTACACTCACCGCCACCTTTTTCAAAATATATTTTCAAATGAAGTTTTCCCGTTGTCAGGGGGATTGCTACCCAAACCAACAAAAGGAGAACTACTATCACCTCAACACAAATACGGATCACGTTTTTCTTTTTCATAAAAACCGCTTCTGCCCTTTCTTTTTACTTCCAAATGAGCTATTATTAATAGCAAGGTTTCACTACCCGCCCGGGCAGTTCTTACCTATTGAAAGTATAGAGGTTTCCACCTCTGTTTTCAAGTCCTAATTCTTGACTCTAACGAAAGGAAAGCGTGAAGAAGAATGCATAACTTCCCTTCGCGCACAGCTTTTACCATGAATCATTCGGAACAAAAAAATATCCCCGCAATGTGGGCACCTTTTTATGCGGTTTTGCTCTCAGTGCTTACGTACTATTCCGTTCTCAAAGAATTTGCCAATGAAATGTCCGACTACTGCGGACACGTTTATTCCTATATTCCGCTTTTAAGTCCGCAGAATCTGCCGGAAGGATGGATGTCCATTCCCTACTGCTTATGGCATATTCACGTGATTATTCTTCACAAAATTGCCAAGATTCCCGTGGAGCCGGCAGCCGCCATAGCCAGTTGTTTCTTTACACTGCTGTCCTTCGGCATCCTGTATTGGATTATCAGCCGTTTCACCAAAACCAGGGGGATTCAATGTTCCTCTTCCCTTACAGCCACGCTGGCATTTGCACTCTGCATCATTCAGCGCATCGCAATTCCCTGGGCTGATATTGCCGGAGAATTCACCATTAATACGCTGCATAATCCCACACAGATGTGTGTGCGGCCCTTCTCGCTTCTGTGCTTCGTCTTCACTTATGATATTTTTATGAAGCTGGATAATGAGAATTATGTCGGAACTTTTATTGATATGAGCAAGGGCTTGAAGAAAGCCTATATCGCTCTCGCAGTCACCCTGTTTTTCTCGGGCATGGCCAAACCTACCTTTGCGGAGATGTTCATTCCTACCGTAGGGCTCCTGATGCTTTATGGCTGGGGGCTTCGCCTGGTAAAAAAGACCGGCACTGCCAAAGTGTATTTCAAAGAACTTGTAACCA
>JAZNSG010000056.1:0-13708 GCA_045591035.1 Clostridia bacterium | reverse complement strand
AAAGAGTATGAATTCAAATCAAATATTTCTCGTTTAGATTTTTGTGAGTTGATATTCAATCTTGTTATACAAACACCTTATTTTCAAGCTTGGTGTGAAGAAAATTTAGAAGAAGATGATACAGAGTTTCCGTCTTTTATAGATAAAGCATTTACTGATACGGACGATGAGAAAGTCTTGTTTTTACATCATATTGGAATTATTAACGGAAAAAGTGAAACGAAATTTGCCCCTAATGATAATCTTACCCGTGAAGAAGCTGCAACTATTATTGTACGCATGATAGATATAACAACACCAATGGCAGCTACAGAAGTTTGGTATGAGTATAATGATTTAAGTGATATATCTGATTGGGCTATGAGTTCAGTTCAGCGAATAAGTAATTTAGGATTTATGAAAGGTGTTGGAGAAAATAAATTTGCTCCCAAGGATACATACACAACAGAACAGGCAATTGTTACAGTTGTCAGAGTTTTTGATGCAAATTTTATAAACTGGCTTGCTGAATTTATGAAAAAAGAAGCAGGTGAGCTTGGTTATGTATACGAAAATGACACATGGAATTATGTAACATATGATATGGCAGTTGGCAGAAGAGTGACACCTATTGATGTTGATAAGGACGAATTCGAACTACTTGAGTACGAAAATTTTGCAAGAGATAACGAAAATGTGTACTTTATGGCACACAAAATAGAGGGCTCAGATCCTGATACATTTGAGGTAATCAGCACAAAAGATAGACGAAATTATGCAAAGGATAAAAATTTTGTATATATTTATTTACGAGATGGTGGGGGAGTATTTAAAGTTATTGGTGCTGATCCAACTACTTTTGAAGTATTGGAATTCCCATATGCAAAAGATAAAAACGACGCATATAATGGTTGTCTGCCTCTATATGTTGATGATGTTACAAAATTTGAAGTTATTGAAGGCGGAGGTATGTCGAGAACTAGCCCTGTGGAAACATTTTTGGGGACTATTATAAATTCTGAAGATGTTGCAAAATACAATAATGAAAAATATGGCTTTGTTGATGGTGCGGTTTTATATTCTGATGAAGGAAAAGCCAAAACTGAAAAATTGTATTACGAAGGATACAGGTTAGTTGAGGATAAGCGATGACAAGAGATTGTTATAATTTACTCGTGTCAAGTTTATACAATTTAAAAGATTAGTTTGCCGATTTATTATATTTACATATATCATCAGGATCGAGAAAATCCAGTATTCTCGCGGGTTCTGAGATATCGAAGAAAGAGAGGAAATATTATGAAAAAAACATTCGTATTACTTTTGAGCTTATTTATTGCCTTTAGCGTTTCTGCTTGTAAGACAACGTTAGTTGATGTTGGTGACCAATTAGATGAAAAGACTGCTGTTTATACAAATGAGGACATAAAACAATATAAAAGTGAGCTTGGTTTCAATGTTAAACTTGATGAAAAAGCTTTTTCCCACACGTTTGAAAACAATAAAGAAAAATTCATTAATTTAACGGAAGAAGAACAAAAATCGCCAATATATATTGCTGTTCAATTGTTTAAGGATACCGATGCAAAAGAACTTGCAGAAAGTCTTGTTCTTCAATCGGGAAAAGATGATGTCAGTGTCAAAGATACCTATTTTGGTGGGGATGGAAAACTCATGAACGGAGTTTACTATACAAAAAAAGCAAATGACATTGAACAGATTTTTTCGTTTCATACAGTAGATACCCCAAAAGGAGCAATGCTGATTGAAGCTGTTGGATATGTTGACCAGCCAAAATCTGCTGATGTAAATATGGAAGAGTTTTTTGCCACATTTTTTGTTGATTAAATTGATGCAAAATACACTGAACACACCTGAAAGGGATGCAGAAATGGAAACAAAAACATTATTTACCCTTGAATTTGATAAAATAAGAGAAATCCTTGCTGAACAAGCGATAAACGACGACGCAAAGGAAGCTGCACGTAGTCTTGTTCCGCAAAGTTCTTTGAGCGCTGTAAAACAGAGTCTTTCTGACACTGATGCAGCGCTGATAACCGTTTATAAATACGGTGCACCGAGCATTTCCCGGGTTTCCTCCATAACCGAGGCACTCAGACGAATGGAGGTAGGGGGCAGCCTTTCTTCTGCAGAACTTTTAAACATAGCCAAGATACTCAAATGTGCATCAAATCTGATAAAATATAAAAACGAGCACGAGGACGCACCAAAGCATTATTTTGAAAGTTTGAGTGAGGCAAAGGATGTAGAAACACGGATTAATTCAGCAATAATTTCCGAAGAAGAAATATCTGACAATGCAAGTCCTGAGCTTTCCTCAATCAGACGCAAAATAACTCATGAAGGCGAAAAAATTAAAGATACACTGAACAGTATGATTCATTCGCCCCATTATCTTAAGTTCCTTCAAGACCCTATCGTAACAATTCGAAACGACAGATATGTCCTCCCGGTTAAGGCTGAGTGCAGAGGAGATGTTCCGGGTATTGTTCACGATATGTCAGCATCAGGCGGAACTGTTTTTATTGAGCCTACAGGAATTGTGAATTCAAATAATGAGCTTCAGGCACTGTATGTAAAAGAGAAGAATGAAATTGAAAAGATTTTAGCGGAACTGACCGCTTTATGCACAGAGATATCCGATGAAATCAAATATAACTATGATGGAATTTTAAGCCTTGATTTGCTTTATGCAAAGGCTAAACTTGCCAAATTGCAAAAGGCTGTTTCTCCTGAAATGAACGAAAACGGACAGCTGAATATCAAAAACGGACGTCATCCCCTTATAGCTCCGGAAAAGGTTGTTCCCCAAAACGTCAGTCTGGGCTATGACTTTGATACTCTTATTGTAACGGGTCCGAACACAGGCGGTAAAACCGTTGTACTTAAAACCATTGGGCTTTTCACATTGATGGCGCAGTCAGGCCTTCACGTTCCCGCAGATGAGGGGACGACTCTTGCTGTATTTGACGGAGTTTATGCAGACATCGGTGACGAGCAAAGTATTGAGCAAAGCCTCAGTACGATTTCGGCACATATGAAAAATATAGTTCATATACTTGATACCTTCACTCCGAATTCGCTTATTCTTTTTGACGAACTGGGTGCCGGTACTGACCCGGTTGAAGGTGCTGCACTTGCGAATGCTATTTTGGAATATGTTAAAGATATGGGAGCTAAAACGGTTGCAACAACTCACTACAGTGAACTTAAAATCTATGCACTGTCTGCCAATCGTGTGGAAAATGCATCTTGTGAATTTGATGTAAACACTCTTAGCCCGACATACCGATTGTTAATAGGTGTTCCCGGCAAGAGTAACGCTTTTGCTATTTCAAAGAAACTTGGTCTTTCGGATGCTGTAATTGAAAATTCTAAGCAGCTTCTGACCAAGGAAACTGTAAAATTTGAGGATATATTATCCACAATAGAAAAAAACAGAAAGTCCACTGATACGGCTCGAATAGAGCAGCAACGATTAAAAAATGAAGCAGCAAGGCTCAAAGCGGAGCTGAAAAAAGAACGTGAAGCTCTTGAAAAAGAACGTGAAAAAATTCTTGACAAGGCAAACAAAAAAGCGAAAGAGATTTTAGAAAAAGCAAAACTCGAAACAGACCAGATTGTCGAGACCATGCGAAATCTTCAAAAAGAAAAGGACGAAAAAGAAGCTCTTCGGGCAATGGAAGAAGTGCGTAAAGACCTTAATATTAAAATTAAGAAAAAAACGAAGTCACAAACTGCAACTCCGGTACAAATCGGCAAGGTGAATATAAACGCACTAAAACCCGGTCAGTCTGTTCTTGTAGTTGACCTTAATGAAAAAGGCACTCTTGTGAGTCTTGACAAAAAGGCGGGTACGGGCATTGTTCAAATGGGAATAATGAAGACTTCTGTAAAGCTTTCAACTCTTGTTGTACTCGAGGATGAAACGAAAAAGAATGTGGCAAAATTCATTCCTCAAAAGCACACAGGTGGAGTAAAAACCGCGAAAACCGAGGTTGATTTGCGCGGAATGATGCTTGAGGAAGCACTTTCCGAAGCGGATATGTTTCTTGATAAAGCAATAATGTCTGGTCTTTCTACAGTAACATTGATTCACGGAAAGGGAACAGGGGTACTTCGGACGGGTATTCAAGAAATGCTCAGAAAGCATCCCCATGTCAAATCCTATCGCAACGGGCGATACGGTGAAGGAGAAAACGGTGTAACTGTTGTGGAACTTAAGAATTCATAATTTATTGCAGAAATTTTGACGTATTTTATAAAAAAGAGTTGTTTTTTATAAAAAATCGTGTTAAAATGACAGTTAAAGAATTAACATTTTAGGAGAAAACATATGTTACAAAGAAATTGGTTGCTTAAGGAATTTGACAAAAACAGAGTAGTTGAAATTTCAAAGGAATTTCATATTTCGCCTCTTACCTCGATTATACTGTATAACCGGGGAATAAAAGAAAGCGACGATATATCCAGATTTTTAAGTTGTGACCTTAAAAGTCTTCATGACCCATATCTTCTCAAAGATATGGACAAAGCCGTTAAACGTATAAATGAGGCTCGTGAGAAAAATGAAAAGATTACCATATACGGTGACTACGATGTTGATGGAATAACAAGTGTTGCTATCTTATACAAACAACTTACCGAAATGGGTTTTGAAGTGGATTATTATGTTCCCGACAGAATCCAGGAGGGCTATGGCGTAAACCGTGAAGCCCTTGACAAGATTTCCCAAAGCGGTACTAAGGTAGTTATAACCGTTGACACCGGTATTACCGCAGTAGAAGAAACAGACTATGCAAAGAGCATTGGTATGGACGTTATTATAACAGACCATCATGAATGTAAAGAAACTATTCCTGCTGCTCTTGCTGCAATCGACCCTAAACGAAAAGATTGCCAGTATCCTTTTAAAAATTTGGCGGGTGTTGGTGTTGCATTCAAGCTCATTCAGGCTCTTGATGAAAAAAGTTCGGTAGAACAGCTTATGGCAAAATACGCAGACCTTATATGTCTTGGTACAGTTGCGGATATTTCTCCGCTTATTGACGAAAACAGAATTATTGTTACAGAAGGTCTTAAAAGGTTCAAGGACACGGAAAATATCGGTCTTAAGGCACTTCTTGAAGTGTCAATCACTAACGATAAGCCGATTACTACATCAACAATCGGATATATAATTGCACCAAGAATAAACGCAAGTGGCAGACTTGGATGTGCATCACGAAGTGTTGAAATGTTTCTTACAAACGACCGTGAAAAAGCTTATGAACTTGCTGAAGGACTTTGTGAGGAAAATACTATCAGACAGCAAACAGAACAAAAAATGTTTGCTGAGGCTCTTGAGTACATCGAAAATCATCCCACAATAAAAGATGACCAGATACTTATAATTTCTCACGAAAATTGGCATCATGGTATAGTGGGTATAGTTTCTTCCAAAATAACCGAAAAATTCTACAAACCATCTATTTTGTTTGCAGTAGACGGTGATGAGGCTAAGGGTTCAGGAAGAAGTATCAGTGGTTTTAATCTTTTTGAAGCCCTTGAAAACTGCAGTGACCTTTTAGAAAGATTTGGTGGTCACGAACTTGCTGCGGGTCTTTCAATTAAAACGGAAAATATTGATAAGTTCCGTGCAGCGATGAACGAAAATGCAAAAACAAAAATTGATGAAAAGGCTATGGTGCCTACTGTTTCAATTGACGCAGTAATAAAACCTACTTATATTACCTTAGAAACAGTGGATGAAATCAATCGACTCCAGCCCTTTGGTGTAGACAATCCTTCGCCTATTTTTGCTGTTAAAAACATTAAAATCCATAAAATCAGCACTATGAGTGAAGGTAAGCATCTCAGAATGACCCTGCTGAAGGAAGGTAAATTCCTTGATGCTGTTGGTTTTGGAATGGGTGAATACTTTAATCACCTTAACGAAGGAGACTTTATTAACGTTGCGTTTGGTTTGGACATCAATGACTATAAAGGTTATAAAAATGTTCAGCTTATTTTAAAAGATATAAAAAATGCGGAAGTTGTGTAATTATGTCTAAACAATTAGATTTGCTTCTCAAAAAAGTTAAAAAATACAATCCGTCAAGCGACCTTGAATCAATAAAAAAAGCTTATATCTTTGCCGAGGCAAAGCATGAAGGACAATTTCGTGTTTCAGGAGAGCCGTATTTCTCTCATCCGGTCGCTGTTGCTAATATTTTAGCTGATATGGAAATGGATTCAAGCTCTGTTGCGGCAGGGCTTCTTCATGATGTTGTCGAGGATACCGAAGTAACCGAAGAAGAAATATCAAAAGAGTTCGGCGAAACTATAGGGCTTTTGGTTTCAGGGGTAACAAAGCTTGGAAAAATCCCCTATACCTCCAACGAAGACCAGCAAATCGAAAATCTTAGAAAGATGTTTCTTGCAATGGCAAACGACGTCAGAGTTATTGTTATTAAACTTGCAGACAGACTCCATAATATGAGAACCATCAAATCTATGCCTGAAGACAAGCAAAGATCAAAGGCAAGGGAAACCCTTGAAGTTTTTGCACCACTTGCTCACAGACTTGGTATGTCAAAAATTAAAATGGAGCTTGAAGACCTTTCTCTTAAATATATTGACCCGATAGGATATTATGAAATAGTTGATAAAATAAGTCAAAAACAAAGTGAACGCGAAAAATATATTGTTGATATAATTTCAATGTTTCAGTTAAGACTTGAACGACTTGATATTGAAGCCCACGTTGAGGGAAGAGCTAAACATTTTTACAGTATTTACAGAAAAATGTTTATGCAGAACAAGTCTATCGACGAAATTTATGACCTTTTTGCGGTTCGTGTGATTGTAAACACTGATGCAGATTGTTATGCAGTTTTAGGTATGGTTCACGAGCTTTTCAAACCCATCCCGGGCAGATTTAAAGACTATATAGCTATGCCAAAGCCAAATATGTACCAATCTCTTCATTCAACGGTTATTGGTCCTAACGGCACTCCCTTTGAAATACAAATCCGCACCTGGGATATGCATAATACAGCTGAAAACGGTATTGCTGCGCACTGGAAATACAAAGAAGGTAAGAGCGGCAAAAGTGATATGGACAGTAAGCTTGAATGGATTAAACAACTTCTTGATATCCAAAAAGATCTGACAAATGCTGAAGATTTTATGCAAACCCTTAAAATTGATATGTTCAGTGACGAGGTATTTGTCTTTACGCCAAAAGGAGATGTAGTAAGTCTCCCTGCCGGTTCAACGCCCATTGATTTTGCTTATGCAATACACAGCGCCATAGGAAACAAAATGCAAGGTGCAAAGGTAAACGGAAAAATTGTCAACCTGGATTATCAGCTCCAGAATGGTGAAATTATTGAGATTCATACTTCAAATTCGGTCCATGGTCCTAACCTGGATTGGCTTAAAATTGCTAAAACATCTCAGGCACGAAACAAAATTAATCAATGGCTTAAAAAAGAAAATCGTTCTGAAAATATAATCAAAGGTAAAGAAATTTTTGAAAAAGAACTGAAAAAATCCTATATACCCGTTTCGTATATGAACGACGAATCTCTTTTTGAAAAGCTTCTTACCAAATACGGATTCCGCCAGATTGAGGATTTGTATGCAACATTGGGTTACGGCGGTTCAAATGCAACAAAGTTCTTAACCAAGTTTAAAGAACTTTGCAAAAAGGATATTGCTTCGAAATCTGAAATCTTTGGTCTGCCTGAAACGGTTATGGTGAAAACAACCTCAAGGTCAAACCAAAGCGGTGTAATTGTTGAGGGTATTGAAAACTGTCTTGTTCGTATTTCACACTGCTGCAGCCCTGTTCCCGGGGATAATATAGTCGGTTATATAACCCGTGGCAGAGGCGTTGCCGTACACAGAAAAGATTGCATAAACATAACAAACGCAAAGCTCTCTCCCGAAGACGAAAAACGCTTTATCAATGTCTATTGGGCAGAGGAAGTCCAAAACAACTTCCAGGCACTTTTGTGTATTACAGCAACAGACCGGGATTCCCTGCTTGTTGATATTACCACCATAGCGGCAGAAATGAAAATTCCCATTAAAGGTCTTAATGCGAGAACTACTAAAAATAACCTTGCAATTGTTGAGATTTCAATTGACGTAAAAAATACCGAACAGCTCAGTAGTGTTATTTTAAAGCTAAAACAAATTGACGGCATAATTTCCGTTGTAAGACGCAGACAATAATGTAAAGGAAACTGATAAATGATATTTCACAGATTTATTCTTGGAGATTTGGTGACAAACTGTTATCTTGTTGCTGACGAAACCACAAAAAACGCTGTCCTTTTCGACGCACCTGCAAATGCAGATAAAATTATTGATTATCTTGAAAAGGAAGACTTAACCCTTAAATTAATTCTTTTGACCCATGCGCATTTTGACCACATTCTTGCTCTTGGTGAACTTGTTAACAGGACAGGAGCATCATATATGCTTCACGAGAAGGAAGAGTGCTATCTTACTGATGAAAAGTTGAATTTGCGTGAAAATTATGAACTTAATTTGCCGGATAATCCACCGGAAAGATTACTCAGTGACGGAGATGAAGTATGTCTTGACTCGCTGAAAGTTAAGGTTATTTATACTCCGGGTCACACAGCCGGTGGTGTTTGCTATCTTGTTGATGATATTCTTATAAGCGGAGACACCTTGTTTTCAGGCTCCATTGGACGATTTGACTTTCCGCTGGGTGATTTTGATACTGAAATCAACTCAATAAAGAATAAACTTTTGCCCCTTGCGGATGAAATTAAAGTTTATCCCGGGCATGGTTTCTCGACCACAATCGGCAAACAAAGAAAGGAAAATCCTTATTTGATATGAGCACGAATAGGCCCTGGGGCATTTTGGACGGAATACGTCCTGTAAAATTAGCAAGTAAATTAATAAAAGCAGGAGAGAGTTCGTCCCAGGCGGTGAACTCTTTTATGCATGAATATGGTGCAAGTCGTGAAAAAGCTGAACTTGCTGTAAAAATCGCAGAAATCGAGGTCCCCATTATTGATAAAATGAACCCAAAGGGTGTAAGCATCTATATTGGTATACCCTTTTGTCCTACCCGTTGCCTTTATTGTTCATTTGTAAGCAACAGCGTGGCAAACAGCGCAAAGCTTATGCCCGAATATCTTAACTGCTTAAAGAAAGAAATTGCATATACTGCTGAGATTATAAAGAACAACAAAAGCGTTATTGAGTCGGTTTATATCGGTGGCGGAACACCGACTACATTGTCTGCAGATATGCTGGAACAGCTTTTTGACTGCGTTTTTACCGAATTTGATTTATCAAATTTAAAAGAATTTACCGTTGAAGCAGGAAGACCCGACACCGTAACGAAAGAAAAGCTTCAGAAAATTAAGAATTACAGGATTGACAGAATAAGCATAAATCCTCAGTCAATGAATCCCGAGACAATGAAGGTTATCGGCAGAAACCATACCCCCGATGAGATAAGAACAGCGATGAACCTTGCTCGGGAATGCGGAATTGAAACAATAAATATGGACCTGATTGCCGGACTTCCCGGCGAAACTTTGGATATGTTTAAATATTCTGTTGATGAAGTATTAAAGCTTTCTCCAGAAAATATAACTGTTCACACAATGAGCATAAAACGCTCCTCAAAGCTCAATGAGACTCTTGATGAGTATAATCTTAGCAGAGGAGAAGATGTGTCGAAAATGGTGGATTATGCGCGAAATACCATTATGGCTGCAGGTCATAATCCATATTATCTTTACAGGCAAAAGAATATGCTTGGTAACCTTGAAAATGTGGGATATGCGCTGCCGGGCAGAGAAAGCCTATATAACATTTACATAATGGAAGAGGTGCAAACTATTATTTCTCTTGGTTGTGGGGGCGTTACGAAAACTGTTGACCGTGAGACAGACCGAATAGAGAGAATTTTCAATGTTAAAGAGCCAAAGGATTACATTGAAAGAATAGATGAAATGCTTCACCGTAAGGATGTTTTGATGGAAAAATGAGATTTAAAAAATTTTAGTTGACATTTGACAACTAATGTGCTATACTATCAAAGGTTATGAACCTATTGCTTAGTTTGAGGGCTGAAGATTCACCGCCTCATACCAAGCTTTATGGGGATTTAAAATTTTTTGGAGGTGAAACCAAATGCTTAAAGAGAGAAAAGAAGAAATCATCAAGACTTATGCAATTCACGAAGGAGACACAGGTTCTCCCGAGGTTCAGATTGCTCTTTTGACTGAAAGAATCAATCATCTCAACGAACATCTTAAGACACACAAGAAAGACCACCACTCAAGAAGAGGTCTTTTGAAGATGGTCGGTGTCAGAAGAAGCTTCCTTAGCTATCTCATGAAGAACGACATCGAAAGATATCGTGCTATCGTTGAAAAGCTTGGCTTGAGACACTAAAAAATGCTGATTTAAGTCTTTGTCCCTATACGGGCAAAGACTTAATTTCGTATTTCGGCAGTATAATCAGCCGACTAAAATCGGTTTATTTATAAATAAATTTGTGGAGAGTTTGCGAATTTAGCAGTTAGAAATACGCTTTTTTACTCTGGTTTGAGAGCTTTTTTCTAAGTGCTAAAATCAGCGAATCTCCCTAACTCAAAGGAGGAAATTATGAGTAAAATTTTTGAAACAGAAGTAGCAGGAAGAAAACTTAGCCTTGAATTCGGCAAAGTGGCTGAACTTGCAAATGGTTCGGTTATCGTAAGATATGGTGACACAGTTGTTGTTACAGCTGCAACCGCATCAGCAAAACCCAGAGACGGGATTGATTTCTTCCCGCTCAGTATTGACTATGAAGAAAGAATGTACGCAGTAGGCAAAATCCCCGGAAGCTTTCTTAAAAGAGAAGGCAGACCCTCAGAAAATGCCATTCTGACTGCACGTGTTATCGACAGACCTATGCGTCCTTTGTTCCCAAAGGACCTCAGAAACGATGTTTCAATCGTTTCAACTGTTTTGTCTGTTGAACAGGACAACGCTCCTGAATTTTGTGCAATGATTGGTTCATCTGCAGCTGTATCAGTTTCAGATATTCCTTTCAATGGTCCTATTGCCGCTGTTTATGTTGGTCTTGTTGACGGTGAGTTCATTATCAACCCCACAGTTGAGCAAAGAGAAAAGAGCGACCTCAACCTCACAGTTGCAGGTAGCCTTCAGAAAGTTGTTATGATTGAAGCAGGTGCAAACGAAGTGCCTGAAGATACCATGTACGACGCAATTATGTTTGCTCACGGGGAAATCAAAAAGATTTGTGAATTTATCAAGGGTATCCAGGACGAAATCGGCAAACCCAAGTTCGAGTATGAGCATATCGAAGTAAACCAGGAGATATTTGATGCAATCGCAGAATTTGCAACAGATATGGTAAAAGAAGCTCTTGATACAGACGATAAGGCTGTAAGAGACGATAACCTTAAGGTTGTTTACGAAAAGGTTTATGAAAACTTTGAAGAAAAATATCCTGCAGAAGAATACGCTCAGGATATCGAAGATGCACTCTACAAACTTCAAAAGACCATTGTAAGACGTTGGCTCCTTGACGAAGGCAAACGTGTTGACGGACGTAAGATTCAGCAGCTTAGACCCCTTTCTTCAGAAGTAGGACTTCTCCCAAGAGCACACGGAAGCGGTCTTTTCAAGCGTGGTCAGACTCAGGTTCTTACTGTTGCAACATTGGGCGCACTTGGTGATGCTCAGATTATTGACGGTCTTGATAACGAAGAATACAGAAGATATATCCATCACTACAACTTCCCCTCATACAGTGTTGGCGAAACAAAGCCATCACGCGGTCCCGGAAGACGTGAAATCGGTCATGGTGCTTTGGCAGAACGTGCACTTGTTCCCGTTATCCCGAGCGAAGAAGAATTCCCTTATGCAATTCGTCTTGTATCCGAAGTTTTGAGTTCAAACGGCTCAACTTCACAGGGAAGTATCTGCGGAAGCACACTTGCTCTTATGGATGCCGGTGTTCCGATTAAAGCTCCTGTTGCAGGTATTTCTGTAGGTCTTGTTACCGAGGGCGAAAGATTTATCACAATTCTTGATATCCAGGGACTTGAAGACTTCTTTGGCGATATGGACTTTAAGGTTGCCGGTACAAAGAAAGGTATTACCGCAATTCAGATGGACCTTAAAATTGACGGTCTTACACCTGAAATCATTAAAAATGCTCTCACAGAAACAAGAGACGCAAGATACTATATCCTTGACGAAGTTATGCTCAAGGCGATTGCTGAACCTCGTGACGAAGTATCTCAGTATGCACCTAAAGTAATCCATATCGAAATCCCGGTTGATAAAATCCGTGACGTAATTGGTTCAGGCGGCAAGGTTATTCAGAAAATTGTTGCTGATACCGGTGCTAAAATTGATATCGAAGAGGATGGAAGAGTATTCATCTCCGCTCCTAACGCCGAAATGGGCGAAGCTGCAAGAAAGATTATCGAAGGCATCGTTAAAGAACCTGAAATCGGTGAGATTTATGACGGTAAAGTTGTCAGAATTATGGAATTCGGTGCATTTGTTGAATTCCTCCCCGGCAAAGACGGTCTTGTTCACATTTCTAAGCTTGACAAAACAAGAGTAGAAAAGGTGGAGGATGTTGTCAATGTTGGCGACGACATCAAGGTTCAGGTTATCGAAATCGATAAAATGGGCAGAATCAACCTCAGAAGAATTGTTACTGAATAATTAATTTAGGTATATAAAAAACTTGGCTTTGCCGATAGCAGGGCCAAGTTTTTTTAATATCTTTACATTTTGTCAATTCGTGTGGTATAATCATATCATGTATGAAATAGTTTTTAGTCTTGGCTTGACATGGGTCTATGCGGTGCATAGCACCGCAGCTAAATTCGCCTACGGCGAGCTAAATTGAACAAGTTCAGCTAAATTGCCTGTGGCAGCTAAATGTGCTTCGTACGCTTTTGGCGAATTTAATTTAGCTACTCCAAAGGAGTTATTTAGCTATGAAGCGAAGCGGGATAATTTAGCTTTGCAACTTGTTGCAAAATTTAGCTTAAATGGTTGGCATCCAGTTTATACAGTCTTTATATAAAGAATGTCGAAAAAAGTTGAAATCAAAAAAGCCTCCCTTGTGTAAAGGGAGGTGGCACGAAGAGCCGGAGGGATTGTAAATGGACAGAAAACATAATAGTAAAATAGTTCCATTTGCAAAGGAACTCAGAAAGAATATGACCAAAGAAGAAAGACACCTATGGTATGATTTCTTGAAAGAATATCCCATGAAATTTACCAGACAAAAAGTGTTGGGAAAATACATAGCTGATTTTTATTGTGCAAAAGCAAATATTGTTATAGAATTAGATGGTTCTGGGCACTACGAAGATGAAGGACTTATCAATGATGAAAAAAGAACTGAATATCTAAAACAGTACGGGATAAAGGTTATAAGAATATCAAATCTTGATGTCTTGAAAAACTTTGAGGGAGTGTGTATGTATATTAATAATGTAGTGAAACAATCCCTCAGTCAACTTCGTTGACAGCTCCCGTCTAGCCTCCATCGCTTGAGAGGGAGGGGGACCGTGAGGCACAAGGCGAGAACCAACCTCTCAGCCAAACCTTCGGTTTCCCAGCTCCCCTTACACAGGGGAGCCTATAGAAGAAAGTGCCTCAACGGTGGAAGGAGTACAAGGGAGCCTCG
>JAZNSG010000055.1:0-2366 GCA_045591035.1 Clostridia bacterium | reverse complement strand
TCACAACCTGTAAGCATTACCATTCCCATTGCTGCACAAAGAAAACAAGCGATCGCTTTCTTTAAAACTTTTGAAAAACTCATTATTTTTTACTCCTCTTTTAATTAATTACCCACCTGCGTTTTGTATACCGCAAACATATATTATTATTTATGAAAAATTTTCAAAGATAATTAAAAAACTATATAACCCTTATATTATACTACAGTTTTGTTTTTTTGTAAAGCTTATTTTTTTATACTCTCATCTGCCTGGGATTTTGGCGCTTCCTTATATGTGCAGATCTTTATTTCTTCTATCTTGAATTCGTCAAAAGGTCTGAATGTTTCCTCGTCAGACTCAAGCTTCATAATATTTTCGAGAACATCAAATCCGTCATAAGCCTGTGCAAATATCGTCATCTGCTGTGAAGCATTCGGTAATCCTCCGTATTCTATGAAAGCATCTTCGATATGTGTATTTTCTTTTCCTTCGAGCAGTTCTGTCTTTATCTCGTCAGTAAATTCTATACTTCCTGCAACCATAAATCTGCTTCCGCCGTAAACTATCTGCTCACCTGTAAAGAATGAATTTCTTGTAAGTCCGCACGACATAAATGCTCCTTTAAAAGGCCATATATTCTGATGCAGTTCCTGTTCTATCTTTTCTGACTCTTCATCATATCCGTCTTCAAGAGAACCGTCACTGTAAGGACTTCCGCCTGAGAAAAACATATCTTTCTGCACTTCATAGACATAAGTTCCGTTATAGTACCCTGACTCCGCAAGTTCCTTGAATCTTGCAACAGTCTTTGGTGCATACTCTGTATAGAGTTCAGCTTTTATTTCGCCGAGCGATGTTTTTATTACCGCTACTTCCGCATCGGGATCTATGTTTCCTTTGATCGTATCAAGCTGAACCAGAACAACATCATCGGGATCTATTCTGATGGTATTTTTCTTATCGTACGCTGCAACTATAGTCATCATGATAGTGATGACAGTAAGCACCAGCATGCCGTAAAACGCAATTTTAAGAAACTTTTTCTTGTCCATTTTTATCGCTCACATTCTATTTTTTCTTGATTTTTGTTCCCTGTCTTGTTTCCTCAATAATATATCCCATATCTGCTATCTTATTTCTGAGTTCATCGGCAAGAGCAAAATTCTTTTCCTTTCTTGCAGCTTTTCTCTGCTCTGCAAGTTCAAGGATCTCAGTTGGAATTTCTTCTTCCTTGTTTCTGTTGTAAAGAATTCCGAGTACGTCTGTAAGCTCATCAAACAAAGCTGCACCTGCTGTAAGCTGTTCTTTTGATGTAGAGCTGTCAGAAGACATAGTATTGAGATCTCTTACAAGTTCAAATATTGCTGTTACACCATCAGCTGTATTGAGGTCATCGTCCATAGCTTCTATAAACTGATTTCTTCTCTTTTCAAAAATCTCTGTTGCTTCCTTTGAGATTTCTCCGCTCTTTGCATTTTCTATAGCACTGTCAAGAGTATTTCTGCAGTTGTAAAGTCTTTCAAGAGATGCCTTACACGACTCAAGAAGTTCAACACAATAGTTGATAGGGCTTCTGTAATGAGCCTGAACCATCATGTATCTTACAACTTCATAACCATATTTTTCGGCCACTTCTCTTGCAGTAAAGAAATTTCCGAGTGATTTTGACATTTTCTGATTGTCAACATTTATATATCCGTTATGAACCCAGTAATTTGCAAGTGTGCAACCTGTAGCAGCTTCGCTCTGTGCTATTTCATTTTCATGATGCGGGAATATGAGGTCCTGTCCTCCGCAGTGGATATCTATTGTATTTCCGATATGATGTCTTGACATTGCCGAACACTCTATATGCCAGCCCGGTCTTCCCATACCCCAGGGACTTTCCCACGCAGGCTCCCCTTCCTTTTGCTTTTTCCACACGGCAAAATCGAGGGGTTCTCTCTTTGCTTCGTTGATATTGATTCTTGCACCAAGTTCAAGATCTTCAAGGGGCTGCTTTGAAAGCTTTCCGTATTCCTTGAACTTGCTTGTCTGGAAATACACGTCACCATCCACATCGTAGGCAAAACCTTTTTCAATAAGAGTTGAAACAAGCCTTATAATTTCTTCAATATGCTCTGTTGCCTTTGGATGATAGGTGGCTTCTTTAATACCCAGAGCCTTTGCATCCTTAAAATATTCTGCAATGTACTGCTCTCCAAGCTCTTTAACTGTAATGCCTAGGTCGTTAGCCTTGTTAATCATTTTATCGTCTATATCTGTGAAATTCTGCACAAAGTTAACCTTGTAGCCTCTGTACTCAAAATATCTGCGAAGTTGATCGAAGATAATAAAAGGTCTTGCATTTCCAAGGTGGAAAAAGTTATACACAGTAGGTCCGC
>JAZNSG010000054.1:0-64094 GCA_045591035.1 Clostridia bacterium | reverse complement strand
CCATTAGGTCATGCTTGCGAATATTCCTTTTCTTCAATGTTTCCCATAGTCTTTGATATGTTACCATAGCATAAGCCTCCGAAAATTTATGTATTAATTATACACCTATTCGACAAAAAAATCAAGACTTCGCTTGATTTTCGTTATATTGCATTTCAGTTTACAATTGAGGGGTGAGGTTACAATTAATGCTTAATTATTGAAGTTGAATTGTAAAGAGAATACGGCAAAATAAAACCTCCGAAGATTTCTCCCCAGAAGTTCTGTTTGTATTGCTTACTTATTCGATTCGATAAATCTGTGCAATACTGTCGGTTCTTCCGCCATGTGCAAATGCCGATAACGACATTGACATTATAACCATGCAAATTGTTAATACTGAAAATATTCTCTTTCTCATGTTCATTATCCTTAATCCTTAAATAACTTATTCATTCGTTCTGTTACTTCTTTGAGCTTTGCATTAGTTGCATTTTCATCGACTGTAATATTTATAATGCTGCCTTCTTTTGCATTGGGAGGAAGTATTGCTTTCGGGCAATCAATAACGCTTCCGTCCTCTAATTCAACTACGGCTATATTTCCTTCAAATCTATCTACTATAATTCTCATATTCTACTCCTATCTGGGAGGGTTGCACCGCGAACACGGGCCAAGTCCCATAGAATGTGCTTTGCTTACTGTTGTTTCAATTTTACTCTTGAGGTAGGAACATCCTGACCTGTGATATTTCTTTCCGGTTCGAGTACGATATACAACCTGACTTTGGTTGTCGCTTACCAAAGGCTCATCCTGAACTTTATCCGATGGTGTTTGTATCACTACCGGCGGAGCGTTTTCTTTTACGGTTGATGCTTTTTTATCAACCGTGATTTTTTTGTTTTGGTCGGCTGTTAATCTCCGCCGACTGACTTGCCGCAGGAAACATACGGCGATTTAAATACAACTTTACTCATTTTATCACTATCCTTTCTCAAAATATCGTTAAATACCATTAATACCTGTATATGCACCAATTTCAAGGCTCAACCGTGCGGAAAATCCGCATTTCAGCACCAAACCATCACCAGCAGATGCACTTTTGTAAACTCTCCGCAGGGCTTTGCACGGCGATGTAAGCCTGCTTGGGGCGAATAGCGCACCAAGCTTTATCCTCCTTCTTTTAAAATCCCTCGCCTCGCCGTTTCGGGGCGCCCCGTCAAGTGTTTTCTCGTACTTCCGTTTGTTCTTTTAAATCGATTTTAAGGGCTGACTATGCGGTTTATATGGCAGATGCGAGGGGCTAACTTTTCAGGGTGGTGTGCCTACCTTATCTCCGTATTCCATTCGGACAATTTCATCTGCCGTATAACGCAATGCATTATATAGAGCAGTTACGGTATATGGAACAGGGCTTCTGACTTGAATTTCAACTTTGCCGTCAACAATTTTCCTCGGCATATTAGTATCGACATAGACGATATGTTCGTAGCTGATATTTTCTAATCGCCTGCGAACAATTTCACGAGGAATGATTTCGCAACCAATCGAAATTGATTCTGAATTAAACATAATCTCAATAGCCGATTCATAATTCTTTTTTGTCAGTCCGTTGAGTTCATATGTTTCTGCACGATCCATCACATCATCTATTGATGATAGATGGTTATTAATAAAATAATTATTATTTATATTTGAGTATTTATTGCAGCCGTCTTGTACACCGCCCTTGGATTTTTCACAACCACGGGGTAGGTCATCAGGCACACAAGAGGTCGTAATTGAAACAACATCATCAAGTTTTTCTGTGACCTGCATAGTGGTCTTTTCACACACCACATATAAATTGGAGCCGGCACTGCCATTTTCTTTTATACGGTTAGTCTTCTTGATAATTCCAAGTTCAATCAAGTGCTTAATGGCATTCTTTGCCTTTGTTTCACCTATGCCGATTTTCTCAGCGATTGTATTGTATGACGGAAAGCAAATGCCGTTGTCATCCGCCAGCATTAGAAGATAGCAAAGAACTCTAAACTCATAGGTATCTATCTCCGTATTTGTAATATGCTTGTTTAGTATAATCGTAAAGTTTTCAGTATAAATTTTCATAAAAGTATGCCTCCTTTTTGCATTAAAAAAAGCCGCATCATTTTGATACGACTCTATAACTTATTAACTTAAAACCTTTTGAGCAAAAGAAAAAGTACAGCTATTTTTCAATAACTGTACTTAGTTCTCTCTCAATCGGCTTTTTTCGGAAACATCCTTTTGAGAAACACGCCTAAGGTGGTTTTTTATTTTTATTTTGTTGTGCTTCCGAATCCGCCATTTCTTGTTTCGGTTGCATCATCATCAACCGTAATCCCATACTCAACAAAAACGCCCTGAGCAAACGCCTGGCCTTTTTTAATTAAAAGAGTTTTTCCTTCAAGAGAGTTGTTTGTTATCTTTATTATAATGTGCCCCTCATTGTCGGAATAATAATAATCACTGTCAATTATCCCAACAGTGTTGTCGAGCTGAAGTCTGTATTTGAACCCCAGTCCGCTGCGAGGATAAATTTTGAGAACCCATCCCTCATCAATTCGGGCACGAATACCCGTAGGTATTTTAATTGTTTCACCGGGTGCAAGTTCAATATCCCGGACAGCATAAAAATCGTACCCTGCAGAACCCTTTGTTGCACGTTTCGGCAGCTTTATTTCACTGTAAGAATCATATATCCCAAACCCATTATCAAAGCAATCCAGCCAGGCAACATTAAACTTATCACGACCTACAACCTCAAATTTTGCTATCTTTTTCATACTTTACACCCTTTCCTCTTCATCTGAGAATTCCTTGCATTTATTTCTGCAGTCCTCACAACCGCAACTGCAAAACTTCCCTCTTTTTATATCCTGAAATTTTTTTACAGAAACAAAAATCACAGCTACAACAATAACTCCCCATATTAAATACTTCATAACCAGCTCTCCTTAAAAAAATATTGACGCTGCAAGGTAAAAAGCAGTAGAGCATATCCAGGCTGTGCCAAGCTGGATACAAACTGCACCCAGAGTCCATTTGAGTGACCTTGTCTCGCGATGAATAGTAGCAATAGTCGCAGCACAAGGCACATAAAGCAGAGTAAATATCATCATCGAGTATGCGTTAACTGCCGTAAAGCCGCTGGTTGACAGTATTCCCGCCAAGGCACTCATTCCTTGAACTGATGCAATATTTCCTATGCCATAAAGCACACTCATGCTGGAGACTACAACCTCTTTCGCCGCTATTCCTGAAATCAAAGCCACAACAATCTGCCAATATCCAAGTCCTGCTGTACTCATAATCGGAACAAGCCATCGCCCTACATACGCCGCAAAACTGAGCGACATATCATCAACCTTCCCTGAAGGGCCAAAGCTCAGAAGTGCCCAAAGAATAACTGATGCCAAAAATATGGTTGTTCCGGCTTTTGTTATGTAATCTTTAATTTTTTCATTAACATAGATTGAAATATTTCGAGCATTTGGTGTTTTATACTCAGGAAGTTCAATCAGTAAGGTATTCACCTCATCCTGTTTCGAAACCCATGACAGCACTTTTGCCACTATAATCGCAACAACTATCCCTATGATATACATAGAATACGCTGCAATCATTGCAAAATTGCCAAAAAACATCTGGGAAAAAAGCACATAAACCGGAAGCCTTGCACTGCATGAAGCAAAGGGCGTAACCATAATTGTTCTTAATCTGTCACCTTTGTTTTCAAGTGTCCTTGAAGCCATTATTGCAGGAACACTGCACCCAAACCCTAAAAGAATGGGGATAAACGCCCGTCCCGAAAGTCCTATTTTTGACATCACGCCATCCATAACATATGCCACTCTCGACATATATCCGCTATCCTCCAGAAAAGCAAGGATTAAAAACAATATAAATATATTCGGCAAGAAAGTGAGAACGCCACCAACTCCCGCAATAATTCCATCCACCACAAGAGAAGTTAAAATTTCTCCGGCATTTAATATTTCAAAGAACCTTTGTACAGTTCCCGAAAACCATTCAAGTCCTGTCTCAAAATACCCTTTCAGCCAGTCACCTACCGTAAAGGTCAGAAAAAACACACTGGCCATAATAACTAAAAATATAGGCAATCCCCAAATTCTGTGAGTGAGTATTCTGTCTATCTTGTCGGTATTTTGGCTTTTTTCTTCCTTGTTTACAAGCACCTCTTTAACTATTTCTTCAATAAAGTCATATCTTTGATTGATTATATCTTCCTCATAGCTTCTGTCCGCTATGCCATCAAGTTTCAGAGGATATTCTTTGCATATAGCCTCATCTCTTTCCAAAATCTTTATGGCATACCACCTGAGGTTCTCAAGCTCAGGATATTTCGTGTTCAGAAGTTCTGAGATTTTATCAATTTTGTCTTCAATTTCATCGCTGTATACCATAGCAAACTCGTCATGATGAAGATGCTCATGGTCACCTTTCTCATGGTGATGCTCGAGCCTGTCCATACACTTGTTTTCATGGTGAGCAACTGCATGCATAAGGATATTAAGCCCTGTTCTTTTTCTTGCACAAACGGGAACAACAGGTATACCCAGCATTTCTGGAAGCCTGTGAAGGTCAATTTCCATTCCCCGCTCCTCAACAACATCCATCATATTAAGCGCCAGAACCACCGGTTTGCCAAGTTCTATAAGCTGAAGAGTCAGGTACAGATTTCTCTCAAGAGCAGAAGCATCAGCCACATCAACGATAACATCTGCTTCGTCTCCAAGGATATATTGTCTTGCCAATCGTTCCTCCATAGTATATGAGGTAAGGGAATACGTGCCCGGCAAATCCACAAGCTTGTATTTTTTGTTGTGGTATGACATTGAGCCTTCTTTTTTCTCAACAGTAACTCCCGGCCAGTTCGCAACTTTCAGGTTTGCACCGGTGTATGCATTAAAAAGAGTAGTCTTCCCACAGTTCGGATTTCCAATAAAAGCAACATTTATTTCATTCTTCATAGTGATTTTTCTCCCTGTCTGCCTATACTTCTTTTATCTCTATTCCCTCAGCAAACTCTTTTCCCACAGCAAACCGAGTTCCACGTACCTTTATTATCTTAGTTCCCGAAATCTTTGAATTAAGAACTTCAACAAAAGAACCACCTGTCATTCCCAATATTTCAAGGCGACGTTTCACCTTTATTTCCAAGTCAATATTCTGTACTGAATAGGTCTTCCCGACCTTAGCATCACTAAGCGTCATCCCTTTTGTCGCCTCCCATTTCCAAAATCAACTCCACTATATCCCTGAGAGCCTTGGGTTTTCCAAGAAGCTCTACCATTTTATTCATAATTTTAATTCTTTCTTCGCTGCTGAATAATTGAAACAACGCCTCATCAACCGTAAAAGTTGAACTCATTTTAAATGCCGCCCCATTATTCAAAAGGAACTCAACATTTCTGTCTTCCTGACCGGGTATCGGATTGGCAATTATCATTGGCAGTGCCTTGGCTAAAGCCTCACTTGTGGTTAACCCGCCGGGTTTTGTTACAATGCAGTCTGCCGCATCCATAAAAAGGTCAATTTGGTCTGAGAATCCGAAGTTATAAAGCTTGTGTCTCATTCTGAGACTGTCAACTTGTTTTTTCAATCTCTCATTGCTGCCGCAAACAGACACAATTTGAAAGTCCAGGTCTGAACTGTCAATTTTTTTAATCGTTCTGACAACTTTCCCATACCCCATGCTGCCGCTCATAACAAGAACGGTCCTCTTTTCCTCAAACCCTAAAACATGTCTTGCAAGTGCTTTTTCAGTGCGTCTTTCAAATTTAGGGTCAATAGGTATACCAAGGGGCTTCACCTTTGTTTTTTCAATACCCTTTTTAACCGCTTGATTTGTAAGACATTCATTGGCTGTCACATAATAATCCATCTCGGTTTCTTCCCAATATGGATGTATTGTAAAATCGGTTACAATACCCACCGTTTTTATATTCAACTCATATTTTTTCTTAAGATAAGTTATCAATATGGCAGAAAACACATGTGTACACACAACCACGTCTGCTCCATATTCTTCAATGAATTTAAGCAGTTTTTTTGCCATTATGCTGCTTGTTATCTTCACAATACGGCTGTTTTCCCCTTCACGCTTCTCCGCAAGACGATAGGCTTTTCCATAGACCTTCGGCAAACGCTTTGTAGTCATAAGATAGCCACGGGATACAATCTCCTTAAGGCCCTGATTTATATATTCAAGAGTATCCAAAAAGCAGCTCTCAACCCCTTCATTTTTTTCAAGGTGTTCACTCAAAGTTTTAGCAACTTGATTGTGCCCTTGTCCCGTTGTTACGGTCAAAACCAAAACCTTCACGATTTTCCCTCCCTTTTAAATCTTTATATTCTCGCCGCATTCCAGAAAACAGAGCCAACATTCGTCAACCTCTTTTTCAAGAATTTCTTCAAGTGCTTTTTTATAATATTTCATCTGCACTGTATATTTTTTTGCTCTAATCAATGCTTCTTCCCTTGTTCTTACCCGGTCCGTCTTAAAGTCAAGAAGAACCACCTTGCCGTTCTCATCCACAAAGAAGCAATCCATAATACCCTGAAGCAATATTTTTTCTGAAGAGGTGCAATCCTTGTATATCTCATTTACCTTTGCCTCGGTATAAAAGCTGAACTCTCTCTCAAGGCGCACAGCAGTCTTCATTCTTTGTCCCAATTCACCACTGAAAAACGCAAAAACCTTATCAGGTTCTATACACTCAGCCTGACGAGAAGTCAAGATTTTTTTGCTTATCAACGATTCAACCAATCTCTCAACACTCTCAACTGAATTTATCTCACCCGGAGTTGCCAGCTGCAAAAGAAAGTGCACAATAGTACCCTTTTCTGCACCCGTTGGCCTGTTTAAGTCATGGAGTTCATGCACTTTAAGCTCATCTAATATCGGGACATATTCCTCATCAGTCTGCATTCTTTTTACTTCGCTAACCGACAATTTTACGGGAATATCATAATCAAAGTCCAATCCGTGCCCAAAATCCATTCTGTCCGCAACCTCTTGACCGAACTCACAGTTTCCGGATTCCCCGGAAATTTCCCCACTGAGCACCAACGATTCCTGAATCTCAGGGATTTCCGATTCACTTCCGTAGTGAACAAAATCAAGATTAAATCCTGCATCAGAGCTGATATTCTCATTGCCTAAACCCACCAGGTTTCGTATTTCTTCGCCCTGTGAGTGTGCTGAAAATGCTGCTATCAGCCAATCACGAAAACAGTTCTTTCCCCTTATATATTCCGGTTTTACCTCTCCCGACTTATTGAAAAGAGGCAGCGCCAATCCCTTTTTTGTCTGCTTGTAGGTTGATGTCACTATGATTTTTTCTCTGGCACGGGTAAGAGCAACATAAAGAAGTCTCATTTCTTCCGAATAAAGTTCTTGTCTTCCGGCTTGTACAACCAGATTTCTTAAAAGAGACGGATATCTCACTCTGAGCTTTGTATCAACAAAGTCAGCGCCTATTCCCAAATAACTGTTCCAGATTATATTCTTTTTTATGTCCCCGGAATTAAACTCACGTGTTGTATCCGAAAGTATAACAACGGGAAACTCAAGTCCCTTTGACTTGTGGATAGTAATAATCCGTACAACATTCTCGTCATCACCAAGGGTTTTTGCGGGAGTCAGGTCATCGCCCTGAGTCTTTATTGTCTCAATATAATTCATAAACCCAAACAGCCCACTGAGACGGGTTCTTTCAAATTCCATCGCCCGTTCAAGAAGAAGTCTCAGGTTAGCCTGACGCTCTGCGCCTCGGCTAAGTGCCCCTGAATACATATAATAACCATACTCGTAGTATATACTGTAAATAAGCCTCTCAATGCTCATATACTCAGCCTCTTCACGAAGACGCGTAAGAGCCGAAAGAAACTTCTCCGCTTTTTCATTTCCCTTATCTCGGCTTATTATAACAGCATCATAAAACGCACCGTGTTTCGACAGGCTTCTGATTTCAGCCAATTCTTCAGGAGAAAATCCCCAAATAGGTGATCTGAGTACCGCAATCAGTGGAATATCCTGTCTTGGATTATCCACAACCTGCAAAAACGCCAAAACGGTCCGAACCTCGGGAGAGCTAAGATAACCACGGCCCACTTCAGTATAAAGGGGAATCTTGCTATCCGCAAAGACCTGTTCAAATACAGGAGTTGCAGCCTTCGTATTTCTCATAAGAATGACTATATCCTTATAGGCAACTGGCCGCATTTCACCTTTTTCTTTATCAAAAATCAAGGTTTTCTCGTTAATCAGTCTTCGTATGCGTTCAGCCACAACCCGAGCCTCAAGTTGTGTTTTATGAGTTGGGTCATCGCTTGTTGCATCGTCGGGATTGCTACAGATTAAATGAAATTCCGTATTGCAACAGCTTGGACTTTCGTTTTCAGGATATTCAGCACCTCTTACCAGGTATTCCTCTTTTGTATAGTTCACATCACCAACAGCTTCACTCATTATATTTCTGAAAACAAAATTCACCGTGTTGACAACCTCATCACGGCTCCTGAAATTTTTAAACAGCCTTATCAGCTTTCCTCCGCCAACAGTCTCATAGTTTTTGTACTTTTCTGAAAACAATCCCGGAACAGCATTTCTGAATGTATAGATGCTTTGCTTCAGGTCTCCAACCATAAAGACATTGCTGTTATCTCTGGAAATCAAACGGAAAAGAGTGTCCTGGATATTGTTTGTGTCCTGGTACTCATCAATAAGAATTTCCTTGTATTTGTTTCTGAGTCTTGCAACTACCTCTGCTGAGTTTTCTCCGCAATCAGTCAAAAGCTTCAAGGTTTCGTGCTCCAGGTCTCCAAAATCCAGAAAGTTCTTTGCCCGTTTCATTCGTATATGCCGTCTGTCAAGCATAAGAACCATATTTTTCAATGTTCTGAGTCTTGGGTATGTGCCTTTTATTCTGCGCATAACCTCAGCTTCATCATTTATAAAAAGCTCATACAAATCCCCCACCAGGGCTTTTGTCAATTCTCTCAACGCTTTTACTTTGTCCTGAGCTAACAAAGTGTCACTTTCTGCGCCTCTTTTTCCTGACGGCAGTCTTTGGAATTCAAAGGAAAAAATCAACTCCCGTGCCTTTTCATAGTTTTCTTCGTGCGTTCCCTTGAAAACTCGTTTGAGTGATGCCTCTTCCTCCGCAAAAAAAGCTGCATATGGATGGTCGGGTGAAAGCTGTTCTTGTATTTCATTGTTTATTTGCTCATATACACCCAATACCGAATTTTCGATATCTTTAACAATCCTCCAAAAACACTCCATCTGTGCTTGACCCGAAAGACTTCCAGCACGGGCAATTTCCATATAAGGTCTTATGGCACCGTTCATCCATTTTGCAGGGTTTGGCATACTCTTGCTGAAATAATAAAGGCCAAGAATAGTCTCTCTTAAAGTAGCATCATTTTTTATTCCACCATAACCCATAACCAAATCAGCTATAGATGAATCAATGTTTATTTTCCCATAGAACCGTTCAAGAACCTCGTCAAGTGCCTCGCTGAGCATAATTTTGTTCTCGGTCTCCGACACAAGTCCAAACCCCACGGGAAGCCCCGTGAGATGAATATTGCTTTTTAAAACATTCAGACAAAAGGAATGGATAGTCGAAATATTTGCAGAATGAAGCAAAAGCTTTTGTCTTTGAAGGTGCTCACTTTCAGGATTTTCTTCAAGTACCTTTTCAATAGCATGAGCAATTTTTTCACGCATTTCCCTTGCTGCAGCTTCAGTAAATGTGAGGATAAGAAGTTCATTTATATCGATTCTTTTCTCCGGGTCACAGACCATTTCAATCACACGCTGAACTAAAACCGCGGTCTTGCCTGAGCCGGCTGCCGCTGCGAGGAGGATATTTTCACCACCATATTCAATGGCCATTCTTTGCTCATTGGTCCACTTCAATCTGTTTCAACTCCTTTCCCTTCATTTTTGAGCAGAAATTATGTTATCTACGCTCAATTTCCTTTCCGCTTAGGTATTCAAGCTCACCTGCGGAAGACGAAAAATCAAACACAATTTTATATGCACGAAGTTGTTGGAAGTCTCCTCTTCCATTTTTCTTCGCCCCATATTTCACGTCTCCGCAAAGAGGGTTTCCTATTGCACCAAAACTTGCCCTTATCTGATGGGTTCTTCCCGTAACAAGCTCAGCCTCAACCGTTCCCTCATTATCCAAAACCCTGTAAAGAGTTTCACAGTATTTCCCGCCGCTTATGGGTTCTTTCGAAAAAATCATCTTTCGTTCTTTCTCATTCTTCAGGGTGTAGCCCTCTATTTTGCCGACTTTTGGCGAAAGCTGTCCCTCAATCCGCATAAGATAAAACTTTCTTATTTCCCGATTTTTTATTTTCTCATTTATTCCTCTAAGTGCCATCGCATTCTTTGCCGCAATTACAAGGCCTGAGGTGTTTTTATCTATACGATTGCACAAGGATGGTGAAAAGGTATTTTCCACACCCGGCACAAACTCCCCGGATTTAATAAGATAGCTTTGGATTCTGTCAAGCAGACAGCCCTCCTCGCCGTGCACCGAAATTCCCGACGGTTTGTCAGCGACAAGTATGTTTTCATCCTCGTAAACCACAGTCAAAGGATATTCCCTCTCAAAGCTGAATTTATTTTCCGTTTCTTTCTCTGTTGAGAAAAACTCATCATTAATATAAAGCTCAAGGGTATCTCCTTCTTGCAAAATATATGAGATTTCTTGTTTTTTGCCGTTTACCTTAACTCTCTTTTTCCGAATCCATTTATAAAGCATACCCTTTGATGCTTTCGGCATAAGCTTGGTCATAAATTTATCCAGACGCTGACCGGCATCATTTTTACCCGCAATTATCTTCTTCATAAAAGAACCGCTTTCTATTTTAAATCTTTTTCTCTACAGGCTTTTTGCTCTTTTGCTTAAGGTAAACCACCAAAACCGCAATATCCGCAGGTGAAACCCCTGATATTCTTGAAGCCTGACCTATGGATAAAGGTCTCAGTTTTTCCAGCTTTTGCCTTGCCTCAATCCTGAGTCCGCCAATGGCAGAATAATCTATGTCCTCAGGTATTTTTTTATTCTCCATTTTCTTAAACTTGTCGGCCTGGGCAATCTGTCGGTCTATGTACCCCGCATATTTTATGCTTATTTCAACTTGCTCACGCACTTCAGCACAAAGCTTGGGCATATTTTCGTCAATTTCGGCAAGACTGTCATAAGTGATTTCGGGTCTCCTGAGAAGCTCACTCGCACGAATTCCGGTTGAAATGAGCGTAGCACCCCTCTTTGCCAAAAATTCATTGACCTCTTTTGACGGAGGGAACACAATCCCCTCAAGTCGCCTTGTCTCATCTTCAATCAGCCTTTTCTTTTCAAGAAAAGCCTTATACCTTTCTTCCGAAATCAACCCAAGCTCAAATCCCTTCGGTGTGAGCCTCAGGTCTGCATTATCCTGTCTGAGAATCAATCTGTATTCAGACCTTGATGTCATCATCCGATATGGTTCGTTTGTTCCCTTTGTAACCAAATCATCAATCAGTGTGCCTATGTACGCCTCGCTTCGGTCAAGAACAAAAGGCTCTTTGCCTAAAATTTTCCGAGCCGCATTTATTCCCGCCACAAGTCCCTGTGCCGCTGCTTCTTCGTAGCCTGATGTTCCGTTAAACTGTCCCGCTCCGAAAAGTCCACCTATGTTTTTAAACTCAAGGGTTGCCTTGAGCTGAAGAGGATTGCAACAGTCATATTCAATGGCATATGCATTTCTTGTAACCTGTGCATTTTCAAGCCCCGGAAGGGTCTTAAGCATTTCAATCTGGACATCTTCAGGCAAACTGCTTGAAAAACCCTGGATATACATTTCTTCGGTATTTTCTCCCATGGGTTCAATAAAAAGCTGATGTCTTTCCTTGTCCTTGAATCTTACAATCTTATCCTCAATAGACGGGCAATACCTTGGACCTATGCCTTTGATATCTCCGCCATAAAGAGGAGATCTGTGTATATTGTCAAGTATAACCTTATGGGTTCTCGCGTTTGTGTATGTGACATAGCAGCTAACCTTGTTTTCAAGGGGCTTCGTTGTTTCAAAGGAAAATGGTGTTATTTCATCATCGCCATCTTGTTTTTCAAGCTCCGAAAAATCAATTGACCGTCTGTTTACTCTTGGAGGGGTGCCTGTTTTAAACCTGACAAGCTCAACCCCTATATCTTCAAGGCTCTTAGAAAGACCGATAGCCGGGAATACCCCATCAGGACCGCTTTCCTGACTAAACTCGCCAATTATTATCCTGGATTTGAGGTATGTACCCGTACATACAATAACACACCGGCATTCATACAAAGCTCTTCCCGCAGTTTCAACAGAACACACATTACCATCATCATTTAAATTAACCTTTACTATTTCGCCCTGTCTAACATGGAGGTTATCGCACATTTCGAGTCTATGCTTCATTTCTGTTTGATATGCCCTGCGGTCAATCTGGGCACGCAAAGAATAAACCGCAGGTCCCTTGCCCCGATTTAAAATTCTGGATTGCAAAAGGGTGGCATCTGCCGCCTTTCCCATTTCGCCACCCAAAGCATCTATTTCACGGACAAGATGTCCTTTTGCCGTACCACCTATGCTTGGATTACATGGCAAATTAGCGATGCTGTCCAGGCTGATTGAAAACAAACAGGTCTTCATCCCTAACCTCGCCGCCGCAAAAGATGCCTCAACCCCCGCATGGCCGCCGCCTATTACCACTATATCATAGCTGTCTGCCTTAAACAAACCTTTCCCTCCGAATCATATAGAATAAGTCTACTTTCTGCGTTTTGCACAAAGCTCTAAAACTCCCTCATAAATATCATAAGCACTATCTTTAAAATTCTCTGCCACTCTGTGTGCTTCACTGTATTTTCCCATGCTCAAAGAAAGCTCAAAAATCGGCACCTTTTCCCGAAGAATTGAGCATTTAGCCGTATATTCCCCGTTTTCACCCGGAAAAACCTCAGCTTTCACCGCATTCGGGTCAACAAGCTCATCATACTTCCTTTCACCTATAGCAGAATCAATTCTCTGCCTTATGCTGAATGGTATCCTGTTCTCGAAAAACCTACAAGCCTCTTCTCCGCTTTCCGTAAGACAAAGAGCCGCCTCATTGCGATAATACTTTTGTATTATATACTTATCCTCAAGAAGTTCTGCCAGAATATCCGCCAGGTCAAAATACTCCATTATTTCCTGGTCCCAGGTAAAAATCTCATACATCCGGCTTTGTGCAAGAGGAGCCTTGTAGCGTTTTATGGCATAAAGAGCCGCAAACTTCATTTCTTCTTTTTCAAGATACATAAAAAATCATCCCTTATGCTTAAAATATATACCAAACACCCCAAGCCCTGCATGACACGAAATAATCGGGCCAACTTTCCCGATAACAATCTCCTTGGGGGCTATCTTGTTTCTTATCATTTCAGCAGTCAGCTCTGCCTTCTCAGGGGCATCTGCATGCAAAATATAAACAGTCCCATGCTCAGGGTCTTCAATCTTTTCAGCCATTATATCCACCATTTTTGCAATCGCTTTTTTAAGTCCCCTGACCTTCGCAAAAGCCTCTACCATTCCATCGTTTGAGTACAGAATCGGCTTTATGTCAAGTATCTCTGAAATAACCATGGTTGTCGCTTTTATTCTTCCGCCCTTTTGCAGATGTCTCAGGTCATCCACAATGAAATATACTTTGTCCCTATCGAACCGGGTTTTAAGGAAGCTTAAAATTTCTTCCTTTGAGCATCCATCATGGGCCATTTTTGCAGCTTCAATAACATTCGCCCCTATGCCATAGCTGTACATTCCCGAATCCACAATGGTAATATCAAAGCCTTCTTCTTCGTTAAGTCTTTGAGCAATATTATTTGCAGTGTTGACTATGCCGCTGCTGTTTGCAGGAATAGTAATGTGAATTATTGGAGAGTCATTCCCCATCTCTCTGTACATATCCTCCAAAAGTCCGGGGGATGCCTGACTTGTTGATGGCATCTCGTCACTTGCTTTGAATTTTTCATAAAACATATCCGGAGTGTATTCTACATCTGCCAGAATACTTTCATCTCCATAGTTAATATAAAATGGGACAACCCTTATATCCCACTTGTTTGCGACCTCTTTTTCAATATCTGCGGATAAATCTGTAATAATTTTAACCATTTTTAAATAGTCCTTCCTCTTCAAGATTTTCAAAGTTATTTTGTCTCAAAACCTCATAAGCAACAATCGCCACAGAGTTTGAGAGATTAAGTGAACGCTTATCATTCTTCATGGGGATTCGTATTGCCCGCTCGAGATTATCCTTTATCAACTCTTCAGGAAGCCCTTTCGTTTCCTTTCCGAACACAAGAAATATATCTGTATCTTCATTTGTGGGAAACTTTGTTCTGCTGTATGTGTTCGAAGCCTTTGTCGTGCAATAATAAAACTCTCCATCGGGATACTTAAGTCTTACCTCATCAAAAGAGTTATATTCATGAATATCCAAATCTCCCCAATAGTCAAGCCCTGCCCGTCTGACAGCTTTTTCGTCTATGTCAAATCCCAAAGGATGCACAAGATGAAGCGATGCCCCAATCACCGAACACGTCCGCGAAATATTTCCCGTGTTCGAAGGAATTTCAGGCTCAACCAAAACTATATTCAACCTCATATCAAACTGTCCTTTCAAATTCTCCCGATTTAGTTAAAAAACTTTTTGTCCAAAGCTCTGTACTGAATAGCCTCAGCAATATGCTCTGCATTTATCCTTTCTTCCCCCGCCAAATCCGCAATTGTCCTTGCCACCTTAAGTATGCGGTTATGGGCTCTCGCACTAAATCCCAAAGATTCATAAGCCTGTTTCAAAAGCTCTCCCGCCTCAGGCTCAGGGGTACAATATCTGTTCATAAGCTCCGAGGTCAGTTGGCTGTTGGAATAAACCCCACTATCCTTATAACGTTCAAGTTGAATTTGTCGGGCATTTTGCACTCTTTTCTTTATGCTTTCGGTGCTCTCACCCGGTTTTTGATTTTCCAAATCCTCATATTTGACCGACGGAACTTCAATATGCAAATCAATCCTGTCCAGCAACGGTCCGCTGATTTTGCTCATATATTTCATAATCTGTGTCCTGGTGCAATTACATTCCCTTTGTCTGTCGCCATAGTATCCGCAGGGACAAGGGTTCATTGATGCAACAAGCATAACATTACAAGGATATGTAACACTTCCACCAACACGAGTAATGGTTATTTCTCCATCTTCAAGTGGCTGACGCATTGCCTCAAGGGCATCACGTCTGAATTCCGGAAGCTCGTCCAAAAATAAAACTCCGTTATGGGATAAACTGATTTCCCCCGGCTTTGGATAACTTCCACCCCCTGAAAGTCCCACCGATGACACTGTATGGTGGGGGTGTCTGAATGGTCTTTTTGTAACAAGAGGACTGTTTTTTGAAAGCATCCCCGCGATGCTGTGTATCTTTGTGACCTCAAGGGATTCCTCAAAGCTAAGCTCCGGAAGTATTGATGGTATACGCTGAGCTATCATTGTTTTACCCGAACCGGGCGGTCCGATCATCAGAACATTGTGGCCACCGGCAGCCGCTATTTCAAGAGCTCTTTTTACAAACGCCTGGCCTTTAACATCAGCAAAGTCAAATCTTTCTTTATCTGCATTTTCCAAAAGTTCATCAATCGTCACCTTTATGGGCATTATTTCTCTTTGCCCGGTGAAATGATGAAGCACGTCCTTCAGCGTTTCCGCCCCATACACCTCAAGTCCTTCAACAACCGCAGCCTCCCGGGCATTTTCCTTTGGAACAAAAATTCGTTTTATCCCATTCTGGTAAGCAGAAATTGCCATGGGCAAAACTCCGTTTACCCGCCTGAGGTCTCCTCCCAAAGAAAGCTCACCCAGAAACACCGTATCCAACGGATTCTTAATCTTAAGCTGTTTTGAAGCCTCAAGAATGCCTAAAGCTATGGGCAAATCAAAATGAGTCCCCTCTTTTTTTATGTCAGCAGGTGCAAGGTTTACTGTTATACGTTTTGACGGCATCTCAAGTCCTGTGTTTTTTATAGCGGCACGAATACGCTCTTTCGATTCCTTCACAGCCGCATCTGGAAGTCCCACTATATCAAAACCCGGAAGACCGTTTGAGATATCCGCTTCAACATCAACAACAAATCCATCAATGCCAAAAAGTGCTGTGCTGCTTAGCTTTGCAATCATTTTCTTTCTCCCGCTTTCTTCGATTTGGTAAGTCTCTGGCGAAGAGCTTCGTACATAAGCACCCCAGCCGCAACAGATGCATTCAGGGATTCTATCTCGCCAATCATAGGAATCTTCACAAGAAAATCACAATTATCCCGAACCAGGCGGCTGAGTCCTGAGCCCTCGCTGCCAATTATAATTGCCAAAGGCCCGGTCAGGTCTGCCTCATAATGAGTCGTGCTTCCCTCCAGCGCCGTACCTGCAACCCAAAGCCCTTTTCTTTTAAGTTCTTCAATAGTAGCGGAAATATTTGTTACTCTGGCAACAGGAACATATTCAACTGCACCGGCCGAAACCTTTGCCACGGTCCCGGTAAGCCCCACGCTTCGGTTTTTTGGAATAATAACACCGTGAGCACCAACAGCACTTGCTGTACGAATGATACTTCCTAAGTTATGAGGATCACTCAAACCTTCAGCAATGATAACAAACGGAGCTTCACCCTTTTTCTCAGCCGCAGCAAGAATATCTGCTACCGAAACATAAGCATGTGCCGCCGCAAAAGCAAGAACACCCTGATGGTTTCCTCCCTCAGAAAGCTCGTCCAGTTTTTTCCGGTTCACAAGAGAATACTGAATACCCCGTTTTTTTGCCAACGCCGTAATCTGAGCAAGTCGGCTGTGTCTTGCCCCCTCAAGAATCAATATTTTGTCTATCTCTCTGCCCGAGGTAAGTGCCTCAAAGACAGGATTACTTCCATAAATTTTATCATCCATAACAAAAAACTCCGCTTCGTATATTGTACAAAATTATACATAATAATAATTATTGTCGTGGAAACGGCGAAACGCCGTTTTAGCGGAACTCGTTCCGCAACTTTCAAGCAAAGAGCTTGAAAGCCACACATAATTGCAATGAATTATCAGGAAATTGCTCTGCAATTTCCCAATCAAAACAATGTTTTGATTGGGAAAAACGTACTTTACGTTTTTCCTAAGATACATTCATTATAATATCACAAAACCCAAGAAAACGCAATAAAAAATTTCCTTATAAATAGATATGCTTTTCCGTCAAAATTTCTTATTGACTGCATTATTTTTGCTAATTTTGTCAAAACTGTGTCCCATTACTCTTCCAAAAAACTTGAAAACACTTGACCAAAACAGAAAAATGATGTATTATAAATGATGAATGATTGTAAATATTTTTCTTCGTTTGATTGGAGGAACAAAAATGAGTGCTGAAATCAAAAACGAACGAGGCTCTATAATTATTTCCAACACCGTAATCGCCAAATTGGCAGGTTACACCGCCACACAATGCTATGGTGTAGTTGGAATGTGTGCAAAATCAGGGAAGGATGGCATAGCCGGACTTCTCAAGAAAGAAAACATGGACAAAGGCATAAAGGTAAAAACTGAAAACAATGTAATTGAAATTACTCTTTATATAGTTGTGGAATACGGTCTTAATATAAGCACTATCGGTGAAACTATACGAAATAATGTTAAATACAACGTTGAAAAGTATACCGGTATGGAGGTTTCAAGTGTTCAGGTGAACGTTGAAAGCGTCCGAGTTGAAGCTTAAATCCCACACAATTGAGGTGATACTGTGAATATAATTGACACATCAACCCTGAGGCTTATGCTCACATCAGCCTCAGCTAATATACGAAACAACAGAAAGCTCATTGATGACCTGAACGTCTTTCCCGTCCCCGACGGCGACACAGGCACAAATATGAGCCTTACTTTCAGCGGAGCAACAGAAATGACCCTGAGAGATGAAACCGACCATGCAGGAAAGCTCTTGTCAAGTCTGTCATCTTCTGCTTTACGAAACGCACGAGGCAACTCAGGTGTTATTCTTTCTCAGATAATCCGAGGTTTTTCCAAAGCTCTCGCATCAAAAGAAAGCATAGAAATAGCAGACCTTAAAGACGCTATTGTTTCCGCCAAGCTCACAGCTTATCGTGCGGTTATGAAGCCCACCGAAGGTACAATCCTGACAGTTATTCGCGAGACTGCAGAATATGCACAGGAAAATTTTAGTGATTTTTCCGACATAACCGAATTCTTTCACTGCATAGTTGACGCAGGGAACAAAAGCCTTGACCACACTCCCAAGCTTCTGCCTGCTCTTAAAAAGGCGGGGGTTGTTGACGCAGGGGGGAAAGGTCTTATGGTACTTTTCGAGGGTATGCTTTTTGCCCTTGAAAACGGCAAGGCAATAGAATCCGGTGAGGCATCTGCCCCGGTTCAATCCCAGGCTGTTACAAAAGACGACATTGACATAAAATTTCTGTATTGCACAGAATTCATCATAAACAAAACATCCCAACGAAAAGCAAACCAGTTCCGGACCGCCATTTCCGATAAGGGTGACTGTATGTTGGTTATTGAGGACGACGAAATTGTGAAAGTCCATATTCACACCAACCATCCCGGATATGTTATCGAACAGGCAATCAAGTTGGGAGAGCTTACAAATTTGAAAATTGACAATATGAAATACCAGCACGACGAAAAACAGTCTGACGAAACAGAAGAATCTGTTCCCGTCAAATCCGCAGCCGTCCCCACCAAAAAATATGGCTTTGCTGCGGTATCTGCCGGCAATGGTCTTTCAGAGCTTTTCAAATCCCTTAATGTTGACGAAATCATTGAGGGCGGTCAAACCATGAACCCAAGCACTCAGGATTTGCTCTCTGCTGTAGAAAAAATTCCCGCAGAAGTGGTTTATATTCTGCCAAACAACAAAAACATAATTCTTGCCGCAGACCAGGTGGATGCTCTGACAGATAAAAGCGTCATCGTCATCCCCACAGTTAATATTCCCCAGGGACTTTCAGCAATGATGGCATTTGACGAAAGCCTTGAGCCTGATGAAAACGCCGAGGCAATGAACGAATTTGCTCAAGGCGTCGCCTGCGGTCAGGTTACTTTTGCGGCACGTGATACAAACCTTGACGGCATGGAAATTTCCCTTGGTGATTGTCTTGCCGTTCTGGGTAAAGAAATCGTTTCCGTTACTTCAACTCCCGAGGATGGCGTCTTGGCATTGGCTGAAAAACTGATCAGTGACGAAGCTTCTATGCTCTCTATCTACTACGGTGAAGACATCTCAAAAGAAACTGCCGAAAATTTGGCTGAAAACCTCGAAGAAAAATATCCCGACTTGGATATTTCCGCCATCTCAGGCGGTCAGCCCGTATACTTCTATATTGTTTCAGTTGAATAAACCTAACTAAAATCCAACCTGCCAAAAACAGCTTTGCCGTTTTTGGCAGAATTTTTAACCGGAGGTGAATCAGGTTCTCATGAAGCTTAACGACAATATTCAATATGTAAAGGGAATAGGCGAAGCCCGGGCAAAGCTTTTTGCAAAAATGGGAATACATACCGCACAGGATATGCTTTTCTATCTTCCTCGCACAGTTGAGGACCGCTCCCTCTCAAAATCAATCTCAGAGCTTATAGACGGAGAAATCGTCTGCGTCAGGGGAAGTCTTGCCCAAGGTGTAAAAACCTATCGCGCCCGTGGCAGGGTTACCGTCACCCAAACAATGATAAGTGACGGTAAAGACCTTATGAAGATAACCTGGTTTAACTCACCCTTTATCGCCGAGTCATTGAAATCTGACACAGAATTCATCTTTTTCGGCAAGGTTACCTGGCGGGGAAATTATTTTGAAATGACTAACCCCGTGACCGAAGCCTGTGGCAAGGAGAGCAAAAAACTCGGGAAAATTCTTCCCGTTTATCCTCTTGTTGCAGGACTTAACCAAACCACGTTGCGAAATACCGCCGAAAGGGTAATCGAGTCTCTTACAGAAATTCCGGTGGATTTGCTTCCCCCGTCCGTTCTTGATGAAAACAACTTCCCTCCTCTTTTCACTGCCCTGAAAAACCTGCATCAGCCAAAAAGTTCCGAAGAATTTGAAAACGCCAGACGCCGTCTTGCTTTCGATGAGCTTTTTGTTCTGCAAACAGGCATCCGTGTACTGGGCGAAGAACGGAAAAACTATACCGCCATTCCCATAAAAAACGTAAAATGCATTGAAAACTTTGCAAAGGCACTTCCTTACGAGCTGACCAATGCCCAAAAACGTGTTATTAATGAAATTTCTGCCGACCTGCGAGAAAGCACTCCTATGAATCGTTTGGTTCAGGGCGACGTAGGTTCAGGCAAGACTATGGTGGCTGCTGCCGCCATGTACGCCGCAGCAATGTCAGATTGCCAGTCTGTGCTTATGGCACCAACCGAAATTCTTGCTATTCAGCACTACAAAAACCTCTCACGCCTCTTTTCTCAATTCGGATTTGAAACGGCATTTCTCATCGGAGCAATGTCTGCCGCCGAAAAACGCCGTGAACTGGATAAAATCAGCACCGGCAAAGCTAAAATAATCATTGGCACCCACGCCCTCATATCCGATGGCGTTAAGTTTAAAAATCCGGCACTTGTCATAACCGACGAACAGCACCGCTTTGGCGTTCGCCAAAGGACAACCCTTACCGAAAAGGGTTATGGAGCCCACACCCTTGTCATGACAGCAACGCCGATTCCACGAACACTTTCACTTATTCTGTACGGGGATTTGGATATTTCCATAATCGACGAGCTCCCACCGGGAAGAAAGCCTGTTGAAACCTATGGAGTTCCTGAAAATATGCGCAAACGCGTCTATGACTTTGCCAAAAAGAACATTTCTCAGGGGCGTCAGGTCTACATTGTTTGTCCTTTGGTAGAAGAATCCGAGACTTTAACTGCCAAATCCGTAACACAACATGCAGAAAAACTGAAAAAAACCGTATTCAAAGAAAACACCCTTGAGGTTATGCACGGAAAGCTGAAAGCAGCCGAACGCAAAGATATTATGGAAAGATTTGCCAAAGGCGAGATTGATGTCTTGGTATCAACCACAGTCATCGAAGTTGGCGTAGACGTACCAAACGCAACAGTGATGATAATCGAGAATGCTGAACGTTTTGGGCTTTCCCAGCTTCACCAATTACGGGGCAGAATTGGCAGGGGCAAACACCAATCCTTTTGCATTATGCTTGGGGGCGGAGGCAAAATTGCCGATGAACGAATGAAAATTATGTGCGAAACAAACGACGGCTTCAGGATTTCAGAAAAAGACCTTGAGCTTCGTGGCCCGGGTGAATTTTTTGGTATCCGGCAACACGGTTTGCCTGAGCTAAAAGCTGCAAATCTTTCTACCGATATGGATTTACTTATTGATGCAAAAAACGCATCTGAAAAGCTTCTTGCATCCGACCCCACATTAAGTCTCCCCCCAAATCTGTCAATCCGTGAAAAGGTCAAATCCCGATTTTCAGAAGTCGGCGAAAACGGAATATTAAATTAAACGGTGTAGCAAAATGCATACACCACACAAGTCAAAGGAATACCTTGACAAAACCTTTTATTTAAAGCTATAAAGTAAAAATAACGAAAAAATCAAAGTAGGAATTCGTCAAATGACGAATTCCTGTAATAGAATGCCTTGTGTTTTGAACAAACTTCGCCTCTCGACGTACCCTCGTACGCCTTCGGGTAGCCTGACAATGCCATAGCATTGTCAGCTCAGTTTGTCCAATCTATGCTATTTTTCGTCCACCCCAAAGGGGCTGCAGCAAAATGTTTACATTTTGCTGCAGCCCCTTTTAAAACTCTATGCTGTCCGAAATTTCGTCTTCACTTTTCTCGGTCTTCCCAAGCACCGCAATATTAAGACTTTTTGTATCAAAAATCCTGTCAATAGTCTCAGCAACCGTTTCGCTGTTTACTCTGTCAATAAGCTTTATCATCTCTTCCATATCTCTTACCTCGTTTTCAAAAAGCAACGATTTCCCAAAACTGCTCATTCTTGAGGACATCCCCTCAAGTCCCATAATAACAGAAGCTTTGAGCTGTTCTTTTGTTGTTTCAACCTCAGTTTTTGACAGCTTGTCCCTTTTTAGTATTCTTATCTCATTACCTATGAGAGCCAATGCCTCGCAAAGACTTTCTGAATTAAGCCCTGCATAAATCACCATGGAACCATTATTCTGATAAAAATTAGGATATGAATAAACAGAATACGCAAGACCACATTCCTCTCTCACTTTTTGAAACAGTCTTGAGCTCATATTCCCTCCCAAAACCGCATTGACCACCGACAAATCATATATTCTTTCATCTGTTCTTGAAATGCCCCCAAGGCCAAGACACAAATGGCACTGTTCAATATCCTTTTTAACCAGCTTTGTCCGTCGGGATACAAGGATTTCAGCTTGGCTGTATTTCTCATTACCCGAGGCTTTTATTTCCCCAAACTTTTCCTCAAGCATTTTAAGAATATCAGACTCTTCAAAGTGTCCGACTACAGAAATAACAATATTTTCAGCTTTATATTCTCTGTCACGGTAATCCAGCATTACTTTGCGGTCAATGCCTTTAAGTGTCTCAAGAGTTCCCGCTATAGGAAACCCAAGCGGGCTGTCGCCCCAGAGCGTACTGCTTAAAATATCATGTATAAAGTCCTCAGGAGTGTCTTCGCACATATTTATTTCTTCCGCTATAACCTTTCGTTCCGTAGCTATATTTTCCTCAGTAAAGGTTGAGTTTGTCACCATATCAGAAAGAACGTCAATGGCAAGTTGGGAATGCTCTGTCAAAGTTTTTGCATAATAACAGGTATATTCCTTTGCAGTCACTGCATTAAGCTGACCGCCCACTCTGTCCATACATTCGGCAATTTCCTTTGCAGAACGATTTTCAGTTCCCTTAAAAAGCATATGTTCAATAAAATGGGACACCCCGTTATTTTCAACAGTCTCCATGGCAGACCCTGCCCCAATCCATACTCCCACAGATACAGACCTGACATAATCTATATTTTCGACAACAACTCTAATGCCGTTTTTAAGACTATATATTCTATACAAGTCCCTTCCCCCTTTTAAGTTCCTGACTACAACAGCATAACCTTTTTTCAGAATTTTGTCAACTTTTCCCTATTTTACTTTTTTCATTTTTCATATAGCAAAAAATATTATATGCCTTTTTCTTTGTTCTAAACAACTTTCACGACTGAATTTTGTGCTTATACAAATTTGGGTTATTAGGTATTTTTACGCTTTTTTTGTTTATACTAAACAGAGGAAATCCCAAGTTAAATAAAACATCGGCTTAGGAAGTGAAAACAGATGACCGAAATCAAAGGAAAAAGTGTATACAACTCATTGTGTATGGGAAAGCTCTATTTCTATGACTTGGAGAAAGCTCCCATAACCCGCATAAAAGTAGACAACACAAGAGACGAAATCCTTCGTCTTGAAAATGCGCGAAAATCTGCAAAGGTCGAGCTTCGACACCTTTATGAAAAAGCACTGATACAGGTTGGGGAAGACAATGCCCAGATTTTTCAAATTCATATAATGATGCTTGAGGACGAAGATTATTTCGGTGCAATAACAAGTATGATCAAAAATCAAAGTGTTAATGCAGAATATGCAGTGAGCTACACTTCGGATGTTTTTGCGAGAACCTTCAGCGAAATGAATGACGAATATATGAAAGCCCGGGCATCTGACGTCCAGGATATTTCAAGCAGACTGGTCTGCCATTTAAGTGGTGAATTTTCTTCTCTTTCCGACCTTTCAGAGCCATCAATAATCGTCGCCTCCGACCTCAGTCCAAGCGAAACAGTGCAATTAGACAAGGACAAGATACTGGGGTTTGTAACTTTCAAAGGCTCTCAAAATTCACATACTGCAATCCTAGCCCGAAGTATGAATATCCCTGCAATTATAAATACAGGTGAAATAAGTCGTGAATTCCACGGCAAAACTGCAATTTTAGACAGCCATAAAGGGACACTTTATATTGAGCCTGATGATTTCAGGATAGAAGATTACAAAAAGCGAAAAATAGCCGAAGAAGAACACTTTCGGCTCTTAAGCAGTCTTAAAGGTCTTCCGAACCAAACTAAGTCCGGCAAAAGTATAGAGCTTTTTGCCAATATAGCAAGTCCAAAGGATGTGGGCGCTGCTGTTCAAAATGATGCAGGTGGCATAGGCCTTTTCAGAAGTGAATTTTTGTATTTGGAAAGCAAAGACTTCCCAACTGAGGACGAGCAATTTCAAAAATACCGCCAGGTGGCAGAAAGTATGGGCGGAAAAAAGGTGATTATCCGAACTATGGATATAGGAGCAGATAAAAAAATAGACTATTTCAACCTTCCAACAGAAGAAAACCCTGCCCTTGGATTTCGGGCAATCCGCATTTGCCTGACAGATAAGGCCCTGTTCAAAACACAGCTTCGTGCCATTCTTCGGGCCTCTGCATTCGGAAACATATCCATTATGTTCCCTATGATTATTTCTCTGTCTGAAATTTCTGCTGTGAAAGAAATTCTTGAAGCTGTAAAAAACGAACTCAAAAAAGAGAGGATACCCTTTAATGATTCTGTTGAAACCGGCATTATGGTCGAAACCCCTGCAGCAGCCGTAATATCAGATATTCTTGCTCCCCATGTTGACTTTTTCAGCATCGGCACAAACGACCTGACGCAGTATGTTCTTGCCCTGGACCGCCAAAACCCGAATCTTGAACCTTTTTTCAATTCCCATCACCCCGCAGTTCTTCGACTTATTGAAGAGGTAGTTCGAAACGCACACCGTCACGGAAAATGGGTTGGCATTTGCGGTGAGCTGGCGTCAGACCTGACTCTCACCGAAACATTTTTAAACTTCGGTGTTGACGAGCTTTCGGTATCACCCTCATACATTTTGAGATTGCGCGAAAAAATACGCAGTCTAAATTAAAAGAAAGGATTGGTTTTATGTTTGGCTTTTTAAAAAAAGAAAGAGAACTTGCGGCAATTTGTGATGGCAGCGTGGTTGATATAACAAAAGTTCCTGACAAGGTATTTTCACAAAAAATTCTGGGTGACGGCTTTGCAATTATCCCGAAAAGAGGGTTTTTCACCTGTCCTGCAAAGGGAACCATAACCGACGTAACAAATACCCATCACGCCTTTTGCCTTACCACAGATGACGGTCTTGAAATTCTTATTCATATTGGTCTTGACACTGTTGAACTTAAAGGCGATGGGTTTTCTCCAACAGTCAAAGTTGGTCAAAAGGTAAATGTCGGCGATACTCTTCTCTCCGCAGACCTTGAAAAAATCCAGTCTTGCGGTTACAACACAATTTCAATGGTAGTAATTACAAACACCGACAAATTAAAAAATTATCGCATCATCGAATCACCTGAGGTACATTCGGGAGATGCCGCATTAGTTTACACAATTTAAAAAGAAAGGATTTGAAAAATATGAGTACAAAATCTGAAAATGGTCTTTTCAGTATACTTCAGCGTGTTGGGCGTTCATTTATGCTTCCTATAGCATTGTTACCCATCGCAGGTTTGCTTTTGGGGATAGGTTCTTCACTTACAAACGCTACCACCATCCAGGCATATAATCTTGAAGCAATTCTGGGGCCCGGAACGTTTTTGAACTGGGTAATGCAAATTCTGGCACAGACCGGAAATATTATTTTTGCCAACCTTCCCATAATTTTCGCCATGGGCGTTGCTCTTGGTATGGCAGAAAAGGAGCATGGCACTGCTGTTCTTTCTGCCGCAATAGCATTTTTTGTTATGCATCAGACCATATCTACTTTGCTGAGCATAAACGGTCAACTTGCCGAAGGTGCTATGCTTTCAGGAACGGTAGCCAATGTGGTAGGTATAAAATCCCTTGAAATGGGCGTATTTGGCGGTATTATTGTTGGTCTTGGAGTCGCTGCCCTCCACAACCGTTTTTACAAAATACAGCTTCCCACCGTTGTTTCCTTTTTCGGAGGCGTGAGATTTGTTCCCATAATATCAACTTTCGTTTATATTCTTGTGGGTATTCTCATGTATTTCATCTGGCCTTATATTCAGCGTGGAATATACTCTTTGGGTGGTCTTGTTCTTAACTCAGGTTATTTTGGAACATTTATTTACGGAACAATCGAACGTGCCCTCATACCTTTTGGACTTCACCACGTATTTTATATTCCCTTCTGGCAAACAGGTCTCGGCGGCAGTATGGTTATTGACGGTCAGACAATCTCAGGTGCTCAGAACATTTTCTTTGCACAACTTGCATCACCTGCAACAACAGAATTTTCTGTTTCAGCAACCAGATTTATGAGCGGAAAATTCCCGCTGATGATTTTTGGATTGCCTGGGGCAGCACTTGCTATGTACACCACAGCCAAGCCATCCAAGAAAAAGGTTGCAGGGGGGTTGCTTCTGTCTGCAGCTCTGACTTCAATCCTCACGGGAATCACTGAGCCTATTGAGTTCACCTTCCTTTTTGTTGCCCCAATCCTTTATGTAATTCACAGCATTTTTGCAGGTCTCGCCTATATGATAATGCATATTTTGAATGTTGGCGTAGGTATGACCTTCTCAGGCGGAGTGATTGACCTGTTTTTGTTTGGTATCCTCCAGGGGAACGACAAAACACACTGGCTGAATATTATCTGGGTTGGTATTTTGTATTTTGTTGTTTATTATTTTCTGTTCCGTGCTCTTATCAGAAAATACAACTTCATCACCCCCGGACGTGAAGATGATGAAACGGATACAAGGCTCTATACCAGAAAAGATGTCAACGCATCAAAGTCAGACAATTCTGCTCTTATCCTTGAAGGGCTCGGTGGAAAAGACAATCTGGTAAATGTTGACTGTTGTGCAACCCGTCTCAGAGTTACAGTTAAGGACAGCTCCAAGGTTAACGATAACCTTCTCAAAGAAAGCGGAGCCTCAGGCATAATCAAAAGCGGCTCAGGAGTACAGGTAATATATGGTCCGCGTGTAACTGTCATAAAAAGTAATTTCGAGGACTATCTGGACTCACTGTCTTAGAAAATTTGGAACAGGGATCCCTGTTCCTTACATAGTTACAGAGCTTGTATTCCAGCACTCAAAAAAAATTATTTTTTTTAAAAAAAGCTATTGACAAATAAAAGAAAACATATTATAATAATAAAGCTGTTTGGATATGCGAGCATGCTGGAATAGGCAGACAGGCACGTTTGAGGGGCGTGTGTCAACCGACGTGTGGGTTCAAGTCCCACTGCTCGCACCAAATATTTTTTTTACAACGAAATTAATATTGCCGGATTGTGTAAAGGTAGCACGACAGACTCTGACTCTGTTTGTCTGGGTTCGAATCCTAGTCCGGCAGCCAGAAAAAAGCGTACTGAGTTTTCAGTACGCTTTTTTCAGCGATATCCATTTCGTGCACGAACACAAAAAAAACGACAACTTCAAAAGTTGTCGTTTTTTGTTAGATAATACTTTCGTTTTAATTCTATTTTAAGTCTATCACATACATACCGTCAACATCGTCAACTTTCTTGCCAAAGGCTTCGCCACAAGCACCTATGTTGAGATATCCGTTTCTCATACATACTTCAGAGTACGCCTTTCTTACACCATTTACAGTGTAGTAATTCGAACCTTCTGTGAATTTAACAGTTCCATCACCAATCGTAAATGTCACAGCCGAGCTGTCCTTAACAACAGTTGCTCCAAAAACTTTGCAGATTGTTTCAGCATCATACATTCCGTTTTCCACAACGATTTCCGCATTGTTACCAAGTATAAATGCCCCACCGCTTGTCTTTGGCAGGTATGCCATCTCAGATACTCTTTCGGTAAACTGAATAGAACCTGCACCCTCAACAAAGTGTCTGCGTTTCATACCATGAGCACTCTCTAAACGTTTGCGGGATTTAATTTTTGTCTTGTCAATAGCGTACAATATTGAATAGTTCCCCTCATAAAGTGAGTTGTCAACTATATAGATTGTATCACCATAAACTCTTGTTGCAAAGTTACATTTTGCAAAGTTACGCCATGTAACAGTTTCGTTAAGAGTTGCAACAAATTCCCATGACTTCATACCATCACGGCTCATAAGAAGCACAAAACGGTTTCTGGGCTGATGGATATCATAGTATGACTCAGTGTTTGCACTATGCACTGTTATTGCATAGTAGACATTGGGGTCATCCGGGTCTTGCTCAATGTTATATGTGCAAAGTGGATGAAGAAGCTGTGTGGGTCTGTATTCGCCCCAGGTCTTTCCGCCGTCTGTTGAATCCATATAGTAAATAAATCCATTACCGGTACGACCGAACATTCTCTGCGTTTTCCCATCAGGAAGAGTTTCAAAGGTTATTTCCTGAGTATTCCAGCCACTTTTTTGAGTACTTGTGCTGTCAACCTCACCTGTAGGTACACCGCCAAACAGACTCTCTGCTTCATGCCATGTCCGGCCTTCGTCTTTGCTGTATAAAATAGTTGACATACTGTAAAGTTCAGAGTAACCCTCATCAATTCCTAAATAAATAGTTCCATCATCAGCTTCGTCAATACTTCCGTTCAGAATAATAAATCGATCATCATTATGTTCTTCACGAACTCGGATTGAGCCGCGCTTTTCCCAGGTCACACAATCGTCAGTAGATGCATAGCAGTACATTTCCGTTCCTTCTCTTACCCATTTAAGCTGAGTTCCGTTTCTGAGGGTAAGTGAAATCGAAGTGTATCCCCGACGATTTTCGGGATTCCATGTTTCACCTTTATCATAAGAAACTAATTGGCTGCTGTAATAGTGAGCCACAACTGTTTTGTCAGACAGTTCCACAAAGTCACTGATCTTTATTCCGTTCGGGTCATTAACAACTCTTGATTTCAGTGCCCCGAAAGCCCCACATTCACCTGTGTAAGAAAAATCATCTATATACGCTGTACCTTCTTCGGTACTAAAGCCCACATATCCATAGTAGTAAGAAACAAGACTGTCGGTTTCAATCACAACCTGCCCGTCCATTTTTAGAATGAGCGAGTCGCCATTGAGATAAAGCTCAAAATCGTGCCAATTCTCAACTGTCATTGGAGTGCCCTGGTAATCCACACGTTTGTTGATGTTATCATTCTCCGGGTCGTGAGCAGTCCCAACCATATCAAAAAACTCATCAGTGAACCAGGTATCTGTCATGAAATCATAACCCACTTTCAGGTGATGACGAAGACTAAAGAGTCTGGTTGCTATACAGAACTTATTTGTATCTATCGCCTTAGCTCTCCACTTTATAACTGTGTTATAAGTCTGCGCATTAAGGAGGTATGTACCCGTGCCCTCAAGCTTCATATACGAGTCGCTTCCATCGGTTCCAAGACTTGCGGTTATGGTATCATCATCAGGTATCCAATAATCCAAAGAGTCAACCTCAGTGTTTCCGTTAAAGTCATCATCGTGATAGTAGACATCGTCTATACCCTTCACCTCAAAAATTGTTGATGCTGTGGGCTTTGTCATTTTTCTCTCTATTGATGTTGCGCCTGCATTGGGGATTGCCTTGAATGAATCCACATACTGGTTGTCTATGTAAAGCTGACACAATCCCTTGTTCACTACCAGCTTATAATATCCCGCCTTTGCTGTACCATTAAGCACAAAATCATAGTGACTTCCCGTCTCGGTTTTGTAGTTAACAGTATTTATCTTTCCATTCTTTATTTCAATGGGTATCTTGTGATTTCCGTCATATATGGTAATCGTCTCATTTGATGCATCGGTTTTATCAAATTCTACTTGATAATAATCAGGTAATGTTACTCCACCAATGCGGAAGTTTGATTCATTCTTCCATTCCTTTGAAATGAATCTTACCTTTGTTCCGTTACCTGAAATTTTGAAATCCGTTACTCCCGAATTACTTACCTCGTTCTCTGAGGTTCTTGGCATATAGAAGGAATACGCATACTGTCCGTTGTAATATACTTCTGCTATACCCGAAACAACTGCTACCTTATACTTACCTGAGCCAAGAGCATAGACTTGGGTGCCTGTATAGGTCTCATAAGTTATTTCATCTTCACTGTGGCTCATGCCAAGCTTGTAATAACCATCCGCAATTTCTATTTCGCCACTTCCGGAATTATAGGTATAATCTATCTCATACTCTCGTGCCAACTTACCGTCAGGTACTTCTGTTCCATAAATCGTTACTATCTTGTCTGTTTCATAAACCGAGCCATTTCCGTCATAAACTCTTGCAAGTACCCGTGACGAACCAATTTTTATATCTCCAAGCACCACGCTGAATGGTGATACATCGGATTCAGCTACCTTATTCCCGTCTACAAGATACTCAACCTTTGTGGGCTGCACTCCACCTTTTGCGTTGCTGTAGTTCAGACTTGCATTTATTGTTTCGTCGTTACTTGCCACGGTCTTATCAAGAACCAGCTCTGCCGTGAAGGCTTTTTCCACCACAATCTTATTTGCAGCACTCTTTACATTATTCCCTATACCTGCTGTCACATTATAAGTTCCCACCTTTACATCCTGCAAGGTGTATTCATAACTTGGGGCATAGCCTTTGCCTACCTTGAGTCCGTTCAGATAATAATCTACATACTCAACATCCGTATCCGGTATTGCTTTGAGAACTATATCTTCTCCCTCAACATAAGCGCTCTGATTCACAGGCGACAAAAGTTCTACCTCCGGGAAATACGGCTTGTAGTGCACCTTGCCGATATTTACCTTGTAGGGGCTGTGGTTTGTGTTAAGTTGGAAGGAAATATTCGCTTTTGGCGGGTTTGAATCTCTCTCCGCAAGAGTAATAGTTTCAATCTTTCTGCCGTCAAAATACAATGTGCTGTACTTGCCCCTTACCTCAACTTTATATTTATGCCAGGTCTTTCCTATGTTCAGCTGAAGTCCTGAGTTGCTCTCATCAGCCGTAACGCGCTGAAATCTGTGGGGATGGACAAAATACCAACCTTTGTATCCCTCTGGCACAACAGAGAAATAGAAAGAGCCATTACCTGCCTCAAGAACCTGCATATCAAATTCAACGTCAAAATTCCCAGTAGTCAAGGGACTTCTGCCCACATGGTAATATGTCGACTCTCTCAATCCAAAGCCTTCGTCTTCAATAGTGAGGGCTCCTGTGTCAGAATTAACATAAATGTGCTCAGTCTCAGTTATAGTCCAATCCTTATAAGTCTCAGGCTTAAGCCAGTCCACCGTAAACTCATCAGCATATTCGGTTTCAATCCCCGCATAATATGGGAAGTATTTATTATCAAAATCCGTCTCATTTTCTGTAATCTCAAGATCCTTAATCTCCATAGACCCGGCACCGGATACAAAAAACGCTATACTGCCCGACTGGTCAAAGGTTCCCGTAGGGCCTTCGGCAACAAGCACCTTGTCTATATAAATCTTGTGAGTATCACCGCTTACGTGAAATCTGTACTCGTGCCAATCTGTCCCTATATCAAATGAAACTTCTGCCGGATTATCCGAAAAAGGTTTCACCCTGTCCTCACTTATATAAAGACCGGTTCTTTTTTGACCATTCCTAAACTGAATACCTCTGTGGCCGCTACTATCAAACTCAGGAATTCGCATAGTCAGTTTTGCAACGTAATTCTCGGGCAAAGCCACCGACTTTTCACAAATGGTATTTCTCCCAACGGTCATAGTTTTATTTGAAATGTTAAGATTGTATCCTGAACTTATCGAAAAGCCCTCGGTCCAATCTTCGTCCCATTCTGTGACAGAACAGTCTGAAACCTCCATAGTTCCGTCACCAGTCATATGGAATATAACACTTGGAGTTGCCTGAATAACACTCACCCTGCCACCTGTTACGAATTCCCCATCAACATAAAACCTATGAACGTCTCCTTTAACATAAACCTTGTAGTTATGCCAAGCTGTTCCCACATTATACGCCGCAGTTACAGGGTCAGTTCCGAAAGGACGAATGCCGTCTGTACTTAGATAAAGTCCTGTTCTGTCAGAGCCTGTTCTTATCTGAAAACCCAGGTTCCCACTACTCGGGTATTTTGTAACTCGCATGGTTATATCAACAATATATGCTTCAGGAATACTCATATTCTTGGTATAATTTATACTGGCATCGGCTGCTCCTGTACCAATAACCACATTAGAGCCCGACACAGTAACACCGCCGGATGTCCCGGACGCCGAAAAACCGGTATGCCAAGTCTCTTCAGCAAAGGTAGGCATAACGGGACCAATGCATGATAAGACTAATGTCAACACACAAAGTAATGCAATTTTCTTTTTAAAATTTTTCATAACATTCAACCCTTTCAGATCTTAGATGTACATAAAATATATTTTCATTGCAATATTCTGTACATTTTCAAAAATATTGCAATGATAATATATTGGGCAAAAACCTCCATGTTTTGAGCAAATATTTTTTATTATGCTTCATTACAATGGAGGTTTCTGCCTCAACCCTGAAAGTGCTTCAGGGTAGTTTATTTGTTACTGATATCAATTACGTTTATTCCGTCAATGTTGTCAAGCTGTCTGTCAAATGCTTCAGCACAAGCTTCAATATTGAAGTAACCGTTCTTCATACAAGCGGAAGTATAGGTCTTTGTTTCGCCGTTTACAACGTAATTTGCTGAACCCTCTGTGAACTTAACAGTGCCTTCACCAATCTTGAAGGTCACAGCCTGGCCGCTCTTAACAAAAGCTGCGCCAAAGACTTTGCTGATTGTTTCAGCATCGTACATACCATCTTTAACTGTGATGTTTATGTTATTTCCATAGATGGTTGCACCACCGCTTATTTCAGGAAGGAATGACATCTCATCAAGTCTTTCTTTGTACTGAATGGAACCTGTACCTTCAACGAAGTGCTGTCTCTTAACCGGGTGAGCACTTTCAAGACGTTTTCTTGATTTGAGGTTTGTTGTATCTACAGCGTAAACAATTGAACCACCCTCATAAAGTGTGTCATCAACTATATAAAGCGTGTCACCATAAGCCTTTGTTGAGAAGTTACATTTATCAAAGTTACGCCATGTGTATGTTTCGTTAAGCGTTGCAACAAATTCCCATGACTTCATACCATCACGGCTCATAAGAAGTACAAAACGGTTTCTGGGCTGATGGAGATGATAATATGACTCAGTAGCTGCACAGTGTACCGTTACCGCATAGTATACATTGGGGTCTTTAAGGTCCTGTTCAACGTTATAGGTACAAAGAGGTTGGAGAAGCTGGGTGGGTCTGTATTCGCCCCAGGTCTTTCCGCCGTCTGTTGAATCCTGATAGTACACAAAACCATTACCAGTACGTCCGAAGTTTCTTATTGTCTTTCCGTCAGGGAGTTCCTCGAAGGTAAGCTCCTGAGTGTTCCAGCCTGAGAAATGAGTATGAGTGCTGTCGTGTTCACCCGTTTTTACATTACCATACTGAAGCTCTGTCTGATGCCATGTCCAGCCCTCATCTCGGCTGTAATAAATTGTAGACTGGCTGTAATACTCTGATCGACCTTCGTCGGCACCAACATAAATTGTTCCATCTGAGGCTTCTTCAAAGCTACCGTTCAGCATAACGAAGTTGTCATATGTGCTTATATCACGAGTCTGAACACATCCGCGCTTTTCCCATGTCTGACCATCATCAAGTGATGCGTAGCAATACATCAAGCCACCATCTTTTTGGAACTTAATCTGTACATGGTTTCTGAGGGTGTGTCCCAAACTCTGGATTGAAGTTGTCGCATCTTCAAACACCCAGTTTTCGCCACCGTCTGTGGTTCTGTACTGTTTGTTGTAATAGTGAGCGATAACTGTTCCGTCTGAAAGCTCAGCAAAGTCAGAGATTTTTACACCCGTAGGTCCGTTAACAATTCTTGACCTGAGTTCACCAAAGGCACCACATTCTCCCTCGTATGAGAAGTCATCAATCAAAACAGTACCGTTAGTCACACCAAAGCCAATATGACCATAGTAGTCTGACTGAAGCTTATCTGTTTCGATAACAACCTCACCATCCATTTTGAGAACAAGTTTGCTGTAGTCGGTGTGAAGTTCAAAGTCATGCCATTCATCCAATGTCATCTCGGGACCTTCTTCAAAGTCCATTCTCACGTTGTATTTAGCATTCTCAGGGCTATGAGGTGTTGAATTCACATCATAGCGTTCATGGGTATACCAGGTCATATTTTCAAAATCATAACCTGCCTTTACGTGGTAACGCCCAGTGTAGAGTCTTGTTGCTACGTGGAATTCGCCACCTGCTGTAACCTTTGCTCTCCACTTTGTGTCAGTGTTATAGGTCTGAGCATTAAGGAGGTATGTGCCTGTACCCTCAAGCTTCATATGAGAATTTTTTGCAGTTCCTTCTAATGAAGCTGACAGTGTATCTTCGTTAGGAATCCAATAGTCAAGTGAGTCAACCTCGGTGTTTCCGTTGAAATCATCATCGTGATAATAAATATCATCTATACCCTTGATTTCAAGTATTGTCGAAGATGAGGGATTAGACATAGTTCTTTGAACTCTGGTTATACCGGGCTGAGGATAAGACTTGAATGAGTCAACATACTGGTTGTCAATGTAAAGCTGACAAAGACCTTTGCTGCAAACAAGCTTGTAATAACCTGCCTTTACTTCACTATTTATCACAAATGGATCAGCCTTACCTGTTTCTACCTTAAAGTTAACAGTGTTGATTTTTCCGTCCTTGAACTCAAGAGGAATTCTGTGTTCGCCGTCATAAACAACAATTGTTTCATCAGATGTATCCTTCTTGTCAAACTCAAGATTGAAGTAGTACGGCATATCAAAGCCGGTGATATCAACGTTTTTGTTTTCCCACTTCTTTGAAAGGTATCTAACCTTTGTGCCGTTACCTGAAATCTTGAAGTTTGAAATACCCGAATAGCTTATCTTTTCTTCAGCCGTTTTTGGCATGAAGAATGAGAATGCATAATGTCCGTTGTAATAAACTTCTGCAATACCTGAAATAACCGCTACCTTGTACTTACCTGCGCCAAGGGCATAGGTTTCGGTACCTGTGTAGGATTCATAGGTAATCAAACCTGCACTGTGCTTCATGTCAAGCTTGTAATAGCCGTCGGTGATATTGATTACACCATTTCCGCTTCCATAGTTATAATCAATCTCATATTCACGGGCGAGCTTGCCGCTTGATGCCTTTGTGTCATAAATCGTAACTCTCTTTTTGTCTGAAGCCATTGCACCATTTTTGTTGTAGATTCTCGCTTCAACCTGAGAGGTACCAATTTTTATATCCTTAAGAAGCATATTGAAGGGAGCTGTTGTTGAAGTGCCAACCTTGTTGCCATCAACAAAGTACTCTACCTTATTTGGCTTTGTTGCTGCGTTGAGGGAATCGTATTTGATACTTGCATTCACTGTCTCACCAAGCTTTGCCTCGGTCTTGTTGAGTTTAAGCTCTGCAGTAAAGCCCTTTACAACTGTTATTTCGTTCTTAGCCTGGGTTATCTTTCCGCCAACTCCGGCAGCAACCTCATATGTACCCATCTTAGAATTCTTAAACACATATTTGTAATCGGGAGCATATCCTCGACCAATGTTCACACCATCTACATAGTAATCTACGTAATCAACCTTTGTTTCGGGGTTTGCTTCAAATACTATGTCACTTCCCTCAACATAACTTGAGTTATTTGCAGGGGCTGTGAGTTCAACCTCAGGGAAGTATGGCTTGTAATGAATTTTACCAAGGTTAACATGAAAGTCACCAAAGTCTTTTTGTAAAATGAATCTTATAACAGCTTTATTGGAACTTGAGGAATGAATGTTACAATCATGAAGAGCTCTGCCGTTAAAGAAGAGAGTCTGCTTGTCTCCTCTTGTTTCAATCTTCCAATGATTCCATTTATTTCCTATGTTCACCTGCACAGACGCTTCTTCTGAATCACCGTCATAGTGCTGAAGTCTGTCCTGTCCCACATAGTACCAGTTGTTTGTTCCTGCCGGTACAGCCTTGAACTGGAACGAACGGTCCTCTGCTCTGATAACCTGCAAATCAAACTCCAAATCCCAATTCTCAGGGGCAAGAGGTGAACGCTCAATCTGGTGGATATGCATTGGGCTGCCTACAGCCAATTTTGAACCGTTTACAGCAGGGTTAATAGTGAGAATACCTTCTTCTGCATCTATAATAACCTGGTCATGGTTACTGATTGACCAATCCTTATAGGACTCGGGGTCTGACCAGTCAACAGTGAACTCAGGGGTATATTCCTCATCCGGCTCAGCAGTGAGAAGAACTGTTTTCGGGTCAACCTCACCGGAATTGCCCGAATCTTCATACTGAAACTTTAAGTTGTCAATCTCAAGTACGCTATCGCCCACAACAAAGAAGTTAATCTGGTTCCAGTCTTTTGTGGCTGTGCTTCCGGTGGCAACAAGCTTGTTGTCGACATAAATTTTGTGGGAAGAGCCATCTACATGGAATCTGTAATCATGCCAAGTCGTCCCTATATCCAAGAGAGAATCAGCCGGGTTATCTGAAAATGGTCTTACTCTATCCTTGCTTATGTAAACACCGGTTCTCTTAAGATTGTTACCCATATTTATGCCAAGATGACCGGTAGAGCCAAACTTTGCAACTCTTACTGTAGCTGTTGCAATATATTTTGATGGCAAGTTGGCCGGTGACTTTGTATAAATTGTGTTTGGGCCAAGTGTCACAATTCCATTTTGGAAACTGTAAGAATAATTTACGCCACTAGTTTCCGATTTCGATGCTTTAAAGCCGGTCTGCCAAGCCTCTTCTGCAGAGGCAGGCATCATAGGACCAATGCATGAAAACAGCAACGTCAACACACAAAGTAATGCAATTTTTGCTTTCATAGTTTTTCACCCTTTCATATATTAGCGTTCATAAATCGTAATCTTTGAAACCTTGCTACCTCTTATATCAACCAAAATCTGAGAAGCCTTTTGAGGGTCAACATTGTAGCTAATAATATCATTAATACTTACCTTTTCTACCTTTGCCATACCACGCACGATAGAATATTTCCAAACAGGCACATCACCCAAAACCATATTATCTACCTTGTAGGTAGTGTTTACGCCACCCATATCTGATGCAATTGAAGGTGTAAACAACATATTACCTGATGAAATTTTGATAGGTGTACCATAGACAAGACGTTCACCATCAGCATAGGGGGGATTCTTGGTTGAGTTTTTGCTAACAGTTCTCATGTGAAATACTCTGCTGTCAATGTCAGGAATTGTTCCACAGGAATACTGTCTGGTTATTGAACTAACCTTTGAATTGTTATTAAGGTCCATAGAGATAACATCACCAATTGCCAATGTTTCAGGCTGGGTTCCGATTACGTCGGGGAGACATTCGAATGTCTCAGCAACAGAAGTATATGCTAATGTAAGCATTGTAACTATGTCACCTGAAGTATTCATTTCCTGGTATTTGTCAACAACAGTATAGGTAAGGCCACTTGCACCGCTGCGTCCTGCTCTGTAGTAGTAAACTTCCTCTGCAACAAGAGTGTCAGAGTCAACGTTACAAATATCGATTGCACTATAGTTGCCACCATCAGATGGAGTGTTCTGTGTGTAATATTCAGCCTGTGTCAATACATCCTTGGGGATAATAGTAAATTTGCCTGGCCAGATAGCTTTAAGAACCTTTTCTTCACCAACGGTCTCATAAAGTCCGTTAGTTGCGTTTGAACGATAGTAAGGTGGGGCTTCAAGACGACGTAAGCTCGTTTCTGCATCCTCTTTTGCCGCATCAAAATAGAATGTGTCAATGCTGTCAAGTTTTCCTGTTTTACTCAGGGTGTACTTAATGGGCTGTGCATAAGGGTAAGTGGTTTGTGCACCCGCAGAAATCAGAGCGCTTGTCTGAAGGCTTGACTTGATTGTAGCAAAATCTGAGCTCTTATAAGGAGTTCCGTCAAGATAAAGATTTTTTGCCATTTCAAGAATTACTAAATCGCCGCCGTTAAACTTAACCATAAACTGAACGTCACCGCTCTGGAAACTAGCATCCTCCTGGTGCAGGTCAATAAGATATGCGTAGTTTCCGGTAGCATAGCCCTCGGCTCTAATTGCGTATCCGTCGCAAACATAAATTGTAGCCAACTCACCTGTTTTGAGGAAGCCTTTTGATGTTGCATCCATATATGGCCAGATTTTAAGCTTTTCACCCAAAACAGTAACCGTTTTGGAATCAACAGAAGTGATTGCTGCACCGTATTTTGCATCTTTGTAAACTTCGATATTTACAACATCTATGGCGCTGTCTGCCTTTGAACGATTAACCTTAAGAAGGTCACCGGATCTTATAAGGTCGAATGAATATTCATATCCGTCTTTGTATATTTTAATATCATCTGCATCTTTACAATCAAGAACAGTGCCCGGAGTCACATCATAAATCTTTTTGTCTACAGGGTTTACGTTGTCTACCAGATAGAACTCACTGTTTTCAATATTAACAACCTCGAACTTTTTGTCGTCATCGTTGTCAATAAAAGTTACCTGACCAAATCTCGGCACAAAGTCCGCATTTGAAGGAGCCAAAGCAACCGCGCCATTATAAAGAATACTTGTATCGGGAGCAATTGAAATAGTTTTCTGGCTGTTTCCTTCCCAATATTTGAAAACAAAGTTTGAGTAGCTTATCAAGTCTTCATGGGTAAGAACCTTTGTGTTATTTTTGTTGGATGGCTTCATATAAATGATATCTTTATATGTAGCATTTTTCTTGTAATAGAAATCTACTGAGTAACCAAGCACGCTCATTGCGTCTTTTGAATAAGCATATGGAACGCGGTTAATAGAAATCATATTATCTCTGAGGTTTGACTGATTGTAGCTGAGACTTATATTCTCTACCTTATCCACAACGCCATAACCCTTTTTAACGTTGAACAACATCTCTATGCCAAGATAGTCGTCATCTATTAAAAAGCTGACTTCATTACCATAACCTGTCACTTGACACGCAGGAGCATGAAGAATGTTATAGAACATTCTGAGAAGCTGTTCAAGAGTAACTGTGTTTTCAACACTTATGCCATCAAGAACACCTGTCTGACGGATTACATAATCAATACCCTTAACTGCTGTGTAGCCACGATAGCCAACAAGGCTTGTTACAACATTTGCAGCCTCCATAACAGAGATTGTGTCGTCAGGTCTGAATCTGCCATCACCGTCTCCACGCATATACCCTGCGGAGTAGATTGTTTTTATGTAACTGTAATATGGATGTTCAGATGTCAAATCATAGAAAATTGATTCGAAATTTTCTACCTCCGCAAACTCAAGACCGAGCATGTTGCAGAAATACATAGCAGCCTCTGCTCTCTCTACCTCTACTGAAAGTGCACTGCTACCAACATTTATCCCTGAAACAATATTCAAAGCTTTAAGAAGCTCCAGCTGGTCAGCATAGATAACTGCGTCGTCTTCAGCTGCTGAAACCGTGGGAACACTAACAATACAGCTTAGGGATAATGCAATTGATAAAACTAAAGCTAATATTTTTTTCATATTCTCAAATTCCTTTCTGTGAATTTTCTAGTTCCTTAGCCGAAGCTTAAAGTGCATCTTTTACTGCCTGGTATACATTCCAGAAGAATACTGCAGCTTCTGCACGAGTTAAATCTGCCATTGGATTGTAGTTTCCGTACTCATCACCCTTAAGGAAACCTGATTGCTGAAGATTGCTTATATCATTGTAAGAATATTCAGGAATGTCTATAAAGTCATTGAATACAATTGCAGGAACAGTCTTTGCAACGGTCAAACCTAACTGGTCGATAAGTCTTGAAACCAAAACTGCCATATCAGCACGAATGATGTTCTGTCCGATACCGAAGGTGCCATCGCCCATACCCTTTGTTATTCCAAGCTCTACAGCTGTTGCAACTGTATCGCAGTACCATTCACCCTTCTTCACATCAGTGAAGTTTGTATTGCCGCTTTCAGCTTCCAGATGGAAAGTCTTAAGAAGCATTGAAAGGAATTCTTCACGTGTCATACTGTCACCGGGTCTGTATTTGCCATCGCCATCGCCTCGTGTTAAGCTGTTCTGACGAAGTCCGTCAATTGCTTCTGCAGCCCATTCATAACCGTCAAGGTCAGCAAATTCTGCAACAGGAGCCTTATCAGGATCAAGTGGAACAATAGGTACTTCGGGGAAAAGTTCAGGTGCTATTTCAACAGCCTCTTTTCCGCCGCCGCCACCGCCGCCGCCACCGCCGCCGGAGCCACCATTACCGCCGCCGCCGTCGGAATCAAGTCCGGGAGGAGGTGCCGGGGTCGGGTTCTGGGGAGTGGGGTTCTCAAATGCGTACTGGTCGTTATACGCCTGGGTGTATGCATCAAGAACACTCTGGGTGCTTGTAAATGTCATATCAAGCATTCTGAGATAAACACCGTTCTTGCTTACGTCTGTGTTGCCTATTGAATAATTATAAAGAGAATTATATGCCTGTGTCATATCAGCAAGTTCCGCATAGTCAATTTCAACCGCTTTAACCATATGACCTGCAAGACGCTGCGCAGAATATGTATTCATATCACTGATAAAGTTTCTGAGTGACTGCATACTTGTGTTTAATTTTTTCATTTCCATTGCAACCTCTTCAGGGTATGCAAGAGATGAGTAATCATTATAAACATATGCTTCGTGCATAAAGATAGTCTTGTCTGTACCATAACCATCGCACATTGCAAGTATTGGACTGTATGTAGTAACAAAGGACTGCATATCAGCCGGCGAAGCAATAGACTTAAAGTCCGATGTCATTGTGTCCAATGTTGCTCCGTCGTAAAGATCAACAACAAACCGCCATACATTCCTGTTTGTTCCACCAACCTTTATGATTGCCTTATTTTCAGCACCATAAATGTCAGGGTCAACAGCAAAGCTTGTTGTGAAGCTTCCGTCATTTTCTGTTTTAATAACCTTCATACCAATAACATGAGGAGTTGTTACGTTATAGTCTGTTGTATAGATAACTATATCACTTTTCATTGCTTCTACGGTTTTACCGGAAACAGTAATTAAGTTTGCATTAGCAACAATTCTCCACTCTTCATCTATGAAATCATATTCCTTATCACTTACAACACGACCATTACCGTCAGCCATTTCAGCAGTTCTGCGAGCTTCAACAGCCGCATTAAACGCTGTCTCTATGTCATCATAGTTTGTGTAGTTCTTATCAGCGCCTGTCATCAAAAGCCAGAAAGCTCTTTCGTCTCTGATAAGAGGAATATCTGTGCTGAAAGGAATGTCATCAACATAATCTTCTTGCATCAATTCCTTGATTTCTTCCCAGTCACCTGATTGTGCTGCTGTGTTCATAGCAGCAAGGAAGTTCTTGTACTCAACGATGCTACCAACCAAAGATTCAACATAACCGATTACCTGATGGAGAGTAGCATCTACTGCAGGAGGAGCAGCCGCATAGCTTGAATAAAGCGATACACAGTCAGCGTCAGTTAAAGCTCCGTCAGACAAGCCAAACATTTCACCATAGTCGTCAAAGAAATCAGCCATATCTGATGCATTTGTAATGCTCTTGTATGAAGCAACAAGTCCGTCAAGCTCTGCCTGTGTATAAAGCTTGATGCCAGCAACCTTTCTTGTGTTTGCATTCATTGCACTCACATACAAAGTTCCTGTAGAACCGGAAGTATCTACGGGGTTCAAAACAATATCCGCTGAGAACGAACCATCGTTTTCAGTATAAATCTGTTTAAGATAAACAATAACGCTACTTTTTGTCATAGCCAATGTTACTACGGTTTTTTCGGCTTTGCCGGCAATACCGGTAACACGAATTTCATTAGCAATTGCATCACATGTAAGTGTCTGGAAGTTGGAAGTGAGGTCTGATGTAGCCGCATCTCCGTCAACAGCAGCACTAACGCTTGTAGCTAAAAGCATAAAGCACAGCAATGCAGAAATTATTTTCTTCATAAAGCTCGCACATCCTTTCTAAAGTGGTTAGTCCTTTTATAGCTCAATCGTTTCAGCAATAAGCTGGAGGTTTTCAAAGTCATCAATTATATACAACGCACCATAACCTCCATCGAGCTTGTTATAGAAGCTGCTTGTATCTACCGTAAGCTCTATCGCATTCTCTTTCCCGACAATCAAATCATTATCCTGAATAAACGAACAAGAAATCAATCTGCCGTTCTTGTTGTAAAATACAAGAACAGGAGTGCCTTTTGCCGGAATGATCTTATCATCTGCGCCAAGGACAATTTTGTTACTTACCACCTCGGTTGTAACTTTTAATGTGCCGTTTCCGATAGATGATACTGATTCAATGGGCGAACCATTAAACTCAAAACTTGTGCCGTTTGAAAATGTACCTGTATAGTACTTTATGTTGTCAATATTTGCTTCCCAATTGGTCCCGTATATCTGGAGCTGAGCATCACCTTCATTTGTCTGAATCGGAAGATCTGAAATATATTTTTTGTAAGGTTCATCTGTATCTCTTTTTCTTCTGTATAAGTCAAAAACAATAGACTCACCGGATGGCTTAAACTGAACCATAACAGAGTACCATGTGTCTGCAGTTGCAGACAAAGTAGCATAGTCTGTGCCATTTACCTTCATCCATGCCAATGTGGTACTGAGTGACGCACGTCCAAAACCACCATACACGTTGATAATGGGACGAAAACTAGTTGCTGCTCTTGAATCCAATTTGTAATCAAAACAAGCAGTCAGATTTTTCGGCAAAATTGTTTCGGATGCATATACGTTCAAACTAAGATTTTCACCACTGGCACCGCCATGAAGTGAACCGTCTTCCCATTCATGTACGCCGTTTCCTGATACCGTAACTCCGCTGATATCTGTCGTGAATTCTTCATTTATATAATATTCTGCGCTAACTTCAATGGCAAATACTGACAAAAGAACCACGAGCATCACAACTAATAATGATAATTTTTTCATTGTCTATTCCCTCCTATATTATATAAATTACTCTGCTGCAGTAAGTTCAACGGGATCTACGAAAGCTCTGTAGTTTGTTGTGGTGTCCAAAATGTAAAATCCCAAATAACCACCATTTGCCGAAGCTCCATATCCACTTGCGTCGATATCAAAGCTCATAGTGTTTTCCCCATAGACAAGCTGTTGTGTAGAAAAGGTACCCAGAGATTCACATCCAACCATCTTGCCTTCACTGTCAAATGCAACAAAATAGGGACGTACACGTCTTTTAGCAAATGATGTTCCGCTGACCTTCAATTCACCAAGAACTACCTCTGCCTCTGCGGTGATTGTTCCGTTTGCCAAATCATTGGTATCTTCCAAAAGAACGCCGTCAAGCTTGAACTTTCCGTTCTTTACGGTGTTTCCTGTATAGCATTTGATGTTGTCAAAATATACTGTAACACCCGGGCCAACGAATGTGTCATATGTAAATGTCGCTGAGTAACCCGAGATTTGATCATTTGTCAAGGATGCAATTCGTGTAGGCTGACTCGAAGCACTTGTCAGCTTTCTGTAAACGTCAAGTCCGTTTATCTCACCGTTTGAATCCTTCTTAAAATGATAAACATATGTATACCAGTTGCTATCTATAATATTCTCATTGATTCTTCCGGCCTCGCTATTTCCGTAGAAGGTATAATCTGTACCTATCTTGGTCGTGGACCTTTTATTATTTGCACCGCCAACCTTGATATAAGAAAGCATAGAGCTGCCGCTATCCATCTGAGTAAACTTTATGTCATACTGAAATACAACATCAGTCGCAGCGTTGATGTCAAAATTAAACTGAAAACTTTGATTAACACCTATAGCACCGCTGGTAGCACCGTTCACTATCTTCAAGGCTCCGTCTTCAACAGTTCTTGAGTAATTTGTAAAGGTTTCGCCCTGCGGAACGTTGGAAATACTTGTGCCGTCAGCATAGAAATCCGTAGCCGGGTCAAAATCTGAAAAGTCCTCCTCCCAATATGAAGCTGCGCTTGCTGTAACAGCAAAAACAACTGTCAATGCAACAACTACAGCAAACATACCTAAAATTTTCCTAAACATATTTTTCCCTCCGTTTAATAAAATTTAATATATATGAACTTTAATTTTTAACGAAATTTAGGCAGTATAGCTATTTCATTATAGCATTTATCACTAAATTTGTACATTGAAAATTTTATCAAAACTATTGCAAATTATTCTATTTTGTTGTATAATGCAGATATGGATAATTATTTTGAGAAAAACTACAACATAAACCAAATAACTTTCCTCTACTCAAGGAGAAACTCCGTGTTCCCGAGAACTGAAATTCATCCTTATCATGAAATAATTTATCATCAGGATGGGAACGCTTCCATTGTGGCTGACAACCTTAACGACCAGCTTACGCCGGGGTCTCTTGTTATCATACCCGCAAATCAAAAGCATCGATTTTTCATACGGAACCACGATATGCACTCACGACTTGTCATAAATTTCCCATCAAAGTACGAAGAAGATCTGTTTATTGACAAAATCATGTCCGACATAAAAATTATAAGAAACCCCAATTCCCATATATCCCGCATACTCACACGGATGTGCGATATAATTAAAAACGAATTTATTAATGACACAGAAAAACATCTTTGTTTCAATTTTCTCGCCTTGCTTTCGGAAATTTCGCTAAGCAGACCGGAAAATAACACTCGAAACAAGCATAGATACAGCGATTTTATAGCCGATTGTGTCAAATATATTGACCGAAATTACAAAACCGACATATCCGCCGAACAGATTGCAAAAGAAATGAACGTTTCACGGTCAACGATATTCCGGCGTTTTAAAGAAGAGTTTGGTATGTCTTTCCACCAGTATATCCAAAAGAAACGTCTCCTTACTGCTCATTCCCTTATTACCGAAGGCGATAACCCGACAGCAGTATGTTTTGAGACCGGATTTAATGATTATTCCTCATTTTACAAGGCTTATGTCAAGGAATTTGGGTGTTCGCCCTCTTCCTCAAAGGGATAGTTTTAATATAACAGGTTAACCTCTTTTGAGCCACGCAAGATTTAGCGCGGTTTTCTGCATACAACAACGCCCTTTGCAGATTTTCTGCAAAGGGCTTCTCTATTCTCTTTTATCTCTTATCCGGAAACGACAATTTTATATTGAATAGCGAAGAGAAAACAGCGAAAAGATAAGAGTACAAAAAAACAACAACTTTCTGTCGAAAATTGTCGTTTCTTTTTGGTATGCCCAATGCGATTCGAACGCACGACCTTCAGAGTCGGAGTCTGACACTCTATCCAGCTGAGCTATGGGCACATATAAGCTTTGTTCTTTTCTCAAACAAACCACAGGGGCAGATAAAAATCTGCCCACGGTCCATTTTAGTAGTTTTCAAGTGCATCATCAAGCCAGAAAAATCCAATGTCAAAAGCCTTATAAAGTCCATCTCTTTCTGCTTGTTTAATAAGCTTTGAATCTTTTTCACTATTTGTTCTGAGTTCAATAACAACCTTTTTGGAAATATCCAAATCTCCCAGCTTTTCAGATTCTGTCACACGGAAAACAACCATATATTTTGTTCCGGGTGCACCATAATAAATTTCGTTACCTTTTCTGAGAAGCATTTTCCCTTTATAGGTCAATACTTCCTCTTTCTTTTTTGAAGGCATTTTATACCCTCCTTTCAAATGTTAGCAGCCTTGTCTTTACCGCAAAGTATTCTTTAATCCACGCAAATTGGTTAATGAAAATTTCAATTTGCCATTTGCACACACAATTTCTATTATTATATCAAATCCAATTATAAAAATCAATAGCTTTTTCCATTTTACTGCTATTTTATCCGACATATATCTGCAGCTTTGTATATAATCCGCAAACCAAATCAGAAAGAGCTATCAAAAAAACTTCCCGGTTTTTGATATACAAAAAGGAGGCACCTTGGCACCTCCTTAATAAAATTTTATTCAATCACAATTTTCTCGGTCAATTTCGGCTCCATTGAATTCCAGACAAAGACCTTGGCTATGTTGTTTATTGAACTTGCTTTTGCTGAAAGCTCTGCTACAACATATCCGGCATCAGCGGGGAGAGTTTTGTAGTCGCAGTCAATCATGCAACCTGTCTTCTCATCATAAACCGCAAGAACCATCACAACCTCGCCATCCGGATCCGCAATCTTACTTGCGTCTTCGGCGTGGACGATAGCTGTTACCAAAGAATCTGTTTTTCTGCTTCTTGTTACACTTGCTGTTGTGCTTCTTCCGAACACAAAGTTATCAATCAATATTTCGTCAGTTGTGCTGTGTCCCGAATAGTTCCAGAGCTTCACCGTGTTGGTACGGGAAGTTGCGACACCGTGTATAACGCCCTTTGTTTCTTCTGCCTCAATTTCTTCCCATTCGGAATTCTCTGAGTCACGAAGCTTTCTGACAATCTTTACTCCGTCGGTTTTATCGGACCTTGCAATTTTGTATGTATACCATGCGCCGTTGGGGAGTGCAGTTTCTTTTTCGCTGTCCGAGAATGTCACTGAAGCTATGTCAAGGATTCTGCGGTATTTGGTAAGAGTCGTTCCGTCATCGCTCAGAACATAGTCATAGCGTTCTCCGTCCAATAGAACATTTAATGCATCTTCCTTCTTGCCATCTATTCCCACTGTCAAATCCGTTGTGCTTTCAACAAACTCTCGTCCGAAATTCTCATATAACTCAAATTTCAGATTAGCCACACCGGATTTTCGATATATATCAAAGGTCATACTATAATCCTTGTGGTCAATCTGGATTGGTCTGTCGGGGTTGCTGTTTGTTTTGCCCGTATAGAGGAATTCTGCACCGATTGTACCGCTTGAATCGCCTGTTAACTTCAGAATCTTGTTTCCGCCGGTTTCAGTAACGACTTCTCTTGTACCCTGCGTCGGAGGCATTGCCGAATCCTCAAAATCATAACCGAAAACGTGCCCTGCCAAAAGATATGCGTCTCTTGCTACTACATAATTTACCATAACGTTGTCGATATGGTATTCTGCATTTTTAGCCAATGATGTGTACTTGCCCATGGACAAGACGGTGCTGTATGTACCAAGGTCATCGTTTCCGTTTCCGTTGTTGTATGCATAAAACGCCATGGTAACGTTCTGATAATTTGAAGGCATAATGCCGCCGTAATCGGTCATAACTTTGTAGCCATACAGAGCGGAATATATTTTCCCTTTACTTGATGACAGCTCCGTAAACTCGGCCGCTCCACGTTCTTTAAACTTTACACTTATTATTTCTTCAGGGAAATCCGCAAAAGAAATGTTTTCTTTGCCCCTTGTTAAATCAATTGCCACCTCAAACGTGAACCATTTGCCGACCTGAGGAACAGACGAACTAGAAACAATGGGTACTGAGGTTGTGTAGTCCAATGTGTCTGAAAGCCATGTGGTTATCTTGCCGGTCAGGTCTGTTTTAGTGATTGACCCGCTCGGAAGGAAAGTACCGGGGTAAATAACTATACCAAATGGTTTTTCGAGACCTGTGTCAAAAGCAACCTTGAGAGGAGCTGATGCATTTTTAGCATACACATCGAAATTTATTGTGTACTTGTTATCCGTTTCTTTAAGCGCAGCATTCTCGGTATAGAATCCGCCGCTCTGAGTTGCTGTAATTATAGCAGCTTTGCTGCCATCTGCCGACGATCCGACATTCGCGCCGGCAGTCAGTTCACCATTGGCAGAAGTATCTTCGTAATCCTGGCTGATAACGTCTTTTTGCATATTCGGGCCACCCACCGGAACACCAGCATTCACAGTCAGGCTCATAAGGCACAATATGCAGACAATCAAGCATAAAGTTTTTTTCATTTTGTTTACCTCCCCTTGGAACAAAATCCAATCAATGTTAAGTTTAAAATCTCTATTTTAAACATAAACTTCCTTATATCATATTAACATTAAAATATTTCTTTGTCAAGATATTCATATCCATCTATACTGTACTTCTCATTCATTAATATTCATGATTTTAATTTTTCTATTTCGTCTTTGAGCCGGTTTATGTTTTTTGCGGCTCTTTCATAATACTCTTCGGGCTTCATATTGCTGTATAATTCACTGTGTCCCCTGAAAGCCTCTATCATAAGCGTTCCGTTATAATCCGCATTGGCAAGGGTTTGGGCAATGTACCCATAATCCAGCCTTCCGTCATAGGGCAGAAGGTGCAGGTCCTGATTGTATACAAGATTGTTATCGTGAAGATGCACCGTTTCAAGTCGTTCACCAAAAAGGGGCATATATCGTTTCCCGGGGGTAAAGCACCCTTCGTGCCCCACGTCCCAGCAAAATCTTGCTTCGCTGAATCGTTCAAAAGCAAGTGCTATATTTGCAAGACACCGCTGATTCTCATATGCAATTTTTACACCGAGCTTTTCTGCATATTCCATCAGTCTTGAAAACCGTTCATTCCCTGCATCAGAAATCAAAGGGGCGGGTAAGCCTGATGACAAATGCACCACCAAAACAGGAACTCCATACCGGTGGCACTGCGCCACAGAGCTTTTGAGTCGACTGAGAACAATCTCCCCGGCATCGCCCTTTTCCCAAATATCATTTATCTTATAAAACGGCGCGTGAAGAGTGTCAATAACAAGTCCGGAAGAAGATATTTTTTCTGCATTTTCATCCATCAACTCAGGCGAGTCCGCCATAATAAAGGTATGCCTGAACCCATAATTTTTCATAAGCTCTATTTGCTCAGACAGTTCTATTTCTCCTTCTTTTGCATAACAAAACAAATTTATTCCCGTTTCCATAATTTCCCCCTATTACAAATCAAAATCCTCCATCAGCTTTTCAAGCAGTATATCCGTCGGACAAAACTCATGAGTTCCGTCAAAGATTTCAAGACAAGTCCATTTTTCCCAATCGGGGAAATGTTTTTTTATGCACTCAAATTCCTCAAGGCTTCCCTTGTAATCAAACATTTCGTCCCGATTTCCTATAGCAAAATATATCTTTCGCGGATAAACAAGCATAGCAACCTGGGCATCAAAAAAGCTCTTGGCTTCTTTGGAATATACCCAATCCGGTCTTAGTTTGCTTGTAAATTTCCGAACGCTCTCCGAAAATCGGTCACAAAAATAACTGCACGAAAGAGCCCCTTTAATACGCTTATCTATCGCCGAAGTATAAAGGGTGAACATTCCACCATAAGACATTCCAACCATACCAATCTGCTCCGGGTCCACATAGGGCTGCACTTCAAAATAATCCAGCACTCTCGTAAGAGCATATACCTCCAACGCAGTTATCGACCCTCCGCACTGTTTCAATACATTGTCAACATCAGTGCGATTATACTCTGTCCCATAGTTCTCTATGTTCCACAAAAGCATCTGGGATGAAAAAACATTTACGTCATACTTTAAAATCCGTGATGTCATATCATTATATTCAGCAGAACCGCACTCAAGCATAGAGCTGCAAAGCTCCGGAGTTCCTTGTCCGCCATGCTGAGAAATAAAGAACGGGCGGCGTTTTCCGTCATTTCGTCTGAAAAGAATTCCATAATACCAGAACTCAGGCAAAATTTCCAGCTGAAGTCTTATTATATCAATCCCGTTTTCACTGGCTACAAAAGTCTCTTTTACCTTCGGTGCGCCCTCGGGTTTCTCTTCATTAAGAGGCCACCCCAGCATATCCTTAAACTTTTCCAATGCTTTCTCCGGGGCTTTTATTATTTCATCGACAAAGAGTTCTCTTTCCCTTTTAGCGTCTTCCATTCTCTTATCAAGAAGCTTTTCAATTGACTTAAGATAATCATCTCTGAATTTTCTCCCTGCTGAGAAATCTTCCTTGTAATCCATAAACATTCTCCTTTAAATCCCCGTCGTAAGCAGTGCGACAGATTCGACGTGTGTTGTGTGTAGTCTGCGACAGTATTAATAAACGAATCCGCTTGGCAACAAAAACAGATACGGTGCTGTCACTATAACTGTTAATGTAGCAAGCGTGAATTTTTGTTTTGTTGAAACATCTATTCTCCTAAAAACAAATATATAATTTAGTATGAAATTAAATATGGCGACACTAAAAAATGCTAATAAGCAAAATACCAAATAATTTCCATAGTAAAAATCAGTATCAGTATTCATTTCAATGATATAGAAAATTGTCGTCCCTACCAGTTCTACCACGATAGTTAAACAGAAACTTTTTATTGCAGTAGTTATACTATATATATCATTAATATTCATCACTTTTTTGCAAATCCATAAAACAATACTAATAGCAGCAAATTTGATTCCATAGTTTATAGGCAAAAAGAATGGAAACCAATATAATATCCATATAGGCATATACATATTTATCATCTCCCATATTTTATTGTTTGTTCTTCGCAGTAGTAACTGATGCAATTAATTTTCTTCTTATCGTTCCGCATCTGTTAATCAAACCTTTATATGTAGATTCATCAATCTTATTCTTGCGATATAATAATTCTAGCCAATACTCAGTTTCAAAACTCTCTTTTAACGCTATTTCTAATTTGTTTATAAAATCAGCTTTACTTTGAGCATATTTAGCCTCATGAAGATTTGCACCAATAGATGAAAAACATCTTAATAACTGATTGACATATACAGAGCACCCTTTAATGTTATCACAAATATCAGATATTTCTATTGCAAAATCAATAGTTTCTTCTCTCATTAAGTTTTTCTGTTCCATAATCTATTCTCCTTTGTCGATATACACGCTTTGCGTGTTCGATATATTTTGCTTCGCAAAATTCGATATAAACTCGCTATGCTCGTTTTCGATATGATATAAATCTCGTTGCCATAAGGCAACATATCGAGCCGTCAGGCATATCAAGTTCTAACAGAACATATCGAAAATCTCGAAGAGATTTATATCGATGAGTGCTATGTGCGACATAGTAGCACACAGCACTCAACGTGGTGCGTTCTCGGGAACAAATCTACCGGCTGAACCTTTTGTGTTTTGTAGCCGAGTTCATCCAATATTTTCAAGTCTCTTGCTAAAGTTGACGGTTTGCACGACACATAAACAACTTTTTTCGTTTTGGTTTTTGCCACTGTCTCAAGAAGGCTTCTTTCGCAACCTTTTCTAGGAGGGTCAAGAATGACCACATCGGGCCTTTCCCCTTTCAGCTTTGGTGCCAGAGCCTCAGCCGTCCCGCAATAATACTCCACATTTGGAATATTATTCAACAAGGCATTCTCTTTTGCATTCTCTATTGCCTGTTCAACGACCTCAATCCCTACAACTTTTTTAGCCAAAGGTGCAAGATACTGCCCAATCGTGCCGATTCCACAGTACAAATCCCAAACAACCTCTTCTCCCGAAAGCTGCGCAAACTCCGCCACCACATCATAAAGTGCCTTTGTCTGCTTTTTGTTCACCTGATAGAACGAAAGGGGAGAGATTTTAAATTTACAATCCCCTATACTATCTATAATATAATCATTGCCCCAAAGTGTCCTGAACTTTCTTCCCAAAACAACATTGGTCTTTCTGTCGTTTATGTTCTGCAAAACCCCAATTAATCCCGGCACTGCCTCCCGAAGTTCTTCCACAAGCTCCGATTCGTGGGGGATTTTTTCGGTATTTGTCACTATACAAACAAGAATTCCGCTGTCACCGTTTCGTGTATAAATGTGACGGACACTGCCCTTGCCGGTCTCTTCGTCATAAGCCTCAACCCCGAACTTTTCCATCCAGTTTCTTATGCACATAAGCACCTTTGGATTCGTTTCATCCTGAATTATACAACCTTCAATATCTATAACCCGATGGGAATGCTGGGCATAAATCCCAATTCCCGACCCTCTCACAGGGAACTGTCCTTTGTTTCGGTAATGTTCGCAGTTTTCGGCTCCATTGGTCTGCGGAACCTCAACGTCAATTCCGCCAATACGTCTCAGGCAGTCCTCTACCTTTTGTCTTTTATATTCAAGTTCCTTTTCATACTCCACATTCCAGAAACGACACCCTCCGCACTTATAAAAATACTCACACTTAGACTTAACACGATGTACTGATGGTTTCAAAACCTCCAGAAGTTTGCCGACTGCATAGTTTTTGAGCACCTTTATAATAAGAACACGGACCACTTCACCCACAAGAGCATAAGGAACAAACACAGCAACGCCTTCGGCTCTGCCTACGCCATCGCCCTCATCTGTGGTACCTGTTATCTCAATTTCAAATATATCATTCTTTTCCATCATTGTCCTCCGCTGTCGAAAAAAGCTTCAAATTTCTCTCAAGCACACTCTTGCCCCGCCAACTAAAGGCATACGCTCCAAAGGCTTTCTTGAATTCCCGATTGCTAAGACCCTCAACATCCGAAATATCAAGTTCCGCTATCCGGTTTGTTAAAAAGTCCGGTAAAGCTGTGGTTTCAAGCCCTCTGTTATGGGGACATACTCTCTGGCAAACGTCACAGCCCCAGCAGAGACCTATCTTTTTAACCAATGCTTCTTCCTCTTTCGAAAATTCGCCTCTCTTTTGAGTTATGGCTGAAAGGCACTTCTCTTCTTTAACTGTGCCACCACTCAATGCTCTGCCCGGGCATTCTCTTTCACATCTGCCACACATAAGGCACTCCCCGGAATGGGGAGCATCAGGTTCAATGGGAATATCGTGCAAAATCTGTCCGATAAAGAAATATGAACCAAATTTCTCAGAGATAAGCATACCATTTTGACCAAAAAAGCCAAGCCCTGCCTCGAATGCTGCCACTCTGTCATTCAGTTCACCCTTGTCTACATGGATTTTTGTGAAACCCGCACCAAGCTCAGCCAACGTTTTTGAAAGCTCAGTCAGTATTCGCTCTGCCACAATATGATAGTCTAAACCTCTTGCATACATGGAGATATTCCCAGGCTCGTTCTTCACATAATACGGAAAAAGTGCGACAATCGCACCCTCCTTAAACCCGAGTTTCTCTATTCCTAGTTTTTGGGCTTCTTTTCGAATTTGCTCTTTTATCATAACTCAATCCGTCCCTGAAGAGCCCTGGCAAGAGTAATCTCATCGGCAAATTCAAGTTCTCCGCCAACAGGTACACCATGGGCAATCCTTGTCACTTTTATCCCAAAAGGCTTTATGAGTTTCGAAATATACATAGCGGTGGTCTCTCCCTCAAGATTTGGGTTTGTTGCCATAATAACTTCTCTCACTTCACCGCTTGTAATTCTTGACATAAGCTCTTTTATGCGAATATCCTCCGGCCCCACATTATCCATGGGCGAAATTGCCCCATGCAAAATATGATAAACACCCTTAAATTCATTTGTTTTTTCCATCTGGATTACATCCCTTGGATTTTCAACAACACAAATAAGCCCTTTGTCACGAGCAGGGTTTGCACAAACAGAACATTCCTCGCTGTCTGAAAAATTCTGACAGGTTTTGCAATACACAATATTCTTTTTAGCATCCGTTATCGCTTCAGCAAACTTAAACGCCTTTTCATCCGGCAAATTGAGGATATAATAAGCAAGTCTTTGTGCCGTCTTGCTCCCAATGCCGGGCAATTTCCTGAACTCATCTATAAGGTTTTGCAGGGGTGATACATAATAATCCATTTTAGTTCCTCTTTCTTGAAAAAAGGGCTGCAACCTTTCGCTGCAGCCCTGTTAAGAGCATTCATATTTCTCTCGCTTAAAACTATTTCTTAGTCAAAACAGCAGTATCCGTAGCCTCTTCCCAGCTAACATCATAACCGATAGCTTCTGCAATAAATCTGAGGGGAACATAGGTTCTGTTCTCACTCTCATTCAAAAACGGCTCCACATCCATTTCGATTTTTATCATTTCAGACTCCTCGCTCTTTTTAAAGAACATAAAGGGGCTTCCTACCTGCATAACAAAAACCTCGTCATTGGGGCCGGCACCAAAAACCAGCTGTTCAGGCTCCTGCCATGTAACGGTATACTCAAAATATTCAAGCAAAAATCTAATCGGTACAAAGTTGCGGTCTTTCACCATTGTAACCTCACCCATACCCTCTGCAATTGTAGCCTTTTCACCATCAATAATGATTTCACTACCTGCAGCAAAAACCGAACTAACTGACGCAATCATGCAAATAGCCAATACAAACGAAACTATCTTTTTCATAAAAAACATCCTCTCTGTTTTTATTATTTAAGCAGCAATCTACTGCCGCATTTGTTCTTTTTAAATCTCTGCCAAAGCCCGAAGCTCGTCCACTTTATCAAGAGCCTCCCAGGGCAAAGAAATGTCACATCTTCCCATATGACCATAGGCCGCAGTCTGCTTGTAGATAGGTCTGCGCAAATTAAGACCATTTATGATACCTCTTGGGGTAAGGTCAAACACCTTATCAACCATCAGGGAAAGTTTTTTTTCACTCACCACACCCGTACCAAAGGCATCGATTCGCACAGAAACGGGTTTTGCAACCCCAATTGCGTACGCAAGTTGAACCTCACAAGACTTTGCAAGACCTGCCGCAACAATATTTTTAGCCACCCAACGTGCGGCATAAGCAGCACTTCGGTCAACCTTTGTCGGGTCTTTCCCTGAAAATGCGCCTCCACCATGACGAGCATATCCGCCATAAGTATCAACAATAATTTTTCGTCCCGTATGTCCCGAATCCCCCTGAGGACCGCCGATTACAAATCTTCCCGTTGGATTTATGAAAATCTTTGTATCAGCATCCAAAAGTCTTTCAGGAATAACCTCACGAATAACAAGTCTCTCAATATCTGAACGAAGAACTTCAATATCCACCTTATCATCATGCTGAGACGAAACTACAACCGCATCAATACGTTTAACATTTCCATCTTCATCATATTCAGCAGTAACTTGAGTCTTTCCGTCAGGTCTGAGATAATCAACCAAACCGAGCTTCCGCACCTGAGTAAGACGCATAGCCATTTTATGAGCCAGGTCAATTGAAATTGGCATAAAGCTCTCAGTCTCGTCACAAGCAAACCCAAACATCATTCCCTGGTCCCCTGCTCCGTTGCCCTCTCCGTCCTTTTCATCAACTCCCAAAGCGATGTCCTCAGACTGTTTATCTAAAGCACAAATAACTCCACAGGTGTCACAATCAAATCCATATTTTGCTCTATCATACCCAACCTCACGAATTGTATCGCGGACAACTGCTGCAATATCTACCGTGGCAGAAGAAGTTATTTCACCAACAACAACCACAAGCCCTGTAGTAACTGTTACCTCACAAGCAACTCTCGCAAGGGGATCTTTCTCTAAAAAGGCATCAAGTATAGCATCTGAAATCAAGTCGGAAATCTTATCAGGATGGCCCTCGGTAACCGACTCGGATGTAAATAGTTTTTTGTAATTCATTCTCACAACAACCTCCTGTCTGTGTCGCTGAAAATTTTTTTAATAGTGCTAAAGGAGTATTCCTTCTTTCCGTTTCCTGACCAAAATTCAACGACTCCTGAGCCTAATAATACATTTTTGATTATACTATTTTTTTTTAGGTCTGTCAACTATTTCTCCCCTAATTCAACATTTCTATTGACAATATTCCATAAAAATTGTAAAATGACTATATACAAAATACATTTTAAGGTTGTGATTTCAAAATGAGCAAAAACTTTAGCACAAAAAACATGGTAATCACCGCACTGCTTATTGCGTTGGGCATCATAATCCCCACTGCATTTGGATTTTTAAGAATAACCTTGGGCCCATTTACCGCTACCCTTACCTCACATGTGCCGATTTTTATAGCAATGTTTATCTCCCCCGTTTCGGCTTTGTTCACTGCGATCGGTACAACTCTGGGCTTTCTTATCACCACTCCCCTTGTAGTGGCTATCCGTGCGGCTTCTCACATAGTTTTCGCCCTCGTTGGAGCCTTTATGTTAAAGAAGGGAACAAACCTGATCGTTAGCGGAATAACAACAGCCATTCTTCACGGAATATGCGAAGCCGTAGTTGTTTTCGCCTTTTTATCAACAGGGGCAACAACCTCAACCTCACCCTTCTGGACGACAGTTCTCTACACCACAGGCATCGGCACAGTGCTTCACCACGTTGTTGATTACATAATTGCAATTGCAATTGTGAAAACTCTTTCTAAAACAAAATTGTTCCCAAGGCTTCCAAAAATCTGGTAATCAAAAACAGTGTAAATTTAAAATGCGTAGTGTCTGATGGTCACTACGCATTTTTCTTAACTAAAACCACCGAGATTCCTCGTCACTGTCGCTTACCTCGGAATGACAAGGGAGAGTGAATATAATCTCGTTGTCCACAGCGGAATACCCTGAAAGGTTTTGCCGTATGGCTTTGACGAGATGACAGATTTTTCGAAAGCTAAAGGTTTTGCCGAGAAATTTGTGACCACATTCCTTTCTTTTCTGGTCGCAAATTTCAGCAAAAGTCGAGGGCTGATTGCCCGAGAAATCTTGAGCGACGGCAAAACCGCAAAGCTTGAGATTTTAATCTGTCCGAGGCAAAGACCACGGCGAAGTTTTCCCCCGCTTTTGTGAAAAGCGGGAAAGAATGTGTCATTCTGAACGAAGTGAAGAATCTCTCAGTCCTCTTGCCTTTTGAACGTCATTTAACAATTTTCTCTTTGCATTGTTCTCTGTATTTTTGCGGAGTCATTCCAGTTTTTTCTTTAAATACCATATAAAATCCATTATATGACTGATAGCCCACTGACTCGGCTATTTCCCGGATTTCCATATCCGTATCCTTAAGCAGATTCTTTGCAATATGCAATCGAATTCTGCAAAGGTGTTGACGAAAACCTTCACCAAAAGCCCTCTTTATCATTTTGTCCGTCTGCTTCTCGCTTAAATACAAACGTTCAGCAAGATTTTTAAGACTGATATTTTCCATATAGTATTCATTAAAATATTCTTCTATCATAAAAACTCTTGTATCATTTTCTGCAGCGTCACTTTCATAGTCATTTGCAGCACCATCCCGGTCGTCAATCAAAGAAAACATTTCCGAGAAAAGCAGAATAAACTGAGCTTTCGTTCGATCCTCCGTGACCAAAGATTTCGTATATATATTGGCAACAATTTTTGTAAGGTTGTCTTCAATCTGCAAATTATGTGGAAAAAGAATCGGACGCTCTGCAGCTCTGAGCCGGTCTTCTACAAGATGTTCATAGTCAGCACTGTTTTCCCTTTTGCCTTTTTCAACAAAAAAGGTAAAGCTCAAAATAGCCGACCCTTTCACCTGAGCCTTAAACCTGTGAAGTAATCCCGGCGGAATCAGGACTGAATCTTTTTCTTTAAGTTCTAAAGCCTCCTGCTCTGTTTCCAATTTGACACTTCCCCGCATCAGTATATGAAATTCAAAGGCTGCATGGTTGTGCATCGGCGACTCCTGCTGATTTTCTCCGGTCCAGAATCCTTGCATAACCGCCTTAATCACAATATTGCCCATTTCTATTTTTAAAACAGAATCCTTTTTCATATCCGCCCTCCTTTAAACCAACAAATCCCCCATATCTCGATTTAAGTGGTCTGTTTTCTTTGTTTACTATTACCTTGTGTACCATTATAATATAAACTAACAAAGATTTCAAGTTCAAATTTTAAGGAGGCAATAATATGTCAAAAGCACAAGAACTTTATACACATGCGAAAAACCGTATTCCCGGAGGCACACAGCTCCTCAGCAAACGTCCCGAACAGTTTGCTCCTGATCAGTGGCCCTCATATTTCACAAAAGCTAAAGGCTGCGAGGTATGGGATGTTGACGGAAATCATTTTTATGATATGACCACAAACGGCATCGGCGCTTGCTTGCTTGGTTTTGCAGACCCCGATGTTACAAAAGCCGTAGTAGAAAGAATCGAAAACGGTGCTATGTCCACCTTGAACCCCCCCCGAAGAAGTTGAATTGGCAGACAAGCTTTGCGAGATTCATCCCTGGGCATCACAGGTTCGTTTTGCACGTACCGGTGGTGAAGTTTGTTCCGTTGCTGTTCGTATCGCTCGTTCAACCACAGGACGTGATATGGTTGCTATCTGCGGTTATCACGGCTGGGGCGACTGGTACATTGCTGCAAACCTTGGCGACGGCGATTCATTGGACGGACAGCTTTTTCCCGGTTTGAAACCTGCCGGCGTACCCAAAGCATTGAGAAATTCTGCAGTTACCTTCCGCTATGGCGACAAAGAAGCATTTGATGCTATCATGGAAAACTACGGTGACCGTATAGCTTGTGTTATTATGGAGCCTATCCGCAACTTTATGCCTGAAAACAATTTCCTTGAATATGTTCGTGACGGCATTCACGCTAAAGGCGGTCTTCTCATTTATGATGAAATTACCATTGGTTGGCGTCTTACCTTCGGTGGCTCACACAAAATTTTAGGACTCAATCCTGATATGGCAGTATTTGCAAAAGCAATGGGTAATGGTCATCCCATCGCTGCTGTTATTGGTACAAAAGAAGCTATGCACGGCGCAGAAGATTCCTTCATCAGCAGTACATACTGGACCGAAAGCGTTGGCCCCGTTGCTGCTCTTGCAGCCATCAAGAAGATGGAAGAAAGCAGAGTTTGGGAGCATGTAGCAAAAATGGGCGATATGCTGATTGACTCCTGGAATCGTCTTGCTAAGAAATACGACATTCCTGCTGAAGCAAGTGGCGTTCCTTGTCTTGCACACTTGACCTATACAAAATATCCTCTTGAGCTCAAAACTCTCTACACAGCTTTGATGCTTAAGGAAGGCTTCCTGGGCAACGTTGCATTCTATCCCACATTGGCTCATACACCTGAAATTATGGAAAAATACGAAGTTGCTATTGACTCTGTATTTGCCCAGATGAGCGAAATCCTCAAAAAGAACGATTACAATGCAATCGTTGAAGCTATCGGAGGCCCTGTTTGCCAGAGCGGTTTCAAACGTCTTATTGACTAATTGAAATTTTCCTGACCGAAAGCAAAATTAATACCCCCGTTATACGGGGGTATTTTGTTTTCGGGCACAACAGTTCTCTCTCATCCCCTCTATTGTCATTACGAGGTAAGCGTCGGCGACGAGGAATCTCATTGTCATTCCGAGGTAAGCGTCGGCGACAAGGAATTCCTCTGTCATTCCGAGGTAAGCGCAGCGGCGAGGAATCTCTCTGTCATTCCGAGGTAAGCACAGCGGCGAGGAATCTCAGGAGATTCTTCACTTCGTTCAGAATGACAAATTGGTCTTGTCCTCAGCGACGGACAAAAAGTAGAAAAGAACCTAAAACTTTTTATGAATACAAAAAGGGGCGGCAACTTGCCGTCCCTTTTCTAAATTCTATTCGCAGCAGCTTATGCTTTCTTCTCCTGCACAAGCCTCAATCTGATATCTGATAGGGATTTTTATACAAACTCTTTGCGTTATAACAAGATCAAGTGCATTTCCACATTCGCCTTCACAACATTCGATGCATGGTTCTTCACAACATTCTATAGTGATATCCCCGGTCACAGTTTTGGGTTTTACCACCACGGGAATACTGATATTCGCATATTGATAATTTACAGTATTGCAACCATCTCTGCGGTCATCACACCCACCGAATTCCGCTTCTCTGTATTCTTCATTCATCTTGTCGCCCTCCTCACTGCATATTTATATCCTGCCAAAAGCAGGTTATAATATTTTATGCAAAAGTACGACAAATGTTCTATAAGGGTTATTTGCAAGATACAGAAATCGCCCCCTACCCAAAAAATTCAAGAGTTTGCGTTAATCACCGCAAACCCTTGAGTGTACTATTTATTTTCTACTTCCCATTTTATGATTGAACCGTCAATTGCATTAATCTCTGCATCATACTCGGTTGTATCCTTTTTGAAATCCACCTCGTATTGCCATACTCCGTCATCTTTTTCAAGCTCAACTTTATCAAAAATCACACTTTCTGTTGTCACATTCGCTTTTTTCAAAGCAATTTCTTTTGCTTTCTCCTCGCCTATAAACTTGGATTTTTCTTCTTCTGTGGGGGTCGAACCATCTTTGTTCACGCTGTCTTTGTTCGCGCCGTCTTTGTTTGCGTCATTTCCCTGAAGCATATCTTTGCCTTCATTCAGCATATCCTCTCCGTTATTTACAAGAGACGATGCTCCCTCTTCCACTTTTTGCGCACCTTTTTCTACAGCCTTTTCGCCACTCTCAACCACGCCACAACCCGTCACAAAGCACACAAGCAAAAATACCACAGCTGCTAATGATATTACTTTTTTCATAATTTAATTCATCTCCTTTAACCATATTATGCACAATTTAAATTATTTATATAACAAAAATCATTTTAAAAACCTCTCATGGCATTTTTTATAAAAGGAACAGCAGGATATAAAATCCGACCTCTGATTATCATTTATCATTTCAGATTAACATTGTATTTTCTCACATTATAAATTCCTTTTGACATTATAAAATAAATATGCTATACTATACTCGCGACACAATAGAATAGTAAACCTATGTTGATAGTGTTTTTTGTTTAGGCAAAAACGCACTCTCTGTTTCATACTATCAAATAGGTTGAAAATTGTGTCGCAGCAATCGGAGTTTGCGTTTTTCGTGCGTCAGCTTCGGTTGGCGCATTTTTTATTTAAGTAGATATATGTATGTTTACAAACACTTTCTTCTATAATATAACAGCTGCTCCCAAAGATGGTTTTAATCATCTTGTAAAAGACTATTTATATGATGGCGAACATTCGTTATGTTCCTTTTATGCAGACAGCGGATTTATTATTTTCACCGAATCAAGAATAATTTTCATGTTTAACAATCATATATCTAAAAATGACATAAGCTTTGTTTTTGTTCCATATATACACATCAACAGACAAACCGTTTTCAAAAACTGTTTAATACTGCACCAAAGCAAAGGCGATGACTTAACTTTTTTCTTCCATAACAGTGAATTCGTATCATTAGTGTCAAAGTATATTTCAACCTTTACAGCTTTTAAACAAAAATAGCAAAAATGCAACCCAATTATGAGAAATCAGCCGAAGCCCGCCCACAATTTCTCCTGATTGTTGTAGACATTTTTATGCATATATGTTATAATATATGAAAATACAGAGGAGGAAAAATAATGAAAAAAACTTTAATTGCAATACTTACCCTATCAATATTCCTTATTTTTATGTCAATTACTTCTATTGCATCAGAGAGCGACATGTTGCCAAACAACGTTACTCTTAAAGGCATTGTTTGTGATAAAAGCGGAAACACGGTTACTGCAAAAATAACCTTTAATGAATCCCTTGACTGTACTGTTATACTGGCGGTGTATGACTCTTCAGGAATACTTTTAAATGTTGCATATGAAGATTCTCCCCAAACTGCAACAGATTTCAGTATTTCTTTAAGTGGATACCGAAACTACCTGAATTGCCACGCACAAGTCATCTTTTGGGATAGCCTCAGCAACGGCAAACCGCTTAACGTATCACTTAGCGGAATTGTTGAGCCAATACCATCATATCTTGCTGTTATTGACGAAGTTGGAAACAGTCCAAACGAAAACGGTGAAGATATCTGGAATATCTCATATTTGATTGATGGAGAAAATTTAGTCGCACAGACAACCGCCGACGTTGCTACGGGAACAACTCCCACTAAGGGTGATGTTGTAAAGCTTGAACTTAACAACTATGGTCTTATTTCATCCATTAAGTACGTATGGGACTTTGACGAAAGCGTAAGAAATCTCACAAACAACGAACCGGCAACCCTTGCAACAGGCGACAATGCATACCAAATCACCAACCTTGATGAAACTCTGACAGGGGGTGTTGTTACAGCTTTTGATGACTCAAAAGATATAGCAACCATTGATGGAACTAAATATAAGCTTCCCAGAGCCAACAACATTTATGTAATTGACAATACTGGTAATAAACTCAAAATAGGAATTGGCAATGATACAGCCTTTAAATATTTCCCTCGCCTGTATAACACAACAAGCGGAACATTAACTTTAACCGATTTATCCGGCAACTCCACAGAAACCGGAGATATGAGCATAGCTGAAAACAGACTTGCCGCTATGAAATACGCAGACCATATATATATCAGAACTTATGGAGGTACACCTGTCGACATAATCATTGTTAAGGGATTTCTTTATTCAGTTCGATAATTAAGTGCATTCAAAAAAGAAGCCAAAGCTTTGGCTTCTTTTTTTATTTCTAAAAACTTTCTATCGTCTTGGGTATTTATTTAAATCGTTCTTCGCTAAACCCATTTACAAAATCCATATTTTTCATTTCCCAATCCATATCAAGATTCTCATCGACCACAATAAGCCCGCTGTTATACATTACATACCTACCAATAGCATCAACACAAGCACGCAACGGAAGAAAAACTCTGTCACCTTTAAGGATAGGGGCAACATCATTTTCCATTGTTTCACCATTTACAATAATTTCACATTTTCCCACAGTCAAAGTAATTTCTCTGTCTTCAAAAGAAATATTTACGGTCTGTGTATCTTCATCCCAGTCAACTTCGCCACCATATTCCTCACTCAAAAATCTTACCGGAACATAAGAGCGATCGTTTTCGGTAAAAACAACAGTATCAGGATTTTCTTCATCAATAATCTTTTCAACATCATTTACAATGGCCTTGTTGCTGCCTACATGCAGAAAAATTCGCTTCTTCCATTTATTTTTTTCCGCTTCCTCTGCCTTTTTCTGGGCTTCAACTTCTTCCCTTGTTATGAGGCCGTCCCTGACCTTTCGTTCACGAACAAAATACTCGAGTTTTTCATAATCCACAAAATAGTACCATGCTACATCCTTCCACTCTCCAAGCTCTTCCTTATCCCTAAGAATCCTATTTAAATCGTATCTATCATGGGCTGATATACTTTCTCCTGCTTTATTTCTTTTTGTAAGAGTAACTATTCCCGCAAGATAATATAATTCTTCCTGAGAATATCCTTCATCGAGATACTCCTGCTCCCAGCCATACTTGACATTAGGAACGCCGTAATTGGGAAGTTTGAGAGCTTTTACATCTGTATTTATCACTAAGGAAAGGGTTAAAACAATTACCATCACAAAAGCCTTTATCTTCATAACAAGCCTCCTAAAATTAAGTGTCATGCAAATTAAATATATAATTAGGTGATAGAAAAGATGCACCTTGTCTTGTCGATATGCAAACTCCGTTTGCTCGATATTTTTGCTTCCGCAAAATCGATATGTTTTTCGCTTTGCTCAAAACTCGATATGATATAAATCTCGTTGCCGAAAGGCAACATATCGAGTGCAAAGCACATATCGAGTCATTTATGACATATCGAAAATCTCACAATAGATTTATATCGACGATTTCATCTTCGATGAAATCATTATAACATAATCAAAAGGAAAATACAATATTCTTCTTTCTATATTTTTAGAAATTTGCAAATTCCGGCAGCGTCTTACTTTACCAGGCACCGGAGTGTTAAGCAAATATGCCGGTGGCACTTCAGGGCTCCCGAAAAATAAGGCTGTGCCGAGATTTTTTGGGAAGAGGAGCAGTCGCTGAAAAAAACGATTGTTTGCAAAGCAAACGGAGTAAATAAGTGAACTCGACGAAGCGCAGGATTGTGAAATGCGAGAGCATCTCACTGATAACGAAAAAACTCGCAAGAGTTTTAACCATTAAGCAAACGCCCCATGTATCATCAGCATCATTCAATAAAACTCGTCAGAGTTTTTACCGAAACCTGGTGATGCTTGGTGGGTCGACAAACAAAAAAAGGACACCTTATAGGTATCCTTTTATGAATTCCGGCAGCGTCTTACTTTCCCGGGCGCTGGAACGTTAAGCCAACAGTTCAGTGAACTGTTGGTAGTGTAAGTTTGCAAAAACCGAGAGGTTTTTGGGTTCAGGCAGAAATCCGCAAGGATTTCAACAATTAAAAAAAGC
>JAZNSG010000053.1:0-22934 GCA_045591035.1 Clostridia bacterium | reverse complement strand
TCATTCATATTTAAACACCTCATATTATATTTTTATTTGTTGAAACTTTTTGTTCCACAACAATACTATACCAGTCATGGTATATAAAGCTTTCTATTTGGTATTCAATAAAATAAAAAATAAATAAAAACAATCTGACATATACAAATCCAACAACCCAAAAACCAAAAAAAAGACAACCTACAAAATTATAGGTTATCCAAATAATTTAAACAAATCATATCAGCCTCTTCCTTAGATACATTCCCATTATGCTCATGATACAACAACCTCAAACAAAGACAAAACAGCCTCTACTGCGCTGTTTGTATAGATAACCATTATCCCATTGGCAAGAACAAGGCCTGAAATAACGCCACCTTTTCCAAACCTCGAAAAAGCGCCGGAAACAAACCCACAAAACGCAAACGCCCCAAGTATGGGCATAAAAAAGTCACTGCCTATTCCGCAAACCAGCCCTAAAACCACCCCGGCTCCGGTGGAATATCCTATCCCACAGCCTTGGGATATTATAAGCAACAACACCGATGCCGCACAATTCATAACAGAAAGGTCCGCTCCAAGATAAAGTTCCTTTAAGCTCAGAATCGCCACTGCGGTCAATGCTCCGATACTCAGTTTTGTGTCTGCATCTGTATCCTCAAGCTTTAACTCGTGATTTCTTAAGAATTCTCCGCCCCTCTCCATCATAAATGTACCTGCAACCACCATAACAACTTCGCATATAAGCAAAAGCCATCCCCAAAGTGACTGGCCCTGAATAAAAAGCACAACCAATCCGGATACCAGAATACTCATACCTGCCAAAATTCCTGCGGTCATACTGTTTACCATAACTCCTTTTTTCAAAACAAACAGCACTCCCAGATAAAGAACACCCGCCACTATGTATTTCACCATCTCAATTCGTCCGCAAGCAATCATACTGCCCAGGCTCACCATGAAGAAAGTTACTACTGCCTTTAGGGAAAAAGACTTTTCCTGTGCCAAAAATGAAATCCCAAAAGGTGCCATTCCCGAAACCGGCATAGCCATACTCATAAGAATCCCTAAACACCGAATAAAAAAATCCAATCTGTTTTTTCGCACTTGACTGCTCTCTGCTGACGTCTCTTTTTTCTCTTTCACATCGCAGGAATATACATTTGCCTCCGCCATAATTATTTCTCCTTTGTTTTTTCCATTTTTTTCCATTATACAAATGAAAATCTTTACCTTTTGTCGAAAAAGGCTGTCCTCAAAGAGTTTCACAAAAAAGAAACAGCGGTAAACCGACAAAAAAGTCAGCTTACCGCTAAAGAGTCCGAACTTTCCCCTTAATCTAAGTTAAACCAAGCCTTTTCTCCCAAATACTGTGCTGTCTCACCAAGTTCTTCTTCAATGCGCAAAAGCCGGTTATACTTTGCCGTTCTGTCTGTGCGGGATGGAGCTCCCGTTTTTATCTGACCCGAATTTGTAGCAACCGCAATATCCGAAACTGTTGTGTCCTCTGTTTCACCGCTTCGGTGAGATGTTACTGCTGTGTACCCCGCACGATTTGCCATTTCTATGGCATCTAAGGTTTCTGTCAGAGTTCCTATCTGGTTGACCTTTATAAGAATTGAATTTGCCACACCAAGGTCGATCCCTTTTTTCAGTCTTTCGGGATTTGTCACAAACAAATCATCACCCACAAGCTGCACCTTGCCCTCAAGGCGTTTCGTCAAAAGGTCCCATCCGTTCCAGTCCTCTTCTGCCATAGCATCTTCGATTGAAATTATGGGATACTTTGAAACCCAGTCTGCCCAAAATTCCACCATTTCCTCGGCTGTCAAAAGCTTTCCCGTTTTCCAGAAAAGATATTTCCCTGTCTCTCCCGCTTTCTTTGCCTCTTCGTACATTTCGGTTGAAGCAGGGTCAAGGGCAATTTTAAAATCCGCCCCTGCACGAAATCCTGATTTTTCTATTGCCTCAATTATCACCTGAATGGCTTCTTCGTCTTCTTTAAAATTTGGAGCAAAGCCGCCCTCATCTCCGACAGCTGTTGAATATCCTTTATCTTTCAAAATGCCTTTTAATGTGTGGAAAACCTCACTGCACCATCTGAGAGCTTCAGAAAAGCTTTTTGCGCCAACCGGCATAATCATAAACTCCTGACAGCTGACCGAATTGTCTGCATGTTTCCCACCATTTATAATATTCATCATAGGAACGGGCAGAGTTTTCGCATTCACTCCCCCGATATAGTTGTAAAGGCTTAGCCCCAACGCACAAGCCGCTGCCTTTGCACAAGCAAGTGAAACTGCCAGAATTGCATTTGCCCCAAGTCGTGACTTGTTTTTTGTTCCGTCCAGGTTAATCATTATCCGGTCTATTTCGGGCTGATCCAACACATTGCAGCCCAACAAAGCATCCGCAATCTCACCGTTTACATTTTTTACAGCTCTCAAAACACCTCTTCCCATATACCTTGTGGGGTCATCATCCCTGAGTTCACAAGCTTCAAAAGCTCCCGTAGACGCACCCGACGGGACCGATGCGCGTCCCACAAAATCCCCCTCAACATACACCTCAACCTCAACAGTCGGGTTGCCTCTTGAATCCAGGATTTCCCGTGCAGCTACGCCCTCAATAGCAATGTAATTTTTCATAAAATTACTCCTTCCTTTGTTCTTTGAGTTCATTATGTCCCAATTTTTTGGCTTTTAGTATATATTTTTCAAATTAACGGACAAAATAAGTTTAAATACTGAAAAGGAGAGTTTTTATGATAGGTGACGATACAATAAAATTGCTAAGAGAATGTGATGCAGGAGTAAAAATGGGAGTAGATTCCATTGACCAGGTTTTAGATAAGGTAAAGTGCGAAAAACTTTCTCAGATTCTTAATGAATCAAAAGAAAAACACCAACAGCTTGGAAGCAAAATCCACGAAATGCTAAACAGCTTTCACGACGAGCCTAAAGAGCCAAACCCAATGGCAAAGGGTATGTCGTGGCTGAAAACAAATGTTATGCTTGCTATGGACAACAACGACAAAACCATCGCTGACCTTATGACCGACGGTTGTGATATGGGTGTTAAATCCCTGAGCCGCTACCTGAATCAGTATGCCGCCGCATCCGAGGACGCAAAAAGCTATGCAAAAGAACTCATAGAGCTTGAGAGCAGCCTGGCAAAAGACATCAGATGCTATTTATAACGAGTGTTCTTTATCGAAATAGCGCGAATACGCTATTTCGCGACAGCAAGGGTTTTGCTGTCGTGAAAATTCTTTTGTAAAAGAATTTTCGAGAACCTCGTTTCAATGAAGTATCAGGAAATTGCTTTGCAATTTCTCAGTCAAAACAAAGTTTTGACAGGGGAAACCGTATTTTACGTTTTTCCCTAAGATACATTCATTATAAATAATTAAAAAAGCAGTGGACTTGTCTCCACTGCTTTTATCTTATATAAAGTTTATCCCTCAGTCCGGAATATCGCTTTTGAATATTGTTATTGTCTACGAACTGTTTAAGGATTTCTTCTTTCCCTATCAAGATAACCAGCTTTTTTGCACGGGTTATGGCTGTGTAAATCAGATTCCGTGTCATAAGAAGCTTGTGCGTATCAAAGACCGGCATGATCACAACATCAAATTCACTTCCCTGACTTTTATGTACTGTCACAGCATAGGCAAGTTCAAGCTCTTCAAGAGACCCAAGTTCATAATCAACCCGACGGTCATCAAACTCAACAGTAAGGGTCTTTTTAATCATACTTATGTCCGTGACAAAACCCACATCACCATTGAATACTCCCATTCCCTTTTCATGGGTATCGGTTCTTGTCCATTCAAGGTTGTAGTTGTTTTTGTTTTGCATAACCTTATCCCCAACCCTGAAGGTACAACCTCCGCTTATTACCTTTGACGCCTTTGGTAGCTGTGGGTTCAGGCTTTTTTGCAATATGTCGTTAAGATTCTGCACTCCTATAACGCCCTTTCGGGTTGGAGTAAGAACCTGAATCTGGGATATGCTGTCAACTCCATAAGCTTTCGGAAGTCTGTCACGACAAAGACCCGCTATGGACTCACATATATATTCGCCATCGCTGCAGTTAATCATAAAAAAGTCATTATCCGCATCGTTGCAATAGGGCATTTCCCCCCGGTTTATCCGGTGGGCGTTAACAACTATCATGCTCTCCTTTGCCTGACGGAAGATTTCTTTAAGCTTTATGCAACTTACTGAATCACTGTCAATTATATCTCTTAAGACGTTTCCGGCACCCACCGCAGGAAGCTGGTCACAGTCCCCCACCATAACGAGCCGGGCTTTTTGCGGTAGAGCAAGAAGCAGACTATGCATAAGAAGAATGTCCACCATTGACATCTCATCTGCAATCAGTATATCGCAGTCCAAAGGATTTTTCTCATTCCTTGCAAAGCACACACTGTTTCCGCCATCCGAGGGCATATTTTCAAGAAGTCTGTGTATGGTCTTTGCCTCAACCCCCGTCACCTCAGTCATACGCTTTGCGGCACGACCTGTAGGTGCTGTCAGTGCCACTGTCTTTCCCTGAGCTTCCATTATTCGTATAATTGTGTTTATAATGGTAGTTTTACCCGTACCGGGTCCACCGGTAATTACTGATACTGTATTCTCAAGCACCGAACAAATTGCGTCTTTTTGGGCATCAGCCAACAAAATTCCACTTTTCACTTCGGCATCTTCGATTTGTTTTTCAACGTCCTCATATCTCAGGTCATAAACCACCGAGCTCATTTGCCTGAGCCTTGATGCTACACCTTTCTCTGCATCACTGAAAATTTTCAGATAAACCGCATCAAATTCCTCGTGTTTTTCAATTATAACCTCTCCATTCAAAGAAAGAGCAGAAATACCGTCTTCAACCTCGTCGGTTTCGACCTCTAAAAACGCCTTTGCCAACCCCACCAGGGTACCCTTTGGCAAAAAAGTATGCCCATTCAAATATGCAGAATTAAGGAGCACACTTTTTATCCCGGAAAAAATCCTCGGTGCAAAGTTTCGGGGCAGGTTCATCTCTGTGGCGATACTGTCACAGATTTTAAATGTAAATCCGTCAATACAGCTCAAAACAAAAGGATTTTCCGAGACAACTGCAACAATATTTTCACCAAAATTTTTATATGCTTTAACCGCAAGATTTGGCGAAACCCCAAATTTCTGGAAAAATAAGATTATCTTTTTCAGCCCTATTTGTTCAATATACCGTCTGTAAATATCGTCTATCTTAGCCTTTGAAAGACCTTTTATTTCCATTAACCGTTCGGGCTGATTTTCAATTATATCAAGGGCGTCCTTTCCAAATTTCTCGACAATCTTTCTTGCCGTGCTTTTCCCCACATGGGGCAAAATCCCCGAGCCCAGATAAAGTTCAATTTCATCCTCATTTTGGGGAAGATACCTTTGAAACTGCTTTACACTGAACTGTTCGCCGTACTCGGGATGAGATTTCCATTCACCGATTGCATCAATGACCTCACCCTCAGAAAGCCCCGGCATATATCCCGTAATGGTATAAAGCTTTCCCTCTGAGGACACATCACAAACTGTATACCCATTTGTAGGGTTTTCGTATATAACGCTTTCAACCATTCCCTTAAGCTGTTCCAACTTATCTCCACCACCTTTATCTGTTCTTCAATTATACCCCGAATATCAATGACTGTCAACAAAATCAATATTCAAACTGCTGTTTGCTCTTGACTTTAAAAGCTTTATATGTTAGAATAAACTTGCTAAGGATGAGGAGTTATCTGACTCTCAGGCAAAGACATATATTGCTCAAATTTTTGTTCTTTGCCACGGCAAAGAACTATTTTTTTGGAGGGAAGTTTATGGAATCTCGAATTGCAATTATCGGTATAATCATTAACAACATTGACTCATCTGAGGAAATCAACCGTATTCTTCACGACCACAACCAATATATTGTTGGCAGAATGGGTATCCCATACAAAGAAAGAAATCTTTCGGTTATGAGTATTGTTATGGATGCTCCCAACGATATTATCGGTGCTGTAACAGGGAAACTCGGTATGATTCCTGATGTAAACGTGAAAACCGTTTACTCAAAATAATAATAGCATTGAAAGGCGGAACAGATTGAATAACATCGGATTAATCAAAAAACTTGAAAACGATGGAGTGCTTTCTCATAAGGAATTTTCAGTCCTTATCTCTACCTATACCGAAAAAGATTTGGAATTTGCCCGTTCTTTGGCAAGGGAAATTTCCCAAAAGATTTTTGGTAACAAAATATATATACGTGGTTTGATTGAATTTACGAATATATGTTCTCAGGATTGTTTTTATTGCGGACTTCGGTGCAGCAACAAAAACGCAGACCGTTACCGGCTGTCAAAAGACGAAATTCTCGAATGCTGTAAGGAAGGCTATTCTTTAGGCTTTCGAACCTTTGTTCTTCAGGGTGGTGAAGACCCGTTCTTTGACGAAGAAACCGTCTGTGATATTATCAAATCCATAAAAGATTTGCATCCCGACTGTGCTGTGACCTTGTCAATCGGTGAAAAACCCCGCAAGACTTATGAGGCATACAAAAGTGCCGGAGCCGACCGTTTTCTGCTTCGACACGAAACAGCAAATCCGAACCACTACAAAAAGCTCCACCCCGAGTCTCAGACTCTCGACTCTCGAAAGGAATGTCTTTTCAATCTTAAGGAGCTGGGTTTTCAAACGGGCTGTGGGTTTATGGTGGGTTCACCCTACCAAACTCCCGATACCCTTGCTGATGATATGCTTTTTCTTTATGAGCTGAAACCCCATATGGTGGGCATCGGTCCGTTTATCCCACACAAAGATACCCCTTTTAAGAACGAAACTCAGGGAAGTCTCAGCCTGACACTTTTTCTTCTTGCCCTGACCCGGATTATGTTAAAATCCGTCTTGCTTCCCGCTACAACAGCATTGGGAACAATTTCACCGGACGGCAGAGAACAAGGCGTTTTATCAGGAGCAAATGTTGTTATGCCCAATCTCTCACCGACAGCTGTCCGAGAGAAATATATGCTTTATAACAACAAGGTTTCTTCCGGAAGCGAAGCATCCGAAGGTCTATCTGACCTAAAATCCCGAATGGAAAGCATAGGCTATGAAGTCACTATATCCCGTGGTGACCACCCAAATATTTAACTTTTATTAGGAGGCGATTCTTAAAATGGCAATATTTAACCCAAAATCTTCTGTGGCAGAAGAATTCATTAACCATGAGGAAATCCTTGACACAATAGAATACGCCAAGGCAAACAAATCAAATCGTGAACTTATTTTCTCGCTTATAGAAAGGGCTGAAGACTGCAAAGGTCTTTCTCACCGTGAGGCAGCAGTTCTTTTGGAATGTGATATCCCCGAAGCAAACGAAGCTATCAAAAATCTTGCCATAAGGATTAAAGAAAAACTCTATGGCAACAGAATAGTTATGTTTGCTCCCCTTTACCTTTCAAACTACTGTGTAAACGGTTGCACCTATTGTCCCTATCATTACAAAAACAAATGCATAACCCGAAAAAAACTCTCCCAGGAAGAAATCAAAGCCGAGGTTATAGCACTTCAGGATATGGGGCACAAGCGTCTTGCAATTGAGCTTGGCGAAGACCCGGTGAATAATCCCATTGAATATGTTCTTGAAAGCATAAAAACAATATACTCCATAAAGCACAAAAACGGTGCTATCCGCCGTGTAAACGTGAATATTGCAGCAACTACGGTAGAAAATTACCGAAAGCTCAAGGATGCGGGAATCGGCACATATATACTCTTTCAGGAAACCTACCACAAAGAAAACTACGAGCTTCTTCATCCAACAGGTCCAAAGCACAACTATGCCTACCACACCGAAGCTATGGACAGAGCTATGGACGGCGGAATTGACGATGTTGGTATCGGTGTTCTTTTTGGACTTGAAATGTACCGCTATGACTTTGTTGGTTTGCTTATGCACGCAGAACACCTGGAGGCAGCAAAGGGCGTAGGCCCCCATACCATAAGTGTTCCAAGAATTTGTGCTGCAGAGGGAATAGACAAAGACAGCTTTTCAAATGCTATATCCGATGATATTTTTGAGAAAATCGTGGCTGTTATCAGAATTGCTGTTCCCTATACAGGAATGATAATTTCAACCCGCGAATCCAAAGCATCAAGAGAACGTGTTTTAAGGCTTGGCGTATCCCAGATAAGCGGCGGCTCACGCACAACCGTGGGGGGCTATATTCACGAAGAGCCCGAAAACGAAAACTCGGCACAATTCGACATAAGCGACACCCGTCCCCTTGACAGTGTTGTCAACTGGCTCCTGGAGCTTGGCTATATTCCAAGCTTCTGCACAGCTTGTTATCGCGAGGGCAGAACAGGTGACAGATTTATGTCGCTCATTAAATCGGGACAGATTGCAAACTGCTGTCAACCCAACGCTCTTATCACACTCAAAGAGTACCTGACCGACTATGCGTCACCCGAAACCGTGAAAAACGGGCTTAAGGTTATCGAAACCGAAATTGAAAAGGTTCCCAACGAAAAAACCCGTAGTATTGCAAAAAAATACATTGAAGAAATTGAAAGCGGAAAGCGTGACTTCCGTTTCTAAAAATAAAAAGGAGAAATTTAAAATGGTTAAACATGTAATTATCTGGAGTTTCAAGGAAGAGTATTCCAACACAGAAAAGGCTGAGTTTGCGGCTAAAATCAAGACAGAACTCGAGGCACTTTTGGGCAAAATTGATGGCCTTACCGAAATCAAGGTTCATATAAATCCCTTGGCTTCATCAAGCGGAGACCTGATGCTTGACACCACCTTTGTTGACGAAGCAGCGCTCATGGCTTATCAGAAAAATCCCGACCATCTGGCTGTCGCAACCTTTGTTCGTTCAGTTGTCGATACCAGAAAGTGTTTTGACTTTGAAGTCTAAATCTTAAAAAACGGAGCCAATTATGGCTCCGTTTTTTCGTTATACAAGATTTTTTAATTTTTGCTATCTTTCTATCCCAAGGACAAGAAATCTTATGACAGGTATTCGCTTTATAACTTCGTAGAGTCCGAATGTAAACACAAATTCAAGAACTAACGCAATGGCATAATTCAAAATTGCACACATGTCAAAATAAGTTGTCAATATATAGCAAAGGGTGAGCAACACAGGATAATGCAGAACATATATCCCGAAACTTGATTTTGTCATATATCCCATCGGCTTATTAAAATATCTCTTGCCAAAGCCCAAAACCGTCAGCACCATAAACCACAAATACATATTCGTAATGATATGTTTAAGGCATTCATCTCTTGTGAAATTTGTACCTGCAAATTTAACTCCATGCAAAATGCCAAACACTACCGCAAGTCCCAGGCTCCACCATCTTGCTCTTTCAATTCTGTCCTGCACCTCATCATGGGAAAATACAAAATATCCAATCAGAAATGCCACTGCATAGATACCAAAACGATACATTGTAAGCACCGGAAAATTCAAAATTTGTGCTCCACAAAAAATAAACAAAAACAGCATATAAATCACTGCTGTCGGTGTTTTGGCAAATACCTTCGAGTCCCACTTTTTGAGCAGCAAAATCAAACACGAGAACACAAAAAGCATCTGAATAAACCACAGAGGACCTGTTCCGCTGACGGCAGATATTGGATAGATAAGCGCCTTTGGTATATACTCCAGTCCTCCACCCATTTTAATATTCAAGTAGCCTGTAATCCAATGAATTACAAACAAACCAAGCGTTGAGGGAACTATGAGCTTCCTCAATCTTTCCTTTATAAATTCCTTGTTTGTCTTTTTAACGAGTGCATATCTTGCACTCATTCCCGAAATCACAAAAAGCAAAACCATAAACCAAGGATATATAAGTGCGGAAACTCCGTCAAAGAACGCAATATTTTTGGCATTTGGAATTCCACCCAAAACACCCACATCATTGAATATATAAAACACATGATAAACAAGCACCAAAAGAACTGTCGTCCATCTTAAATTATCTAAATAATGCTTCCGCATCTTCTCACCTACTTTAAAACCTTTTTGCACCAGGTTCGTCTTCCACACTCAGGACATTTAAGGTATCGAGTTGTTCCACGGTGCATTGCATTCAACGCCTCTTTATATGCAGGCACAATCTTCTTGCCGCATTTTTTACATTGGTAGCTGCCTACACTTATTTCAAGCTTTAATGCATAAAAGCAGGGTATTAAAAACAAAACACATAGCCCCAAAACTGTGACCATTTGCCAAATTCCCTCTGGTACCAAAAACGCCGTAGCCAAAACCCCCGCCGTCAAGCCTAAAATACTTAGCGTCATAATCACCCACATACAAGTCCAGATTGTCCTGTCCTTTTGCTTTAATTCATTTTCCATTTCAAGTAATTTTTTATCTTCCACTCAAAACCCCTCCTTACTTTTTGACATTCTCAAAAATCGTACTCGAAAACGATTCAAGCATAGCCTTTGGCGGAATAGCTATACCTCTTTCCTCATCTCCCAAGACTATCAAAGTATCTCCTGGCTTAATCCCAAACACCTCACGGGCCTGTTTCGGAATGACAATCTGTCCCTTTTCGCCAACTGTTACAGTCCACGCATATTTTCCTTTTGGAAAGCTCATGAAAAATCCCCCTATTTGTTAGAAAAGTATGATTTGTATAACTTATTATACTAAATATTTATACATTTGTCAACAGAAAAACGAGCCACATTGGGCTCGTTTTAAAGCTTAACTTATGGGAATCAGAACTTTTCGTAAAATACCGTCTCTTCTATCGGTCTTACTTCCTCATGGTAAGAATGAGGCACAGCATCATCTGCAGGATATCCCAAGCACAGAATCATTGTTATCTCATAATCTTCAGGGATATTAAATTCATTCTTCAAAATCTCGGGGTTATACGCCATAACCATACAGCTTCCAACGCCAAGGGAATGGGCGGTCAGCATCAGATGGGTAGCAACAATGGTTGAATCCACAGGCGCAGACATCACTCCATCATACTTTCTAACCCACGATTCCTTCTTATTGTAGCCAATAACCATCGCTGTGGGAGCATCAAAATGACAAGGTGTACACTTTGAGAGTCTCTCCATCCCCTCGTCAGTATTAAGCACAAGTATTCTCTGTGGCTGATAGTTGCACCCCGTTGGTGCAATATGACCGCCCAGCAATATCTTGTCTATAACCTCTTTTTCCAAATGCTGAGGTTTAAATTTTCTGACAGAAAACCTGTCACTTGCAAACTTTATAAAATCCATATCTTTATTCACTCCTTTTCTCCTCAATATTTCTCAACTATCGTCTTGCAGCCTTTGTAAATATCCTCATATGTTATCTCGAAATTCCTTGTATACCAAGGGTCTGCAACATCCCGGTCTGAAAGCAGCTTTTGCACCTTTCCCTCATCATCCTTGCCAAGTATTTTCATAGCATTTTTAACATTGTTATCATCCATGCAAAAAAACAAATCATACTTGTCATAGTCGGTTTTCTTTAGCTGAACTGCAAATTTACCATCACAAGAAATTCCGTGCTTTTTAAGTTCAGCTTTCGCAGGCGGGTACACAGGATTCCCCCTGTCTCCCAAAATTTCTTCCGTGCTCGTAGCGCAGGACGCAATCACAAAATCCTTTTCTCTGCCCTCTTTTTTGACCATATCCTTTAATACAAACTCAGCCATTGGACTTCTGCAAATATTTCCGTGGCAGACAAACATTATTTTGACCATAAATCCACCTTAAAATCCCTTTCTGCATCTCTTCATCCGTTATAATTCCCCTTTATTATACTCCTTTTTGTCAGGATTTTCAATATAATAAATAAAAGTTATTTTAAAGCTTTTTTGCAAAACTGCCGCCCCTCCGGTTGGAGAGGCGGCAATTTAAATATTAGCCTTGATTATTCGTACTTTTTCCAGTCAGTACCTTCTCTGAGAGCAGTCCATTTTTCATAAATATGATTCTTCATTTCATAGTCATGGCTGTTTGTCGCTTCCTGAACTGCCAAATAGTACCAGGCAGATTTGTCGCTGTTATCAGGCCAGCTAATCATATCCTTGAGCAAATCATCCGCCGTTTCAGGCACACGATTAAGCACTCTGTTAATCATTGTCATAGCTTCTGCTCTTGTAATAAACTGGTCAGGCTTGAAGGTTCCGTCTTCATAGCCTCTTATCCAGCCGTGAGCCGCTGCTTCGTGGATATCGTGCTCTGCCCAATGCCCCTGAACATCCGAGAAGTTATCAACTACTTCAAATTCTGAATCATCAAATCTTGCACAGATTGTTGCAAATTCAGCACGTGTAATGAATGCATCCGGAACGAACTTGGTCGCATATCTGCCCTTTACAATACCGAGTTTTGCCATTGTAGAAATTGCAGTGTTGTGCCAATCTCCGTCATTAATATCGCCAAAGCTATTTTCTGTTGTAAGGTTATTGTCTCTTACCTCATCAGGCTTTAACAATCTGAAGAAGATTGCTGTTACTTCAGCACGGCTGATATTGTCATCAGGTCTTACCGTACCGTCGGGATAACCCACAACATAAGCAAAGTGGTCTTCGCCATTAAGGCTTCCGGGCGTATCATATCCATTACCTGCGTTACCGTTGTCTTTAACCCATTTTGCATATACGGTGATATCTTTGGTCATCTTAACTTCATCAACGTACTTTGTAAGTTCCTCGTCTTCGTACCAGCCCTCAAATACATAACCATCTTTTTCGGGCTTCTTGTCGATATCAACGATTGTGTTACGATTGTAGGATTCTTTCTTATATTCAGTACCACCATTGGAGTCATAGGTGAGGGTGTACTTTGTGGTACCTCCGCCGCCTCCGCCGCCGCCACCGGCGTATGACCATTGTGCGACAAGGGTGATTTCCATTACATCGTCTGCTCCTGCAAGTTCTGCATAAGTTTTTGTATTATCAACATCTACGGTATCTTTCTTCCAGCCTGCAAAGGTGTGGCTTGGTTTTGCAAGAGTTCCTGACGGAAGAAGATTTGCATCGCCCCAGTTAACAGTTGCATCCGCTACTGTCGGATTTCCATCAAGGGTTCCGTCTGCCAGGTCGTAATGCACTGTGTAGTTTTTCGGCATCCACTGAGCAACTATAGTGATTGCCGTAACATCTGCACCACCGGCAAGACTTTCATAGGTCGTTGTATCGTTAACAGGAGTTGATTCCTTTTTCCATCCTGCAAATGTACTACCGGCCTTTATCGGCACACCGATGGGAAGAAGTCCCGACTCATCATAAGCAACAACTTTGGGTGCAATTGTTGTATTCCCGCTGATATTACCGCCTGCAAGGTCGTAATTCACAAGATACGGAGCCAGTTTGTTGTTGAATTCAAGCCCAGCTGCAACCGTATCGGTTGCCGCATTTTTTATAACAAGCGGTGCGCCGTGGTATACTGCATATCTTGCATCGTCATAAATAAGTGTCAAATCTGAACTGTTATGAACCTCATAGATATATATCGGTCTTCCGGCTGTGAATCTGCTGTTCTGTGCGTCTGTAAGAGTTGCACTTATTGCTACACTTCCGGTGGAATCACCTATGCCCAAAGTCAAAGTTGCTTCACCAACTTCATGTTCGTCGAATACCGCCTTGAATGTAAAGTTTTTAACCACTCCGCAAGAAGCAACGTTGTCCTCATAATCCTTGATATTCTTTGTTATTGTGCCAAGATCAACTCCTACATCGGGATTCTTTTCCCAGAAAGCGTAAAGGATAATATCTCTTGCCGGCATTGTCATTGTTGCAATGTCAACAAGGTCGGTAAATTCCGAACCGTTATATGTATCAAACCAGCTTTTTAATGTATGGCCTACTATTGGAGTTGGTGCTGTCGGCGCAGGTATCAGTGTGCCAAATTCTACACCACCAATATTTTCCTCTTCCGAGGTAAGCTCATCAAATGTTCCGCCATTCTGCTGATAATACTTATATGTAATGTTATAAGTTCTCTTTACAGAAGTTACCGAAACAGTGTGATTTTGTGTTTTTGAAAGGTGAACATCTCCGCTGAGGATTCCGGCGCCGTCAGTTTCAAGATTGAATATTGCCGGATTTGCAATCATTTGTGATGCATTATACAAGACTCCGTCAATCTCAACCGAACTTATGGAATAACCTTCATGGGCTTTGAAGAACACCTCAAGCTGTTCTGAAGCATGATATGGATAAGTTGTGCCATCCATAATGATACTGCCGGTATCATGGGATGTCGTTAATGTATAAACAACGGGTCTTGTATAAACTTCAATCGCCTGACCGGACTGAACATTTATCGCCTGGTATGTATATATATCACCGGTAAAGAAACCAACTTCGTCAGGATTCCCTGCGGTAATTAAATCCGTGCCAAGCTCTTTATCAAATAATGTCGTTGTGGTATCAAGGGGATGGTCGTGCCCCGATGATGTTATGTGCAAAATTTTAGAAATCTCATAACCGGTATTTGCCGAGAAAATCATCTTGGCTGTATCATCACCTTGAGTAACTTCTTCACGATATGTGTTGCCTATCTTGGTACCCTGAACACTTCCGCCAACCATCGCAGGTTCAACTGTAAGAGTACCGCCATCGTCTATTACACCACCTACAAGATGAACATTTTCATTAACTATCTCAACATCTAAGTACGAAGATTCGGCAAGTGTAATACCTGAGTCATTTGCATTTGTAAGAACACAATCAAGTCTGTACATAGCCTCTGCATGGTTTGTGAGTGGAGTAATTGTCAAAACCTTTTCTGTGTTACCGGTAAGTGTCCAGTTTGCAAAATTTGTTACATCCACAGCTGCGCCTTGTGCAACTCTGAGAGTCGCAATTACCGTATCATCGGCTGTATCTGCTGTAAGAGCAGTATCAACCAACGCGTACTCCATTGTTACTCCAAGATTTCTCACTCCGTCGGGACGGGATGTATCCGGAATCATATCAGCAAGAATACCATTAAGATTTGCTTCATTATAAAAGAATGTATATGATGTCTCAGTTCCGATATGTTTCCAGCATTCATCATCAAGAAGACTATATTTCAGAGTAACATTATCATACTCGTTAACTGCTGTTATTTCCGGTGCAGCCGCGTCGGCTGTCTGATATATTCCTGCTCCATTATTTGTGGGAAGATATCCACCAAAGGTATCAGCGCTCTCATCCTCAACTATGGGAATATAGATAACAAGCTTTCTGCCATAATCCGTACCGCCACTACCATCTTTGGGGGTTTCAGTTACGCAATGGTATGCAAAATTAAAACCTGTTACCTTGATGGTTTTGCCACCTTCTATTGTAACAGTTGCAGTTTCGAAAGGCTTCTCCTCGGATGACCATTGATCTGCGGCTCCGGCAATTTTGTCAACCGTATAAACAGATATTTGTTCAAGGTCATAAACACCGCCCTGCACCGCAGGCAGTCTGAAATACTCGGAAATAGTATCTGTTACAACTGATTTTTCATCCAAGGTAGAATTAGCTGTGATAGAGAATGCAATATCATGGAAAACATTCGTTACCGCACTGCCCTGTGTGTGTGCCGAATAATAAGAGTTCGCAACCTTTGTTCCAAGCGTGTCATAGGCTGTTGCTTCAGGATAGTTGCTTGAAAGCGCCTGAAGGAAGTTTGCTGAATCACTCGATGGTGTACCAAGATACATTGAGAAAATATGTGCTCCATCGTCTTTCATTGTCTTTGCAGCAGAAACAGCATCATTCGCAACAGTTGCACTGAACGCTGAAGCAGTTGTGGGAACACCGTCAGTAATAACAACAACTATTTTCTTGCGATTTGTGTATGTGCCTGCGGGTTGGTTGTTGAATATTTCCTCGGCCATTTCCATACCCAGGTCAGTTCTTGTTGCGCCGTTGCCATCAAGCTGATTTATAGCCTTACCAATTGTTCCGTCAGATGCTATGTTTGCGGTTGTACAATCTACAAATGCAGCCGCATAGTTGTCGTTTGTCAGGTCGGCATATGCTACACCCGGCGTTGTTACCGGTGCGGTGGACGTTGTAGTAATACGTTCATAAACAGTTGTGCTCTGGATGTTTACATAATCTCCTCTTGTTCCAAATGAACCTGAAGTATACCAGCCTGCCTGGTACGAAACGAAGATTCCACTGTACGCTTCATAATATGATATACTTTCATAACCGTCACCATCTGCTATATAATAGGTATTATCCGTATCAAGAGATGTTATGCTAACGGGTGTATAAACTGTGTTTGTAATCGTCTGCGTTCCGTATGCAGTAAGGATTTCAGTATTGTCATTATAACCTGATTCACTGGCAAAACCTACAATAGCAAGACGGTACGAATTGTTGTTTGCTGTGTTGAAAGCCGCCACTTCTGATGCAAATGAAGAAACAGCAGTTTTCATAATACTGAGCTTCGTTACGCCATCTATCGTGTCATCCATAGAGCCTGACTGGTCAAGCACCAGTATTATATCAGCCGGCACAGTTGCAGATGACGAGATCGTGGAGCCGGTGGTATAAGCCTCAAGCTTAATCTTTCTTGGTTGGCCACCTGTCACAGGCAAAAGTTCCTTTGTAAACACAACAGGGTCTGTCGCAGCAGAGACTGAAATAGTCATCGGAATCAGTGTCATGATCATTACTAATGTCAAAATAGTTGCCAATATTCTTCGTGTTTTCATAAAATCCTTCCTTTCTATATTGTTCTTTGTTATTATCCAACATCAGTCAGGGCTTGTGTATATTGTATGAGTATACTGCCCCGAGGTATACCCCTTTAGAAAGCCTGTTTAAGATTTATTCAAATTTTCACTTCCGTCTAACCGTTTAATAAATTTCTCAAACATTTCCTGCCCGGCCTTGGCATAGTCAAGAGCAAGTACCTTTTCAATAACTTTTTTCCGTTCTTTTTCCGTCACTCGGTAAAGTAGCAGCAGCGAGTCCAGAAACAACGAAATTTTTTTGTCAAGAGTATAGTTTCTGTCGCAAAACGATTTCAATGCCGCAAATTCAATGCCACTTGCCACTTCTTCAATTCCTTTAAAGTCATGTTCACTCCATTCAGGAAGCCTTTCATGAAACAAGGTATAATTCTTTTCTGCCGCCCAATTCTTTATAACCTCATAGGTCTGGGGAAGATCATACGAAGAGAAATACAAATCCCACGCCCTTTGATTGTTTTCACACAGAGCAATCTGTGCTGTGACTTCCATTGCATATGCAAACAAATTGTCGTTGTACGTTGATTGCATATACTCAAGCATGGTTGCGTGAAAGTCCATAAGTTCTTCAATAAGAACCTTTAACAATTCTTCCTTAGAATGAAAATAGTAAGTTATATTACCAACTTTAACACCGGACTCTTTTTCAATCATTTTAAATGTTGTTTTCGTATAACCGTTTTCAAGAAACAGCTTCGCCGCTGCATAAATAATATTTATCTGGGTCTCAGAAAAGGGATTCAGCCTATCATGCCGTTTAACAATACTATTTATCACCCTATCACCTCCAAACACATTTAGTATCTATACTAAATATATCATAAACATATTTGTTTGTCAATAGGTTTTACTAAAACTATAATATATTTATTAAAAATTCAATGTCTCTCCCAAAGAACAACGAACTCAAATTGAAGATAGCAAAACCCCTTGACAACAGGAAAAACCTTTTGTCAAGGGGTTAGAATGCTTTGTGTGACATGTTGGTTATGCCAACTTCTTGTTTTAGTCAAGAACTAATGATGGCGCCGTGTATATTCTTGCGGCATATTCCGCATCAAGAGAGTAAAGACCCTTAGAGTCGTTGCCAAAAAGTTCCATCTTTTTAATCATATCATCGGCATTCTTTTCTTCTTCAAGCTGTTCCTTTACAAACCAGTCTAAAAACTGCATTGTTCTGAAATCTTTTACGTCATATGCGGCCCCATAAATATCGTTTATAAGACTTGTAACATATTGCTCATGTTCAAGTCCCGCTTTTAACGGGTCCATTAAGGTTTTTAGTTCCTTATCCGGCATATCAATTGCACCAAGTTCTACCTTTTCGCCGCACATCTGCAAATATTTCAGGAACAACATTGCATGGTCACGCTCTTCCTGCGCCTGAATCATATACCAGTTTGCAAAACCATCAAGGCCTTCTGCTTCGTAAAAAACAGAAAAATCAAGATACAAATAAGCAGAATAAAGTTCCTTTGTTATTTGTTCATTTAAAAGCTTTGAAACCTTTTCGTTTAACATATAATCACCTCATTTTTAAATCAGGGCGGAAAACTCCGCCCCGACAATATCTTATTTAAAATATCTCTTCAAAAGGCCTTCTAAACCTCTGCCGTGACGAGCTTCGTCCCTTGCCATTTCATGTACGGTATCATGAATCGCATCAAGTCCGTTTTTCTTTGCACAAGCTGCCAAATCAAACTTACCCTGAGTTGCACCATATTCGCAATCAACTCTCCATTTGAGATTGTCTTTTGTTGTTGCTTTCATATTGGGCTCTAAGTCTTCGCCAAGGAGTTCTGCAAATTTTGCAGCGTGTTCTGCTTCTTCAAAAGCAGCCTTTTCCCAGTAAAGACCAACTTCGGGATAACCTTCACGATGAGCAATTCTTGCCATACAGAGATACATACCAACTTCTGCACATTCACCGTTAAAGTTTGCCATAAGTTGTTCAAAGATATACTTTTTGTCTTCCTCACTGATATCGGGGTTGTTTTTCACGGTTTTTCCGTAAACGCCATATTCATGCTCAGCAGCAAGAGCTGCACCTTCTTGCATTTCCTTAAACTTTTCAGCAGGAACCTTACATACAGGACATGCTGCGGGAGGAGCGTCTCCCTCGTGAACATAACCACAAACCGAACATACAAATTTTTTCATAACTTATTTCCTCCTAAAATTTTATTAATTTTTATTTTTGCACTCTAAGCACTTTCCAAAAAAAACTGCTGAGTGTTCATAGATTTCACCTTTAAAAAATCCCGACGCCCAGGAATTGAGCTGTTCCAAAGGCTTTGCATCAATATCATATATAGCACCGCATTCACTGCACATAACATGATAGTGAGGCTTCGGGTTTCCGTCAAAATGTTCAACGCTTGTTCCCAAACCAAGCTTTATAATGCTGTTTTCATCCGAGAGTTTTGAAAGGTTGCGATAGATTGTGCCAAGACTGATTTTGGGTATTGATTTTCGTACTTCCTCATATACCCAATCCGCTGTCGGATGGCATTTTGTCTCACGCAAAACCTCAAGAATGGCCTCTCTTTGTTTGCTTCGTTTTGTCGTAGCACCCATACAAGCCCTCCCCATTCGATTTTGTCATCATCTTATTTCTTAAAATAATAATGATAACTGTTACTATTATTATAGCATTAATTTTTGTTTTGTCAATAGTTTTTTTAAATTTTTCAAAAATTTTTTAAAATAATAAAAAACCTCAGCAAAACCGTGTATTTACGCCGTTTTGCTGAAGGTCTCTTGTTTTATCTTACGCTTTTTATTTATCTAACAGTATAAGCAGGTACAACCGGTTCAAGCTTATCTCCCCAGACAAAAATCTTCTTTTCTCCTGCATCAGGGGGAACCACATCAAATCTATTCATTATAAAACCTCCACTCAATAACACATCTAATGTTTCAAGATTTTTGAATTTCGAGTCTTCATAATGTCCTACATACGCTTTATGCGACACTATCGGCAGACTCACCGTATTCATCGCAATATCCATCACAACCAGATTATACGAAGGAAGAACAAATCCCGCAGAGTTGAAAAATTGTGTTCCGGCAGCAGATACGAGATTGAAATAGCTCGTAGTTCCATTTTCAGCCTGAAGTCCTGCCACCCACAAATCATCCGAAACGTCCGTAGCATCAACAGCCAACCATCTCGATTGAACGCCATTAACAGCTCGGTTAGCAAGAACAATATTGTCTACTTGGGGATAGGTGCTATCCATATAAACCTCATAGCTAAGTGTCTGTGGAGTTGCGTTTGCTGCATCAGGATAAGCAAGAACATCCATCCTGAGTCTACCGTCAGGGAGCTTTCCATTCTGCGTTAGCCCTTTGAAAGCGCCATGAAAAGATACAAAGTCACCGTTTTGTTTTTTAGGAATATTCTTTGAGGCGCCACTGTAAACCAAATTATTTTGACTATCGTATATGTTTATATTCAAAGTCTTTATATTTCTTGATGGTTGCAAAGCAACACCCAGCAAACCAAGATTAGGGGAATAATAAAGAACACCCTCTGAATCTTCTAACATACTTGCCCCCGAGATTGAACTCGGAGTTACTGCTATCCTGCACGCAATATTATTCAAACCATATTCTTCTCCGCCAAAAACAGAAAGAGCATTCCAGTCACCATAAAACCCGGTGAATGGTATAGAAATTTCCGGAACATCTTCATTAACAAGTCTGATAAATCCATCAATGAAAAATCCGTTGGGAAAAACCTCGCCGATTTCTAAAAGCTCCGATTCGTCCAACACAGCAGTCATGGTTACTGTCCGTTCATCATTCCCGGGAATGGTAAGCGTATTTGAGGTATCAAAAGAAACGTTTGCAGAGAGTCGTCTCATTTTGTCAACAACTTTCACCGTTTCGTCCCCCACCAACACATCCTTATATCCGTCACAAATCACATCTGCAACCAGGCTGTAAGTAACAGGACTGCTGAACAGGTTTTTCACCTTGAATTTAACACTCAGGGTGTTTGACTTTATCTCACCCAGTTCCACCTTAACCTTATCATCATAGTCATTAACCACAATGCAAGGAGTTTCAGTCATTTTCTCAAGATTAATTACACCTGCGCCCTGAGCCCTTGGCGTATCGGGTATACCCTTTTCCAAATCTCCATCAACAGTCCAGATTGTTGCAGAAGATGCAAGTAATTGATATGCAAGAGTGTCTTTCTGTTCATCCGGCATAGAAGGATTTATGGCTTTATTTATATAATCCAGTGCAAGGAGATGTGCCCCTGCATATTGAGGTGTTGCCATAGATGTCCCGCTCATATACTTGTAGGAGTTGTCATATCCTGCGGAATAAACCCATTGTCCCACAGCTGTAACCTCAGGTTTAAGCTTCAAATCTGGTGTAACACCCCTTGAAGAAAAGCTGCTAATCGTATATGCGCCGGGCTTAGCAGTAAGAGTTTTGGTCGTTGCGTTTTTAAGAATTTCTGTTCCCGACAACTTCACAACCGCCGCCGGAATCGTGCATCCCGAAACAACCGGCTCAAAGTATGTTTCAGCGGTATTTAAAAGTATTATCCCCATCGCTTCACTGTCTTCAGCTCTGGTAAAGATATTTTGAAATGAGTCTCCGCCCCTTGCCACAAGAGCAAGTTTGCCTTTCAGGTTTCCCACTGCCTGAAACTCTGCTTCTCTGCCTAATCCACAATCAACATACTCAACATTCTCTCCATTTATAACCTCTCGTATTCTTTCAGTTGTGTAAGCCTGGGAGCAGTCGTAATATTCCAGCGCTGTCCCATCCGCCAATGTAAACGAATATATGGAAGTTCCACTGTGGTCAGTACTGAGAGACGCAACCGATATTGCATATGGAACAGTTGAGGGTGACGCCACAAGCCCATAATCGGGCATTGTTGTATATGGTGCAAAAGCACCAACCTTATCCCCTTGTCTGCCTGAATTTCCCGCCGCAGCAGCAACTCTTATACCCTCACGTTCCAGCGTAGCGAACATAGAACCATAAAGAGTGGTTATATCCTCAGAAAATCCGGCATCCGAGCCAAGACTCATATTTATAATATCAGGTTTAAATACTGCGAAATCATCAAGAGCTTTGCATACCGTGACATCGTCCATGGTCTTTGCCCCATCCATGCAAACCTTTGCAAAGATTATCTGAGCCTCAGGTGCAATGCCCGAGAAATTGTTGCTTTTTGCCGCCGCAATTCCCGCCACATGTGTGCCATGATAGTTTGCTGTATTATTTGTTTTGGGTTCTGTGTCCTTATTTGCATAGTCAAAGACAAAGGGAACCTTTTCACTCTTGTACACATCCGCAGAGGTCAGCTCACATTTAACAAGCTCTTCTGCCTTCAATGTACCGCCACTTAATATTTCATCTACCTTGTCCGCAGAAATTCTTGGATTGGCCGGGGCCACAACAAACGCTTCGTGGTCATATTGGAATTCAGAATCTATAATTCCTATTACCATACCCTCTCCCTTGTAGGTATCACTTACTTTGTCTAAGGCAACAGTATGTGTTTGCTCATAGCCACGCAAATTCCCTGCACCCAACTCCATCACTTCCGCCGCCTTAAAGGGTTCAATAATGCTCCTAGTTTTTGAGACATAAACCGCCTTTACTCCATCAATTGCCTCAATTTTTTCAACATCTTCATTTTTCCCTTGAACAATCAGAGCATTGGTTACATAGTCCAAAGTCCCCGTCGTTTCACAACCAAACTTATTGTTTAAGGCATCTCCCACGCTTTCCTGTGTCGACGAGACCTCCCTGACAGCCATCTTTTCATTGTCTGCAAAAAAGGATGTTCCGCCCATTGCCCTGGTTCTTTCAAGGACTCCGCCGCCATCAAGCTCGACAATCATAGTAACATCGAAAGACCCGTTCCCATCACCTTTTAAAGGTTCACTTTCTTCAAAAAAAGCAAAGACAGAATTACCCAAAGTTATCGCCAATGCCAAAATCAAACTAACTATTCTTTTCAATATAAAACACCTCCACAGGGTTTATCTAAATATCAATTCGTCTTATACTTTTATTGTATCATTATTTTAGCTTTCGGTCAATATGCCCAAGGATTATCTAAATTAATAAAGTTTTTTTCTGCAAACCCTTGACAAAGTTATTTTACTATGCTATAATTTTTCTTGCAGTTAAAACTGCATATGCGGGAGTGGCTCAGTGGTAGAGC
>JAZNSG010000052.1:0-44982 GCA_045591035.1 Clostridia bacterium | reverse complement strand
GGACAGCAGAAATTACGCGACCTCACCGATAACGAGGATTGCGATTTTGTATTATGGATTGGATCCAAACGACTTATCAAGAAAAATAAATTCCTTAAATACATAGAGGAGCAATACTCGATATGAAAAATTATATTAAATTTTACAATGGCTTGTACTGAAATTCCTGGACTACACAGCTAAAATATAGTATAATGAATATCGATAGTTAAGGTTCCTTCCGGTGCAAGCCATTAGGAAGGAGTTAATTATGAATATAGAGAAAGGTAAAAAGAACAAACGGTTTGACAGCAACCGAAGAGTGCTTCGAAAGGGCGAATCGCAGAGAAAGAACGGAACCTACGATTACAGATGGGTTGGCCCTGACGGAGTAAGGCATGCTGTATATGCCCCTACCCTGGAAGAATTAAGAGAGCTTGAAAAAGAAATTGTGATTGACGAACACGATGGAATCAAAACCGAAACAAAGAAATTGACGGTTAACAATGTGTTTGATACATGGTGCGACATAAAGAGAGGTCTGAAAGACAACACATTTAAAAACTATCTTTATATGTATAACAACTATGTCAGAGACAGTTTCGGCAAGAATAGGATTGCGGATGTAAAGAAATCGAATGTGAAAAGGTTTTATAACACCCTTGCAGACGAAAGAATGTTATCTATATCCACCATCGATACCATTCACAATGTATTGCATCAGGTATTTGATTTAGCGGTAGACGATAACTGCATCCGTTCAAATCCTACTGACAAGATGCTTAAAGAACTGAAACAAGCGCACGATTTTGAAATCAAAGAGCGAAAAGCATTAACGGCAGATGAACAAAGATTATTTCTGGACTTTCTGAAAAGAACGCCACGCTATAATCATTGGTATCCGCTATTTGCTGTAATGTTCGGCAGCGGTATGCGAATTGGCGAAGTGTCAGGCCTCAGATGGTGCGACATTGACCTTGAAGAAGGCATTATTGATGTCAACCACACTCTCGTTTACTACAGCACGGGAAAAGGCAAGAAATGCAAGTTTGCAATCAATACGCCGAAGACGAAAAAGGGATACCGCAAAATTCCAATGATGGACTTTGTAAAGGAAGCATTCCTCCTTGAAAAAGCAAATCAGGAAGAAACAGGTGTTAATTGTCAGGTAACCGTTGATTGCTACACAGATTTCATATTTGTCAATCGCTTTGGCAGTGTTCAGCACTATGGAACTGTCAACAAAGCAATTCGTAGAATTGTCCGTGACTACAATGATGAAGCATTATTGAAAGAAGAAAATCCTACTTTAATCCCAAACTTCAGTTGCCATAACCTTCGTCACACATTCGCAACAAGGTTGTGCGAAGCGGATATAAATCTATCGGTGATACGAAATGTCATGGGGCACAAAGAAATCAAGACAACATTAGAGATTTATACCCATGTAACCGAAGCGAAAAAGCGTGAGGAAGTCGATGTGTTAGAGACGAGATTTGCATGGACATAAAATGAAACCTTACGCCATTTACGCCATAACTTACGCCAAACGGAGCATAGTTTACGGAGAGTTATGAAGACTTGCGTAACAAGCAGGAATAAAAGAGTGGCTTGACAAAAGGGTTATGAAGACTTATAATGAATTATGTGATTATAAAATTTGAAATCCCCACAATGAAGCCGTTGGATAAATAAATGGCGTAAAATCAAGGGTTTTAAGGGTTGAAAGACAAAACTTACGACCAATTTACAACCAAATAGGAAGAGTATATTCGAAAAACAATTAAAAACTGCAATGTTAGTTTGAAACTAATGTTGCAGTTTTTTATTTTGATAAATTATAAAAAACTATTGACATTTATATTCTACTGTGGTAGAATATAGTAAACTACAAGTGTAGAATGTGTATTTAGGAGGTACTGGCTATGAATAATATAAGTATTGGTGATGCTGAACTTGAAATCATGAAAGTGATTTGGAGAGCAAAAAAGCCAATTACGTCACTTAATATAGGAAAAGAAGTTGAAGATAGGGGTTGGAAGAAAACCACTATTGCCACATTTCTTGCAAGATTGGTAGAAAAAGGTGCCCTGGCCGCTGAAAAACAAGGAAAACTATACTACTATACACCGATTATTTCGGAAAATGAGTACAGAAGAACGCAGACCAAGAACCTTATCAAGACCTTATATAATGGCTCTGTACGCGATTTTGCGGTATCATTCTTTGAAGAACAGAAATTATCTGATAAGGATATTCAGGAACTTAAAGCAATATTTGAAGATAAGGAGGAATAATTTATGGCACAAATTTTTTTAGCATTTCTTCTTACTTCCCTTGTTGGTACAGGATTTGCACTTGTACTTGCCTTGCTTAAACCTATTACCAGAAAACAGTTTTCAAGTGGATGGCATTATTATATGTGGCTCGTTGCCCTGATTGTTATGATGTTGCCAATAAGACTGGACTTGCCACAAATGCCCAAGGAATCTCCATCTGTATCTCAAACTATTGTATATACAGATAATCATGATGACGATGTAGAAATTCCTATTGTATCAAATATTGAACAGGAAACGATTATACAGGAGCAGGAGATAATTCTGCCAAAGACGTCTGTTTTTCAAACAGTAAAAGATTTTGCATACAGCAGACTCAATCTTATAGGCTATATCTGGTTTGGTGTTGCTATTCTGATTTTCTTCATAAAGATGTTATCCTATATGATATTCTTACTCAAAGTACGAAAAGATTCAGTAGTAATATCTTGTCCTGAACTCAAAGCCTATACAAAAAGGAAGGTTACAACAAGGGTTAGCGATACAATCTGCTCTCCATTAATTATTGGGCTTTTTAGACCTATACTACTATTACCCAAAGCAGAAATCACGAAAGAACAGTTACAGAATGTTCTGGTACACGAAACTACTCACCTAAAAAGAAAGGATATACTATACAAATGGTTTGTCAGCGTAGTAAAGTGCGTTCATTGGTTTAATCCTGCAATCTATTTTATCAGTAAGCAGATTAATATTGATTGTGAAATATCCTGTGATTTAGCAGTAGTTAAGGAAATGGACGAGCAGCAGGAAAAAGGCTATGTAGAAACTATATTAGCACTTTTAACACACAACAACTCAAAAACAATCCCATTGACAACTGGAATGACAGGGAATAAAAAGAACTTAAAAAAGAGATTTATAATGATTAAGGATAAGTTCAGAATGAATAAAAAGTCTACCATTATCTCAATAGTTGTAGCAATTGCATTGTTGATTTCAGCAATAGTGATAAGTGGGTTAATGAATGGAAATATTTTTAATTCATTTGATAATACAGCTATGGATATAAGAACGGATGATGTTAACGGAAATAACTTTAATGTATTATTTGTAGGACTTGATAATAATTACAGGGCTGATACTATCATGGTGATAAAGGTGCAAAACGGCAGTATTTTGGGATTATCTATTCCGAGGGATACTGTGTTTAAGGACAAGAGGATATCAGATATATTAGCCAGTGAAAACGGAGACCAGCTGGCGGTTGATACTATAAAGAAAACTCTTTCTGTTCCAATTCACTATTATGCAAAATTAGACTTAATTGCCATTAAGGAAGTAGTAGATGCCGTGGGCGGGGTTGATTTTGATGTTCCCATGAATATGGTATATGATGACCCATATCAAGAATTACATATTAACCTCAAACAAGGCAGACATACCTTGGATGGTGAAGGTGTATGTCAGTTGTTACAGTTTAGACGTGGATATCCTGAGGGTGATTTAACAAGAATTGAAATAGGACAACAGTTTGTAAAAGAGTTTATATCTCAAAAACTTAACAAGGAAAATATAAATAAGCTTCCAAAGATATTTAAGGCTATTTCGGAGAATGTCCAGACTAATTATCCAATCAGCAATTTTAAGCGGGATATACAAATTATCAGTGCGATAAAAAGTGATAATATAACCTTTGATACTGTTGCGGGCAGAGTAAGTACATATAATTATATGCCTGTTTATGAACTTTCAGATAGCAGTATAAATGCCCCTTACAGTAATTCAGAGCAACAAAAATCTCAAGCTGATGATAAGTTAAAGGGAAATACACAAAAAGTAGTTAGAGACCCGCCCAACAGTTCTTACTTAAATGATAAAAAAGTAACTGTTATTGATATAGGCTGTGACGATATAGAAGATACCGATTATTTTTACGATTATTTTAATTATGAAAAATACGATTTTGACAGAAAAAATAATCTAACCCTAAGTCAAAAAGACGGAACCATAAGTTTTTATTATAAGAACGATAAAAAACAAAGCATTGGAGTTAAATTAGTTGAAAAGGAAACAGGGGACGTTGATGCTGAATATACCATAACTCCGGAACCAAGTAAAATATATAAATTTAACGGGCTTAAGAGAGGCACAACTTATGAGATTGTTTTAGATGGACAAATTAATGAACCTGTATATATAGTATATAAAAAATATGGAGAATACATAGCGCCGGCACCCCCGGTAATTCAGGAAGATGGCATTGGCTTTTCCCAAATCGTTTTCGAAAAGGATACGAGCATAAAAGATATCGAAAGCGATTTAAAAAAGTCCGGCAAAGCCTATACTGTCAGCGATTATAGTTATAAGGATAGCTTAAGCAGTACAAAATCAAATATAACGTGTGATAAAAATGGAAACATATCCGTGTTTTTTGATATTAATGCAGAAAATCTTGTTGATATAACCTTTAAGGATAGCTCAACAAAAAAAGAAGTTGCGAAGTTCGGAATACTTGCCAATGATGTAAACTCGTATTCATTTACTGGCTTTGATAAAAATAAAAAGTATGATGTAGTCGTACAAGGAAAAACAAAGAATAATTGGAAAATAGAAGGACAATATATTATTTTTTAAAAATGGAGGAATTTGTTATGAAAAAAATTGTTAGTTTGGTAATGGTAGTGGTTTTGTTGCTTTCAGTATCAGTGATTGCAAACGCTGTTACGGACGAGGAAAAGGCGGATTTGAAAGAGCTTGGGATAATGGTTGGCGACGAGAATGGTGATTTGAGGTTGGACGACAACATAACAAGGGCAGAAGTAATAAAAATGATATGTGTTGCAGGTAATATTCGTATAGAAAACCAAGACAAATTTACTTTTTCAGTAGAGGCGGAAACACAATCGGTTTATAAATATCCGGATGTTTCAGATAATCATTGGGCATACCAATATATTAAATCCGCTAAAGCATATGGAATTATTGAGGGTGACGAAAACGGTAATTTTAATCCTGAAAACAATGTCACAAACGAAGAGGTTATAAAAATGGTGGTTGCTCTGTTGGGATATTCACCTATGGCTGAGACAAGAGGCGGTTATCCTGCCGGATATACAGCTGCCGCTACCCAGATAGGATTAACAACAGACATGCAGTTTGAAGTAGATGCTCCTGCTATAAGACGCGATGTGGCAAAGATTATTTATAAAGCACTTGATACACCGCTTATGGTTCAATCAGGAATGAATTTCAGCACTCAAGAAGCTGAATATAAAATAATGGATGGCAAAAACGGTGTTGATTTGATAACGCTTCGTAAAAATATTAGCGGAGAGAGATAATGAATGAGAGCTTGGAAAAGTCCATTATTGTGTGGGTTGATGAACTGCATAAAATTGTTTTCATGAAAGAAATGCCAAACACAATAGTGATGGAATTTGTATCAGCAGAAGCCTTATCAAGATTTGTATCAAAGGGTTACAAAATAGGATAACAAGGAGAGCTTCGAATGAAAAAATTAATATCAATCGTGATGATTTTGGCAGCTTTCTTGTCAATGACAACGGTATGTTTTGCAGGTTCTATACCAGAAGACTTATTAAGTGATGATAACGCAAAACTATATATTGGCAGAGTTGATGGAAGAACAACTTTGGCAGAAAGCACATTGCCTTATGAAGAAAATAAAGTAATATACATTGATGTAACGCCTACATTCAAATACAAAGGAAATGTGGAAATAGGAGTATCGGAAAGACACACAAAACATAATTTTGGTTCTTTTATTCCTGAAAAAGATAAAGAATATTTATTTGGTTATCTTAATGAAAATAATTTTTACATTTATGAAATAAAGGCAAGAGATGAAAAAAGCATCAAGCTGGTTGATTCGGATAAGCATGATATGACAAAGAGACTGGAAGATTACCTGAATGATGGGGCGTTTGCTATGGCAGAGCAAGAACGTTCAACTTTAGGTCAGCAAATTAGTTTTGCAGAATTCCTATATAAAAAACCTTCTTTGTCAAGTTCAGGCGTTGATAAAGTAACATTACGTTATCAGGATGAGCTATATGAAGTCGATAAGGATAAATTCTTTGAAGTTGCAGAAGATATTATGATTACCAATGTAAAGAATGAACAGCTTCATGATATGGTGGCAAAGCCAAAGCAACCAGACCCTTATGAAACAAATTTATACATAGAGCTGCTGGATGCAAATAATCAGCTTGTGTACTTCGGTGCAGTATCGAGATTCGGCGAGGTTGACCACTATGGGTTGTTTATGAGCAGACTTATGGAAAAGGATTATGAAATGGGAAAAGAGGATTTGTCAAAACTGTATTCACTTCTTCCTGCTGATGTGCAAAAAGAAATTAAATTACCTGAAGGTTTACCTGCTGATACACCATTAGAGCTTCCTGATATACCCAAGAAAAATTATACAGGTTGGGTTGTGTGTGGATTCTTAGCAATCTTTGTTCTTGCTTTTGTTTCCGGGTTTATCGTTAAGAAAAGAAGAAAATAAATTTAAAGCACTCTTGGATATTGAATTTATCCAAGAGTGCAATTTTTTAAGGAGAGAAATGCATTCTCTCTTTGAAATCCTAATTATTCTTTGAAAGACTAGACCAGGAACACCTGGTTGGTTTTTTCTTTGAGGAGTTTTGCGGTTGTCAGGGCTTTTTGCTTGTCGGTGAAAATACCGAACACGGCAGAACCGCTTCCGCTCATAAGGGAATATACTGCCCCGTTGTCGTTCATTGTTTTTTTGTATTCCGAAATCTCGGGGTACAGCTTTTCGGTGACAGATTCAAGGGTGTTTCCGGCATATTCGCCAAGCTTTTTCAAATCATTGTGTGACAGGGCGTCAAGAACCTCGTTTGTGTTTGGGTGGGGAGTTTTTTCGTCTAAACAAAGGTTTTTGTATACCTGTGCAGTTGAAATGCTGAATCTTGGTTTTGCAATGAGAATAAGTGCGTTTTTCAAGGGGGGAACGGGGGATAACTGTTCACCGATCCCTTTAGCCAACATACATCCGCCATAAATGAAAAACGGAACGTCAGCTCCAAGGCTTTTTCCCAAAACTGAAAGCTCTTCGAGAGTGAAAGGCTTATTTGTAAGTTTGTTGAGTGCTTTGAGAGTGGCTGCGGCATCTGATGAACCGCCGCCGAGACCTGCACCAACGGGGATGGTTTTTTTGATATCTATCCTTACCTTGGCACTTATGTTTGCTTTATCTAAAAACAGTTTTGCAGCTTTGAAGCAAAGATTCCTTTCGTCGGTGGGAAGGAAGTGCTTGTTGCAGCTTAGGTGAATTTCGGTAACCTCTGAGTATTCCATTGAAAGAGTTAAAACGTCAAAAATGCCGACTTCTTGCATAATCATTTCAAGATTATGGTAGCCATCTTCGCGTCGGCTTACCACATCAAGGGAAAGATTTATTTTTGCAGGGGCTTTGATTTGGATTTCAGGCATACGGTTGGCTCCTTTCTGTATTTTGGAGTTTGTCAGTTGTTTTCGGACTTTCCCAAATGATGGAGTGAGACGCCAACACAGATGAAGGAAACTGTTGAGGCAAGTAAGTCGGACAAGGGTTGAGCGTAGAAAATTCCATCAAGCCCGAAAAGGGATGAGCACAAAAACAGCAGAGGAATAAGGAACAATCCTTGACGTGCGAGGCTGAGGACCATTGCAGGTTTTGGTTTGTTGATGTATTGAAAATAGTTGGAGCAAATTATCTGCGCACCAACAAGCGGAAGTGCAAGGGTGTTTATGGTCAATGCCTGAGACCCAAGACGAATCAGCTCAGCTGAATTGTTGAACATACGAACAATTTGCCCGGGGAACAAACGAATGAAAATCGAGCCGAGAACTACGATTACAGTTACGGAAATAACCCCATATTTCATTGCGAGTTTCACCCGGTCGTATTTTTTTGCACCATAGTTGTAACCGACTATAGGTTGAACGCCCTGGTTTATGCCGAAGATAGGCATTATAACTAGTGTCATTGCACTGTTATAAACGGAAAATGCGGATACAGCCAGGTCGCCGTTGCCGATTCCCAGCACTATTTCGCCGTGTTTCATAAGTAGATTGTTGTAAAGGATATTTATTAATGCCATAGCAAGTTGAACCAATGCCGGAGAAAGACCAAGGAACATTGTGCTTTTCACAAGCCCAAAGTCAGGACGATAATTTTTGAATTTAAGGCGGATGGTACTTTTTTTTGTAAAATAGAACAAAACACAAACCATTGTTGCAAATTGTCCGAGTATTGTGGCAATTGCGGCACCTGCTACGCCTAACAGGGGAGTCAAAAGCCAGTCAAAAATAATGTTTGTTACAGCACCCGAAACCATGGAAATCATAGCCATTTTAGGGCTTCCGTCTGAACGGATTATGGCGTTCAGGGAAAAGCCTATGCCCTGGAAAATTGAACCCGCCAGAATTATCTGCATATATTCACATGCCATGCGCATGATTTCTCCCTCGGGAGTGCCGAAAAGTCGGAGCAGGGGCTTCATAAAGATATAGCCGATTACTGAGACTACGATTTCCAAAAGCCCTGAAAAGACACACACGTTTGCTAAAATCTTTTCGGCTTTTTCGCGGTTGTTTTCGCCAAGACTTATGGCGACAAGGGAAGTGCCGCCAAGACCAACAAGCATAGCCATTGCCATAATTGCTGTCATAAAGGGAAAGGCAAAGGAGAGAGCGGCAAGTGCCTTGTCGCCCACCATTTGACCTACAAAAATACGGTCTACCACGTTGTAGATTGCATTCACTATCATACCCACGATTGCAGGGGCAGAAAAGGAACACAGAAGTTTCCATACTGATTCTTCACCAAGTCGTTTTGCTCTGTCGTTCATATAGATTCCTCTCTTTTGTATACATTGATATGCACCAAGGCCCGTGGGGCTTGGTGCATAGTCAGGATTGTCAGTTTAGTCTTGATTGTCAGCAGATACAGATTCTTCAGAGATTTCGGATTCTGAAGTTTTGGTGTCGTTGTCTGTATCTTCTAATGATTTTTGACCTGAGAAAATAGCTTCAAATTCTTCATGACTTACCTTTTCTTTTTCAAGAAGAAGCTCAGCTGTTGCTTTAACCTTGTCTGCCTGCTGAGATAAAATCTCAGAACAACGGGCAAAGCTTTCGTCGATTATACGTTTGATTTCCGAGTCGATTTTTGAAGCTACGTCTTCGCTGTAGTCTTTTGTGTGGCCAAGGTCACGACCGATAAAGACTTCATCGTTGCTGCTGCCAAAGCATCTTGTACCCAAAAGGTCACTCATACCGTATTTAACAACCATATTCTTTGCGATAGCAGTTGCACGTTCTATATCATTTGATGCACCTGTGCTTATATCCTCAAGGAATAGTTTTTCTGACACACGTCCGCCCAAAAGGGATATGATTTCTTCAACCATTTCGGTCTTGGAGGTGTAGGAAACATCATCTTTCGGCAAAGAAAGAGTGTATCCACCGGCTCTGCCTCGGGGGATAATTGAAATCTGGTGAACTCTGTCCTGTGTTGGAAGCATTTTTGAAACAACTGCGTGACCTGCTTCATGATATGCTGTGAGTTTGCGTTCTTTTTCGGTGACTACCCTTGTTTTCTTTTCGGGACCTGCGATAACCTTCATTATGGATTCTTCCAAATCAAACATTGAAATGGTTTTCTGACCGTTCTTTGCAGCTCTGAGAGCAGCTTCGTTCATAAGGTTTTCAAGGTCTGCGCCTGTGAAACCGACAGTGGTTTTTGCCAAAACGTCAAGACGCACATCTTCTGCAAGGGGTTTGCCTTTGGCGTGAACATTAAGAATGGCTTCTCTGCCTTTTACGTCAGGGACATCAACCAATACCTGACGGTCAAAACGTCCCGGTCTTAAAAGCGCGCTGTCGAGTATATCGGGGCGGTTTGTGGCTGCAATAACGATTACGCCTTCGTTAAGTGAAAAACCGTCCATTTCAACAAGAAGCTGGTTAAGGGTCTGTTCACGTTCGTCGTGGCCACCACCGAGACCTGCGCCTCTTTGACGTCCAACGGCGTCAATTTCGTCTATGAATATGATACAGGGCGAGTTCTTTTTTGCGTGGTCAAAAAGGTCGCGTACTCGGGATGCACCAACGCCTACAAACATTTCAACGAAGTCGGAACCTGAAATAGAGAAGAAGGGAACACCTGCTTCGCCTGCCACGGCTTTTGCGAGAAGAGTTTTACCTGTTCCGGGAGGGCCTACAAGGAGAAAGCCTTTTGGTATCCTTGCGCCCAGTTCGCGAAATTTCTGAGGGTCTTTAAGGAACTCGACAATTTCTTTAAGTTCTTCTTTTTCTTCGTCTTCGCCTGCAACATCATCAAAGGTTTTTTTGTTTTTGTCGTCAACAGACAGCTTGGCACGGCTTTTCCCAAAGGACATAGCTCCGCCCGGACCACCGCCCTGGGATTGACGCATAAAAATAACCCAGAAAACTATCATTATGATAATAAGTCCGAATGAAGGCAGGAAACTAAGCCACCAGGGTGGAGCTGTGGGCTGGGGAGTATCGACTTTTAATGTGCCGTTGGCTATTTGTTGTTCAATTTCTTCGCCTACGCTCAGGTAAATGGCACCGTAACCGGGACTGACAACTTCAATTTCAGTACCGTCGGTGAGTTTTGCGTAAACATCAGCCTCAACAACCCGAAGCTCGGAAACTTTTCCCTCACGGATAAGGGATAAGAGGTCTGAATATACGTATTTTGTTGAAGTTTCGGGCATGGATGTCATGGTGAATATAATAAGTATAATTAAAAGTAAAACACCGTAAAATCCAATTCCCCGTAAATATTTTTTCAAGGTAACGCCTCCTAAATAAAATCTTTATATTCATATTGGAATAAAACCGAATTGGTCAGAAATTTTGAAAAATATTCCATTTAAGATATTAACATATTTTTTAATTAAAAACAATAGCTAAATAGAAAAATTAACAAAAATGCAACAATCTTAGTATTGACAAAATATTCAACAACCATTACAATTAGAAGTTAGAATACAAAACTTGACAGAAAGGATAAATTTAATGGCAAAAATCTGGATTTTGATAGTAAGTTTGGTTTTGGCTTTTTCGCTGGTTGGGTGTGGCAGAGTGTCCGAAAATGAAGGGGAATTATCTGCTGCAAAAACGACGGCTTCGGATGAGGCAAATCCGGAAAAAAATGAAAACAATGAGACAAAAGAAACTAAGGAGGAAGTTAAAGTGGAAGAAAATGTAAAAGTTTTGGTGGAGATGGAGAATGGCGGAGAGTTTGTTTTGGAGCTTTACCCTGAATTTGCTCCTCAGACTGTTCAGAATTTTGTTGATTTGGTGACTGACGGTTTTTATGACGGTGTTGGTTTTCACAGAGTTGTAGATGGATTTATGGCACAGGGCGGAGACCCTGAAGGGACAGGTATGGGCGGCAGCGGAGTGAATATTCCCGGTGAGTTTGCGGCTAATGGATTTGTGCAAAATACATTGTCCCACACCAGAGGTGTTATTTCAATGGCTCGTTCTCAGCATCCTGACAGTGCAAGTAGCCAGTTCTTTATTTGCTATGATGATGCATCATTCCTTGATGGGAATTATGCGGCATTTGGTAAGGTAATTGAGGGAATGGATGTTGTTGACGGATTTTTAGATGTTGAAAGAACCTTTAATATGTCAGGTGAACAGGCGTCTCCCGTTGAACCGATTGTTATGAAGAGTGTAACAATTATTGAATAAAGGGAAATATTGATTTAGAAGATGAAAAATCCTTTTGCCGGAGGGTGGCAGATTGTATGAATTTTGATAAGCTGAAAAAAACACTGGATATACTTGTGGATGAGTATCATACTCCGGGTGTTGACTGTATTGTCTGCGAAAATCACAAGGAGATTTTCAGATATTTTGCAGGGATGCGTGACATAGAAAATAAGGTTTCTATGAATGGTGAAGAGCAGTATATTATTTATTCTATGACCAAGATGCTTACCTGCACTTGCGCTTTGCAACTTGTGGAGCAAGGCAAGTTGGGACTTGATGATGAATTATCAAAATATCTACCTGAATTTGAAAAGATGAAGGTTTCAAGGGAGACTTTGGATACTCAAAGAGCAGATAAAATCTCAAGGGGAGAATCCGCCGGCGATTATGAAGAAACTAAAGACGATGGGTATGCCCAAAATCCTATTACCATACGCCATTTATTTACCATGAGCGCCGGATTTGATTATAACTTGAATTCGGACCCCATAAAGGAAGCTTTGGAGAAAGGCAAAAAAACCACCCGGGAGCTTGTTGGTGCTATGTCTGAGACTGTGCTTGGGTTTGAGCCGGGAACAAGATTCAGATACAGCCTTTGTCATGATGTTCTGGGAGCGGTTGTTGAGGTAGTATCCGGTATGAGCCTTGGCGAGTATATGAGAGAGAATCTTCTCAAACCGTTGGGTATGAAGAATACATATTTCGGAGTACCAAAAGACGAAGAAAGACTTTCTTCCTTTGCAAAAAGATATATGATTGAAGCGGATGGAAGTGTAAGCCTTCAAAAGCTGGAATGTATGTTTAATTTGAGTGATGAATATGAAAGTGGCGGAGCAGGGCTTGTGTCTTGTACCGAGGATTATGCTTTGTTCCTTGATGCTTTGGCTTGTGGCGGTGTTGGCAAAAACGGGAACAGGATACTAAGCGAGTCAACCGTTAAACTTATGGGAACAAATCACCTGGAAGGTCAGGCTTTGGAGGATTTTCAGAATATGAGACCGGGGTATGGTTATGGATTAGGTGTTCGATATCATCTTTTTCCCGAAATCAGCGGTTCTGACAGTCCCATAGGTGAATTTGGCTGGGATGGTGCAGCAGGGGCTTTTTCGATGATTGATTTGGAGAAAAAGATATCACTGACTTATTTTCAGGAGGCTTTTGGCTGGAAAAAGTCGATACAAAATCTGTTGAGGAATGCTCTTTATAAGTGTTTAGAAGGAAAATAGGCTTCGCTGAGATAATGATTAAGCAGGTAAATTTTAAAGGAAAAGGTGTTAATATGAAGAAATTGATATCAACTTTATTGATAGTTGCAATTGTAGGTAGCATGACGGTTTTTGCTCATTCTTTTAGTGATGTTTCGGGACACTGGGCAGAGCAGGAAATTGAAAAGGCATATACCAACAAAGTTATAAATGGTGACCCTGATGGAAAGTTCAGACCTGATGACATTATTACAAGAGCGGAATTTGTAAAAATGATTGTTGCTGATGTTTGCGTGAAGGCTCAGGTTGATATTCCTTCGGAATATGATGACGGAACACATTGGGCAGCTATGTATAATAATTTTGGAAAAGAGATGTTATATAGAACTGTAAATGAAGAAATTGATGGAGTTATGCCCGGTGTTCTTGAAGGTGAAAGCTATGACAAGCCTATATTGAGATGGGAAATGGCTTACTTCACCAGTCAAATACTTACAAACGTGGCAGGTTTAGCCGGACAGGGTGAAGGTATAGCTTTTGCGGATAATGAAGCAATTTTGGCATATCCTGAGGTGATAAAAACAGCAGTTTTAAATGCATTTGAGTTTAACATAATGAAGGGTGACGAAAAAAACAACTTTAAACCTGCTTCCAAAGGCACTCGAGCTGAAGCTGTTACAGTAATTAACCGCATAGATGATTTGCTTCAGGGAATAATTGATATGTATAATGAGATGGAAAATGCAGAAAAAACTGCTTATGAAGAATATGTGGCTGAAGTGGAAAAGAATTTGGTAATATACGAAGAAATACCAAGCGGACATCCGCTTGTCACAATGACCCTTGCAAACAATAAGAAGGTTGTGATTGAGCTTTATCCGGAGTTTGCACCACAGACTGTTGCGAATTTTGTAAAGCTTGTTAAAGATGGTTTTTATAATGGACTGACATTCCATCGAATTGTGGCAGACTTCGTTGCTCAGGGTGGGGACCCGGATGGTGACGGAAGTGGCAACAGTGGAAGCTTTATAAAAGGAGAATTCCTTGCTAACGGATTTGAAGATAACACTCTTTCGCATACAGAAGGCGTGATTTCTATGGCACGTTCTGACCTTCCCAATAGTGCAAGTTGTCAATTTTTTGTTTGCCTTGGAGATGCATCGTATCTTGATGGGAACTATGCTGCATTCGGCAAGGTTGTTACCGGCATGGATGTGCTTAAAAAACTGGCAGAGGGAGAAATGGAAATGAACTCTATGGGAGAAATGGCTTCGCCCGTTGAACCAGTGGTTATAAAGACTATGACTGTGAAAGACGGAAAATAAAATATACAGATTTAAATACCGATGCAAATTTGCATCGGTATTTTTTGTTGTTTTAAAAGGAAAACGTTAAAAGGGATTGACATTTGAAGAAAAGTATGTTAAAATATTAACAGATAGTTGTGTTATTTAAGATATGCGGAGAAAACATTAAAGTATCTAACCGTATATAAAATATAGGAGGAGTATAAATGGATAATAAAAACATTGAAATTGTAGACAGCATTCAGGCTTTAGAGAAAAAAATTCTCAGCATCAAGGAAGCTCAAAGAAAGTTTGCCTCATATACGCAAGAGCAGGTTGATGCAATTTTTCTGGCGGCGGCTGCTGCGGCAAATAAAGCGAGAATTGCTCTTGCGAAAATGGCTGTTGAGGAAACAGGCATGGGCATAGTTGAGGATAAGGTTATTAAAAATCACTATGCGGCTGAATATATATACAATGCCTACAGAGAGACTAAAACCTGTGGGGTAATAGAAGAGGATAAGGCTTATGGAATAAAGAAGATTGCAGAACCCATCGGGCTTATTGCGGCGGTTATTCCAACCACAAATCCTACTTCAACAGCAATTTTTAAAACACTTATTGCTCTTAAGACAAGAAACGGTATTATAATAAGTCCTCACCCAAGAGCAAAGAACAGCACCATTGAAGCATCAAGGATTGTGCTTGAGGCGGCTGTGAAAGCGGGAGCGCCTGAAGGGATTATTGGATGGATTGATGTTCCGAGTCTTGAAATGACGAACACTGTTATGAAAGAGGCAGATATTATTTTGGCAACAGGTGGTCCGGGCATGGTTAAGGCGGCTTATTCAAGTGGAAAACCCGCACTTGGTGTTGGTGCAGGAAATACTCCTGCTATCATTGATGATTCAGCAGATTTGATTAAAGCGGTTAACTCAATTATACACTCAAAGACTTTTGATAATGGAATGATTTGTGCTTCGGAGCAGTCTGTTATTGTTCTTGACAGTATATACAAAACAGTTAAAAAAGAGTTCTCGGACCGTGGATGTTATTTTCTGAAAGAAGATGAGATTGAAAAGGTAAGAAAGACCATCATCATAAATGGTGCACTTAATGCTAAAATTGTTGGACAGTCTGCATACAGAATTGCAGAGCTTTCGGGGGTTAAGGTTTCTGAAAATACAAAAATCCTTATTGGAGAGGTTGAAAGTGTTGAACTTTCAGAGGAGTTCGCGCACGAAAAGTTATCTCCGGTTCTTGCTATGTATAAAGCAAAAACCTTTGATGAGGCACTTGAGAAGGCAGAGATTTTGGTTGAAGACGGCGGCTTTGGTCACACATCTTCAGTATATCTCAATGAGATTACAGAAACAGAGAAGCTTGAAAAATTTGCAAATCGTATGAAAACCTGTCGTATTCTTGTTAACACTCCTTCGTCTCATGGCGGCATAGGTGACCTTTATAACTTCAAACTTGCTCCTTCTCTTACCCTTGGCTGTGGCTCGTGGGGTGGCAATTCGGTTTCTGAAAATGTTGGAGTTAAGCATCTTTTAAATATTAAAACTGTTGCTGAGAGGAGAGAAAATATGTTGTGGTTCAGGGCTCCTGAAAAGGTTTATATAAAGAAGGGCTGTCTACCTGTTGCTCTTGATGAGCTCAGGACAGTTATGGGCAAGAAGAGAGCGTTTATTGTAACGGATACATTCCTTTATGAAAACGGATACACAAAGGCAATCACCGATAAGCTTGACGAAATGGGTATTCAACATGCCACTTTCTTTGATGTGGCTCCTGACCCGACTCTTGCCTGTGCTAAAGAAGGTGCGGCTCAGATGAGTGCTTTTAATCCTGACTGTATTATTGCTCTTGGTGGCGGTTCTGCTATGGATGCGGCAAAGATTATGTGGGTTATGTATGAGCATCCCGAGGCTGATTTTATGGATATGGCTATGAGATTTGTGGATATCCGTAAACGCGTTTATACCTTCCCGAAGATGGGTGAAAAGGCATACTTTATTGCTATCCCGACTTCGGCGGGAACCGGCTCTGAAGTTACACCTTTTGCTGTTATAACCGATGAGAAAACCGGTGTGAAGTATCCACTTGCGGATTATGAGATTATGCCTGATATGGCTATTGTTGATACTGATCTTCATATGTCTGCACCAAAGGGTTTGACTGCGGCATCGGGTATTGATGCTGTGACCCACGCATTGGAGGCTTATGCATCTATGCTCGCTACAGATTATACAGATAGTCTTGCACTTCGTTCCCTTAAGATGGTGTTTGAGAATCTGCCTAAGGCGTATGAAAATGGGGCTATCGATGTTGTGGCGAGAGAAAAGATGGCAAATGCGGCAACAATGGCAGGTATGGCGTTTGCTAATGCGTTCTTGGGGGTTTGTCACTCAATGGCTCACAAGCTTGGAGCATTTTATCATTTGCCCCATGGTGTAGCAAATGCACTTATGATTGATGAGGTAATCAGATTTAACGCATCTGAAACCCCTGTGAAGATGGGAACTTTTTCTCAGTATGACCATCCACACACACTTGCTCGTTATGCAGAGATTTCTGATTATCTTGGTTTTGGTGGCAAGAACGATAAGGAAAAGCTTGAAAACCTCATAAAGAATCTTGATGAACTTAAAGCGAAAGTTGGAATAAAGAAGAATATAAAGGATTACGGTGTGGATGAAGAGCTATTCCTTAAACAGCTTGACGAAATGACAGAACAGGCGTTTGACGACCAGTGTACGGGAGCTAATCCCAGATATCCTCTTATGAGTGAAATCAAACAGATGTATCTGAATGCATATTACGGTAAATAGGCAAGGAACCCAGAATTTTATAAAATTCCCGAAGGAGGAAAGAAATATGAAACTTGATAATGTTATTGCAGTAAGAGCGAATAAAACTATATATCGTGATGGGGATACGGTTGTTAAAGTATTTGATAATGATTTCTCAAAAGCGGATGTTCTCAATGAAGCTCTTAATCAGGCTAAAATAGAAGAAACGGGACTCAATATCCCAAAAATTCATGCAGTTGAGACGGTTGATGGTAAGTGGGCAATTGTATCTGAATATATTGAGGGTAAAACATTGGCTGCTTTAATGGCAGAAAATCCCGATAAGTATGACGAATATCTGGAAATGTTTGTTGACCTTCAAATAAAGGTGCACAGCATGACAGCACCGAGCTTAAACAGTCTTAAAGATAAAATGGACAGAAAGATTAGTCAGGCGGACCTTGATGCAACAACCCGTTATGACCTTCATACCCGACTTCATGGTATGCCGAAACACAGCAAGGTTTGTCATGGAGACTTTAACCCAAGTAATATTATAATTACAGCGGATGGCACACCTTATATTCTGGATTGGGCACATGCAACCAGGGGAAATGCTTCGGCTGATGTGGCAAGGACGTACCTTTTGTTTTGCCTTGAAGGCAATATAGAGGGTGCTAAAAAGTATCTCAATCTTTTCTGCAAAAAGAGTGATACAGCCAGACAGTATGTGGAAAAATGGATGCCGATAGTTGCAGCATCCCAGTCAGTAAAGGGTAATCCTAAGGAAAGAGAATTTTTGTTGTCCTGGGTAAATGTGGTTGATTACGAATAACGAAAAATGATTTTTGTCAAAAAATCCGATGTGAATTTTACATCGGATTTTTTTTGTTAGTCGAAAATATGCAGGGAGTTTAGAAGTTCTGTTTTCGAGTCGTCAGAGAGAGCTATCAGGTAAACTGTTTCATCGGATTTTAAAATTATAGAGTTGTTAATATCGTTTTTTGGGAAAGCCTTTTGGATAAAATCAGTATAAGCAGATGCTGCTTTTTCGGATTTTAAAACAGTGTATTTGCGGTCGGAAGCTGAATTGGGCAGCAAAAGAATATCCAGAGGTGAAACTCTCAGGATATCTGCCAAAAGCAGAATTTTGTCACGTTTCATATTTTTTATGTAACCGTTTTCCCATTTTTTAACAGTGCTTTTGCTTACGCCGACAGCGTTTGCAATAGCTTCAAGGGTTAATCCAAGTTTTTTTCGTCTTTCAAAAATATCAATTGCCATGAAAAATCGTTCCTTTCGTAATTATGTTTTATTTTAGTAAATAAAACAAGATGTCTAAGGCAAAGAATAATGCCTGAACTGAAAATTTGTTAAAATATTTTAGCAATATTATACCATAACAGTTAAAATAAATCAACGAGTTTTACCAAAAAAGTAAAAATATGTAATAATATATTGACAAATATTCCCATAAATGGTAATATTGCATATAGCATTGAAAGGAGATATTGGTATGAATCTAAAAAAATTAATTTATTTTATGAATGAAAGGGGTGTGGATGATATTGAGATGATTAGGAAATTAGGTATATCTGAGACTGTATATAAAAGCCGGTTAAAAGGTGAAACAGAGTTTAATTTGCAGGAGATTTTAACTATCAGTAAAATTTTGAAATTAAGTTCACAAGAGCTTGAAATTATTTTTTTTGGCAAAAAAGTTTCCTAAAGGAAACAAAGGGAGGCGAAAATATTACACATCCTGATATATTAAAGACAGAAAAATTTGGAAGTCGTGAGAATTTCAGCAGTAATGATTGTTATTGTGGAGTAATGGGAAAATGTAGAGTATGTAATAAAAACGTTCCAAAGGAGACAGCACTTTTTGATTTTCAGGGAAACTTTTATTGCTCGGCGGATTGTCGCATTATTTCGGTTAAACAATAAGATGAAGTGCAGAAAATTTAAGGAGGATTATGGCATGACAAAAAAAGAATTGATGCAGCTTTATTATTTGAATCGTGAAATTATGAATGATACAGAGGAATTGGTCAAGATGAAGATAGATTTGAGAAACGTTGATGGAAATGAGTGGAGTGTTGAAAGTGAAAGGCAAATTAAAATTCATGAGAAAAAAATTATTGAAAAAATAAGACAATGTACAGAGCTTAGGGATAAAATAAATGTTTTCTTAGAAAACATTGAAGATAGTCTTACTCGTCAGGTTTTTTATTACAGATATTCCAAATGTATGACCTGGCAACAGGTTTCTTATGCGCTTGGGGGTATTAATACGGGAGACGGGTTGAGAAAAGTAGCCGAGAGATACTTAAAAAGTATAGAAAATTAAAAAATTTCAAAAAAAATAAAACTGGTCCGTTTTGTCCGTTTTGTCCTGGTATAATAAGGGACAGTGAATGTTTCTTAAAGGAAACTGAAATGCAATTTCAGAATGCTTTATCGCAACAAGAAATTGAGAAAAGACAAAGAGGTGGATACATATTGGAGGAGCAAATAATTTCCGGCTATATACGGGCTAAGAAAGTCGAGGTTTGTGATATGGTTGACAGGATTTTGGAGGAGCTTAAAAATCCCGAGAGAATTTCAAATGCTCCGGTAAATCAGCTTTCATCTGTTATGGGGACATTGCTTGACAAATTCGGAGCTGACGAGAAGCAGGAAGAAGCAGAGGGAACCTTAAATGAAATTTTTGGCGAATTTGAGGATGTGAAATAAGGAGATTGGTATGAAACGCTACAAGAATTTAACTGACAGACAAAATGAGCTTATGAATATAGCCAAGGGCGGACTTAAGCGGATAAACATTCTTCATGGGAGTGTCAGGTCAGGTAAAACCTGGATAAGTCTTGTGCTTTGGTGTGTCTGGATAAGGAATATGCCTGTCGACAAGGCATACATAATGACGGCAAAAACCCTGACAACCTTGAAACGCAACTGCCTTGACCTGCTGGAAACGTTGGCAGGTAAAAAGAATTTCAAGTATTCGCTCTCGAAAAAAGAGGCAACTCTTTATGGCAGAAAAATTTATCTTGAGGGTGTTAATGATTCCGGTGCTGAGAGTAAAATCCGGGGAATGACTTTGCAGGGAGCGTATTGTGATGAGGTGACTCTTTTTAATGAGGAGTTTTTCAATATGTTGCTTTCGAGACTTTCTGAGCCGGGGGCAAAGCTTTTTGGGACAACAAATCCTGATAACTCCAATCATTGGTTTAAGGTAAATTATATTGACAGAAAGAATGAGCTTGATTTCTTTTTGATGGAGTTTTTGATAGATGACAACAGTTTTCTTGATCCCAAATATGTTGAAGAATTGAAAAAAGAATATACGGGAGTTTTTTATCGGAGGTTTATCCTTGGTGAATGGTGCAGTGCAGAGGGACTTGTTTATCCTATGTTTGAAAAGAATTTGCACCTGGTAAAAGATATTCCCGATGCTGTGGGCTTTTCAGAGTACTACATTTCAATAGATTATGGGACCCTCAATCCGTGCAGTATGGGGCTTTGGAGAATTGATGATTGCCGGGCGGTGAGAATCAAGGAAAGCTATTATTCGGGGAAAAAGCAAAGGCTTCAACTCACGGATGAGGAATATTACGAAAGGCTGGAAGATTTGGCGGAGGGGTATTTGATAAAGAGTGTTATAATTGACCCCTCTGCTGCCAGCTTCATAGCAACTATCCGCAGACACGGGCGGTTTGCAGTCAGAAAAGCAAATAACAATGTTTTAGATGGAATAAGGCTCACAGGAACACTGCTTCAGGGCGGAAAGCTTTTGTTTCATGAAAGCTGCACAGATACTGCCAGAGAGTTCGGCACATATTCGTGGGATGAAAATTCTGCAGAAGACAAGGTGGTTAAAGAGTTTGACCATGCAATGGATGATATAAGGTATTTTTGTGCTACTATTGCAGCAAAACATCTGCTTTAGAAAATTATATAAAGGAAAGGGAAAATTATGTTTGATGGATTTTTAGAGTTGTTTGGGAAAAGACACAGTGATGTTAAGGAAAGGTCAACATTTACACGCCTGATGGGTATGGAACCGGCTGTATCTTCGGAAATGGCACTGGCTCAGAGTAACTGGTGTGATATGTATGAGAACACCAAAGGGTTGCATTTGCCGGCAGCCATAGCTTTTGAGATGGCAAGGATGATAACCTTGGAGTTAAATTCACAAATTGTAGGAAGCAAACGTGCAGAGTTTCTGAATGAAAGCTACAAAAAGGTGATTGATAATATAAGGATACCTGTTGAGTACGGTTGTGCAAAGGGTGGTCTTGTTATGAAGCCTTATGTTGTCTCGGGGGAAATTTTTGTGGATTTTGTTCAGGCAGATGAGTTCTTCCCTACTGCTTTTGATGAATCAGGAAAGATAACGGGGGCTATTTTCGTACAGTCAATGGTTAAGGATAGCACATACTTTACAAGACTTGAATGCCATAGTTTAAAGGGTGACTGTTATGAGATTTTCAATAAGGTATTTTCCAGCAGAACGAAGGGAAGTATCGGAAAGGAAATTTCTGTTGGTGAGGTTGAAGAATGGAAACATTTAAGTGAAAAGCTGTGCATAGGAAATGTAAGTAAACCGTTGTTTGGCTATTTTAAGCCCGCTTTGGCCAATACAATTGAGCCTGGTTCTCCGATAGGAATGTCGGTATTTGCTAATGCAGTAAACTTAATCCGGGATGCAGATACTCAATATGAAAGATTTTTGTGGGAATTTGAGAGTGGTGAAAGGGCGTTGATTGCTAATGCTATGGCGTTCAAACGGGATAAGAACGGACGTCTTCAGCTTCCTGACAAGAGACTTTATAAAACTCTGGATGTGGAGGATGTGGATTTCTTCAAGGAATGGTCTCCGCAAATCAGGGAAGAGGCATTTTCCAATGGGTTAGATAAGATATTCAGGCAGATTGAGTTTAATTGTGGGTTTGCTTATGGAACATTGTCGGCGATGAACAATAATGACAAGACAGCCGAGGAAATCAGAACATCAAGACAGAGAAGTTATACTACTGTTACAGACAATCAAAAGGCTCTTAGAAATGCACTGAATGAGCTTGTGTATGCTATGGATGTTTGGTGCAGTCTTTATAAACTTGCACCCATGGGTAAGTATAATATTGAATATGATTTTGATGACAGCATTGCCGCAGACAGAAAGACAGAATTTGAGGAAAAACAAGTGCTGGTTCAAAATGGAATAATGATGCCCTGGGAATTCAGGATGTGGTATTTTGGAGAAGATGAAGAAACCGCAAAGAAGGCTGTGGAAGCGGGAAATGGTTTGAAAGTTTAGGGCTCCCGAAAAGAGAGCAGATGCGAACTTTTTGGGAAAGAGGCGAGACAGTCCGGAACGACGTTAAACTATCAAATCCGAAGCAGAAAGAAACTGCGATAACAAACTGAAAGGAGAAAAAGTATGACAAGAGATGAGCTGAGAGGAATTGTGGAGGGAATAAGTGACGAACAATTAAAAAAGATTCTTGACTTAAATTCCTCAGACATCGGAAAAGCAAAGACCCGTTCGGATGAACTTGAGAGATTGCTTAATAATGCTGAAGAGAAGCTTTCGGCTGCAAATGAGCAGATTGAGGCGTATGAAGGAAGACAACGTGAAGCAGAAGAAGTAAAAACAAAAATGGAAGAGCTGCAAAAAATCGTTGACAATTATGAAGCGCAGAATGCTCAGAGAAAGGTTGAAAACAGGTTTAAAAATGTAACGAGGGATGTGAAATTCTTAAATGATTTCACCAGGGCAGGCGTGTTTGAAGAATTTTCAAGGGCGGTTGCAGAAGAAAAAAATGAAGGAAAGTCTGATGATGAAATATTTGCGGAGCTTTTGGGAGACAGAGAGGATATTCTTGTTCCTCAAGGAGGGATTCCATCGGTGGTTGCTTCAACGATGGGATTCGGCGGAAATATTTCAGATAGTGATGTTCGTGAAATTATGGGACTTTCCGCAAATTAAAAATTAAGGAGAGGTTTTTATGGGAAACAATATTACAAAATTTAAGAAGTATATTGATGTGCTTGATGAGGTATACAAGGTTGCTTCAGTTTCTTCAGTTCTTGACGGAAATAATCGTCTTGTAAGAATGGGCGCAAATGCCAATGAGATTATTATTCCTAAGATGTCCATGGACGGTCTTGCGGATTATAGTCGTGAAAATGGATATGTAGGTGGTGAAATCACTCTTACAAATGAAACTGTGGCATTTAATTATGAAAGAGGACGTTCTTTTACCATTGATGCAATGGATGACGAAGAAACTGCAGGGATTGCTTTCGGCCAGCTTTCAGGTGAATTTATAAGAACCAAGGCTGCACCCGAAATCGATGCGTTCAGATTTGCAAAATATGCGGGTATAGGCGGTATTGGTTCAGCCTCTGCAGATTTGACAACTGCGGATGATGTGCTTTCTGCTTTGATTGCAGCTCAGAACAGTATGGATGAAAATGAGGTATCAGAGGAAAGCAGAGTTTTGTTTATTACGCCGACACTCTATAACCTTGTTATGAATGCAGATACCACAAAGTCAAAGGCTGTGCTTGATTCGTTTATGCAGATTGCGAAGGTTCCGCAGAGCAGATTCTATACTGCTATTGACCTTTACGATGGTTCAACAAGCGGTGAAACTGCCGGACATTATGTGAAGAATGCAACCAGCGGCAAGAATATTAACTTTATGGTTATTGAAAAATCTGCTGCCATTCAGTATCAGAAGCATCTTGTAAGTAAGGTCGTAACACCTGAAGAAAACCAGACCTCGGATGCGTGGAAGTTCTTCTATCGTTCTTATGGTATTGCAGATATTTATGAAAACAAGGTTTGTGGCGTTTATCTTCATTCTGCTACAAAATAAAACCGGCCGGGAGCCAATAGGGGGTTAAAAGGTGAGAACAATTGGTCTTTTAATTAAAAAGCCTAAAGGCGGCAAGACAACAAAAAAGGTTTCATCAAATAATGAAAGCAGTGATAAAAATGACAAGAATTAGTGTTAGCTTTGCTTTTTATTATAACGAGTTTTCTTGCGGCAACGGGGGAGTTTTGTCTGAGGAGGTATTTGAAAAGTACATTGAAAAGGCAAAAAGTATGCTTGGAAGCTTTGGAGTAAGTTATTCGGAAAACTTTTCAAAGGATATATGCCTTTGTCTTTGTGAGATTGCAGAAATGCTTTATACGCATGATAAAATTGGAAAGCTTAAAAGCGAAGCGATTGACGGCTACACGGCTACATATCAGGAAAAGCAAAACATTCGTAAGGATGTGAGCGAGATTGCTCTTCGCAGACTGGGAATGTCCGGACTTTTGTATGCAGGGGTGATGTAGGGTGATACATAATGGATATGTAACAATTTTTCGCCACTGTGAGCAGGATAGCGGATATAAAACTTCGGGCTGTTGTCCGGCATGGATTTATCGTGAAAAAAGGCTGAAAAGCCAGGGGCTTGGAGAAAGGACGCTTGATACTTTTGATGTGAGGATAGTTCTTGGGGACATGCCTGAAATTTCTCCCGGGGACCTGATTTGTTTTGGTGAAACCCCTGATATGGAGGCAAGACCCGAGATATGCAGCAGAATTATAGGTGTCAGAAAAAACAGCTTCGGGAGCAACCCACATTGGCATTTGAGAGCCGAGTATTTGTACAGATAAGTTTGAGGTGGTTTAGAGATGCTAGTTGAGATGGCTGAGTTTTTGTCAAATTGTCCATATTTTGAGGGAGAAAAGATTTGTGTTAATTATCTGGGACCCGAAATGGGGACATATTCTTTGGAGCGGGTTTCGGGAAAAACTGAAAAGAAGCCTTATGCGGATGGAGGAGAGCTTTGCAGCGACAGATTTATTCTTTCTGTGAGGGTCAGGTATCCGTCGCCTCTGCCTTTAACGTTGGAGGTTCAGGAAAGATGCCAAAAAATTGAAGGTTGGATTGAAGAGCAGTCATGCTTGGGGACACTGTTCAGTTCAAAGATGGGAGAAACGGTGATTTCCTGCGATGTGACAGAAAAATTTGCGGCAATTCGCAGCGAAGGTAACGATGTGCGATATGAGGCACAGCTTGAAGTAAAATATTATAAGGAATAATTTCTGGGGCGGTGGTGAATTTGTGCCGCCGCCCGAATTTTGAATTTGAGGAGGATGATTTTATGTCAATAGCAGTTAAAAGATGCAAGAAACTTGCATTTTACGGGGTTCCCCAGGTAGATGGCGATGTGGTAAGTTATGTGTTTCATCGCATGAAGGGATTTGAAGAAATAACAACTTCAAAAAACCCACGGGAGTATTCAAGACAGTACGTTGACGAGGAGTTTGAACAGACCGATGTAGTTGGGTATACACCATCCATTTCATTTGGCTTTGATAGATTTGCAGACAACGAGGTGCACAGGGATATCATTGAAATTTTTGATGAAGAGAAACTTGGTGCTGATGCGGTGAGACCCATTATAATAGTTGACCTTGAAAGCGAGGAAAAGACTGCTGTTAAAAGAGATTTTTCTGTTATTGCGGAAAATGAGGGTAATGGTACAGATCTATACAAGTATAGTGGAAGCTTTCGTGTAAAAGGTGAAAAGATTATGGGTAGTGCGACCTCTGATGACGAATGGCAGACCTGTACTTTTGCGGAGGTGTAGGTTAAGAGATGCCCGAGGAATTTAATTTCAGACAGGAAAAATTGTGTTTGAAGCTTTGTGGCAATGTGTTTTGCATTGACTTGGATGAAAACATAATTTCCAAATGCAGTGAAATACTGAAGGAAGCAAGACAAAAACTTGAAAAAGTGCGTGAGGACTGTGGAAATTCGGGGATTTCTGATGAGAGTATATGTAAATTTTTTCAAAGAAGCATAGACTCTTTGCTTGGAGCAGCTTCTGTCGGGAAAATATTTGGTGAAAGGCCTTTAAACCTTGATGACTTATCAGATTTAATGTGCTACATTGTTACAAAAATAAGAGTAGCAATTGAAGGCTTAGAGCCTTTGGAAATTTAAAGACAAGCAGGTCTTGAATAGGGGACATACAAAATGAAGAAAAAATTCTACGAGCTTTGCGAGAGTGTTGAGATTGATGGAAAAGAATATGCGATTAATACCGATTTTAAAGTTTGGATTGAGATTGAGCATATTATATTGCAAAAGGGGACAGATAGTCCGATTGCATTGGCGGAAATTCTTTGTCTTGCGTACCCGAAGTTGCCTCCGGATCCAGGTGCTGCGGTTCGAGGCCTGCTTTGGTTTTATTCTGCCGGAGAAGAACAGCAGAGGGGTTGTGAGCAAAAAAAGCCTGTATATGATTTGGCTTTGGATTTCAACTATGTTTGGGGGGCTTTTTTGGCTGAGTTTGGTATAGACATTGCGGCTCAGAATATGCATTGGTGGAAATTCAGGGCATTGCTTTCGTGCCTGGGTGATACAAACAAGTTTTCACAAATTGTCGGATACAGAAGTGCTGATTTAGCCAAAGTAAAGGACAAGGAGAAACGAATGTATCTGGCAAAGATGAAGAAACGGTTCAGGTTGGCAAGCAGCCTCACGGAAGATGAAGTGGAATGGGAATTGGCTCAGCAGTTGGAATCAGTTTTTTGAGGGTGGAGTATAATGATAAAATTTTAAGCAAGGAAGGAAAGTATGGCATTTGATTTTCAAAAAGATATAAACAATGCAATGGGCAAAGAGGCAGGTAACAGCATAGGAAGGATGATAGCATCCGGAATAGGTGTGGGGCTTAGTGAAGAATCCTATCGTGCCATAACTGCAATGGAGAATGTGTATGTAGAGCTTGAGACTTTTACTAAAAATGCTGCAAAGAATGCTGCTAACCTTGAAAAGAAACGACAAAAAAGAACACTTGAGAACTTGAAACAGGCAAAAGAACTTGAGTTTATAACTGAGCAGGAATACTATGAAAAGCTGAAAGAATACAGAGACAAAAATCTTCGTGAAGGGACCGACGCCTGGTACGATTGTACAGAAGAAATAGCAAAGTATAACAAGCGTATGCTTGAGGAGATGACCCAGACTCAAGAAAAGGTAGCCCAAAAATATCTTGAGAGTGTAAAGGACTGTATCAAAAAAGAAGAGAAACTCAAAGAAATGCGAGAGCGTATATCTGACAGCCTGAAAGACGATGATTCTTCGGTAAATCATGAAACGGTTACTTTTAAGGGGCAAAATGTAAATGGTACGGATTTGGTTTATCATTCTACAAGCCTGAAAGACTTTGAAGAAGAAACAATTCTTATAAATCGGTATCATGATGCAGTGATGAGACTCAAGGAATTGGGGAATATCCCGGTTGGCATTTTTGATGAGCTTTCCGAGCTCGGTGCTGCTGAGGGTCTTGAACTTGCTATGCTGCTTCTCAATTCGGATGACAACACAAGAAACCGGTTTATTGAAAGCTTTAACCGCAGAGAACTTGCAGCCCAGAATGCGGCAGTTGACCTTAATAATATTTTCAATGAGGAAATTATAAAAGAGCAGGGTCTGGATGTTGCAGAAGCGTTTATGAATGGACTTCGTGAGAAGGGACTTGCGAACGAAGCGTTTTTAGATATTTTGGAGCAGTCCTTTGACGGAGTTCCGCTTCAGTATTATTATTTGGGATGTGAAGTGGGAGAGGAATTCGGCAACGGATTCATGATTAAAGTCAATGAGCTTATGGAGGAAACACGTGCGTATGTTGTAAATTCTATGAAGAATGTTATGAGTGATGTAATTGTATCCGGAGCGGGAGGAACAATTAAAAATTCAGAAAGCAGCACAAGCTATACAAATACATTTAACTTTAATTCCTCGGCAGACACAACTACTCAGCAGCTTAGTGCCGCAAGAAATGCGACAGTGCTGCAACGGTTGAGAGGGGGAGTATAAAAATGAAAATTTTGTATAAGAACTGCGTTGGAACAGTCGAATTTTCAGGTAAAGGGAAAAGTGATTTTTCTATTTTGGCCGTAGACGGATTGCAGCCGGTTATAAAGGAATACCAGACTGCTACATATACAGGCTATGACGGGCAGGAGACTCTTTCGGCAAGGGCTCTTCCAAGAACAATAACCTTATCCGCTGAGTACAACGGAAACTATGCGGATACATCAGTTAAAAAGGCATTAAGGATTTTGGAAAAATGCGGTGAGTTGACCATAGAAAACGGGGAAATTTGCAGAAGCATAATTTGCAATCAGGTTTTGATTTCCGAGGTCAATCCAGTAGCAAAAGGGCAAATTGTCGGAATTATAGCACAATTTGTCTGTGACAGTCCTTATTTTACTGATGGGAGTGATACTGTTGTACCCCTTTATGCAAGAAGCAAATTGCTTAAGTCGCCTTTTTCTTTGCCAACAGCTTTTGGCAGAGTAATTATTGGCGGAGATATTGAAATAACCGGAGATTATGCTGTGGAGCCGACTTTAAGTATGTATTATCCGTCAGCACTTGAAACAAAGGAAAATGTAATTATTACCAACGAGACAAATGGTAAAAGCATTAAACTTAATTATGCACCGAGTGAAGAAGAAATGATAACAATAGATGTAAAAAACCGACGCATTAATGGAACTGTTGGAGGAAATCTTATTGGATATCTCAGTGATGATACTTTTTTAGGTGATTTTGTACTTGAAAAAGGCAGAAATGTTATTTCGGTAAGTCTTGGTGATATTGTTTTGGATTTCAATATAGAGTGCAAATACAGAAATTTGTATTACGAGGCGGTGATAATTTGACGGGGATTGTTTTTTATGATTTTGATTTTAACAGGATTGCAGAGTTTCCGAAAGCTGTTTCGGTAAATATTGAAAAGAAATTTTGTGGTTATGGCACGGCGGAATTGCACTTTTCTGTTGCACAGCACCAGGTAATAAGCATTTTAACGGAAAACAAGTATTTGTTTTTCAAGGTGGACAATGATTATGCAATTGTTACCGGTTGGCGTATAGGAAAAGATATAGCAGTTTTCGGCCGAACCCCTGAGTGGCTTTTAACAAAGAGGGGCATAAAGAATCCAAAATACAGCCAGGTGACAGCTGAAAATATTGCGCGAGATGCTGTCAGCAAGACTGCCGGGGATTTTATAGCACTGGGAGAAGAACAAGGAATAGGGGCTAAAATGGATTATTCTGCGGACTCGGTAATAGTGCTTTATGATTTGGTAACCAAGGTCTTGTCCGATAAAAAATTTGGTTTTTCTGTTGTTCCTGATTTTACACAAAATAAGTTTTTGTTTTCGGTCTACTCGGGAAGAGAAACCAGGACTGTTATTTCTATGGCAAATCGAAACGCCTATGATATGGAATATACGTTGGAAAGACAAGATATGGCAACAAAGTCTGGCTGGTATATGCGTGAATTTTCCGATAAGGGTAACTGGAACGCGATTGAGAATGAACCGGGTCTTGTAGATTCTAATCCAGATAATTCGTATACCTTTTACAAAATTACGTCGGAGTTGGTAGATGCTTCAGGGGATGAGGTAATTAGATTCGGAAATTACTGCTTTAAAGATTGGTATCTGTATTCAGATACACCTGATGGTAAATGGAAGGTAACTGAAGTTAAACCTACGAACATTTGGATCTTTATAAATCAGGGAACAGCCACTGGCGCAAGACGTTGGGACAAAGTTATAAATGGGAGAAAAACCTTTGATGAAGCCCTGCTTGAACTAAACAGCTTAAAAGAAAAGGAGACCTCAATTGCTGAAATTAAAGGACTGGAGTATGGCAGAGATTATAAGGTAGGCGATTTGCTAAAAGTACAGTTTGAGTTTGGGGAGTTCAGGAAAACTGAGACAAAACGTGTGTCGGCGGTGAATATTTATTATGACATAAATAAATCGGGCATATCTCCCGTTTTTAGTATGGAGGAGGATTAAAATGGGTATAAAATACAGCTTTGTTGACAGTGTATTGTATGGCACTGAAGACATAAATGATATAGCAAGAAGCCTGGTGGGGGCTGGAATTGCACCGTTTTTGAGCAAGGACAGCTATAATACATCTGACCTTAATGCTTTAACACAAGCGATTGCCTCGCAGGGTGTTCAGCTTGACGGATGCAAGGTAAAGCTTGAGAATGTGTCCACAGCGGATATGATAGCTGCCATTGGTCAGGGTATTGTGTTTTTTGAAAATGGAGTGAGACTTGAAGTGGATAGTGATGGCTACTTTGTAGCAGTTACGCCCAATGTGGCTGGGTATATATTTGCACACTTCAGCACGTCCTTGCAGGTGGCAAGTATTCAGTTTGCAGAGGAACTGCCGGATGACGGGGAATATGTTTTACTTGCTCAGGTATCTGATTCGGGAGAGGTTTTTGACAAAAGAGTTTATGCCAGGTCAAAGTTGGCAACTTTAGGGAAAAATATAACCAAGGTCACAAGCTTCGAAGCTGTTACCCCTGAGGATATTTCTGTATATCCGTATGCAATTTATGTTGTGGGTGAAGTGAAGGATGCAGACACAAGCCAATACAATTATGCTATCATAGAGGTCGGAGGAGACTATGGGAATATAATTGTCGATCTTAACGTGCAAGACGGACAAAAATATGAAGTTGGCAAAAGATCCTACGACTATGTATGGGATGTTCAAATGAGAGCAGGGAGACTTTGCTTTATAGAGACTGCTACTCTTAATGCACAGTATAGATTGAGCGGTATATGTGGTAATCAGTATACAATCAGGCTTGTGTAGGGGGTGCGAAAATGCTTAGGTTTAGTGTGAAAAATCAAATCATTTCACGAGAAGACTGCTTCGATGTGGTGGCTGACAGCAAAGGCTACCTGAAAGCGAACTTTATTTTTTCGGAGGAGTGGACCGGAGACATAGTTGCGGTTTTTGGCGGAGCAGAAAAAAGCTTTTATGATGTAGTTCTTGAGAATGGAGAGTGTCTTGTCCCGTGGGAGGTTATAAAGTCACCATTTTTTACGGTATCTGTTTTTTGCGGGGACTTGATTACGACAAATGCAGAGAAAATCAAGGTTATGCCTTCGGGTTATGCTAATGGGCAGCCAAGAAAAGAACCCACGCCTGATGTGTATAATCAGATTTTAAGTATGGCCAGGACGCCGTTTATCGGAGAAAATGGAAATTGGTATGAATGGAATGCTGAGCAAGGAAAGTTTGTGGACAGCGGCAGACAAGCTGAGGGAACAAAACCACAAAAAGGCACTGACTATTGGACTGAGGCAGATAAAGCTGAAATAGTCAATTATGTACTTGAAGCCATTCCTTCGGCAGAGGAGGTATCTTTCTGATGGCAAAATATTTAATTGAAGATACAACTTTAGGAAATATAGCAAATGCTCTAAGGAATGAGGCTCCTGATACGTATGGCTACGATAAAAAACAATATAAACCTGAAGATATGCCCGGCGCTATAGGTGATATTTGTTATCAAAGAGAAGATAAGGGTTTTGTTGATGGTCTTGGTAAAGGGTATGAAGATGGTAAAGAAAATCAAAACAACTTGCTTTGGGGAGCCTTTACGAACAAAGGTGCGAGAACGAATTATGACTATTATTTCAGTGGTGGTATATGGGATGATGAAACTTTTAGACCGACCCATGTAATTAAACCAACACAAGCAAGTAATGCGTTTAACAATATGAATCTTGCAAAACTTCCTGAGGGAATGGTCGATTTCTCAAATTGTCAATATGCAAACATAACGTTTAATGGCGGACAATTTGTCGAATTGGAGTTGGATTTAAGCAAGTGCATAAGTATGAACTGGGCATTTTCAAATTTACCCAATCTTGAAACTATGACACTAACATTTACAACAGCTTCTCAGGGGACAAATGAGCCGTTTACAAATCTTCCTAAATTAAAAAATCTAACGATAAATGGGGAACTTGACTTTTCGACAAGCTGGAAAAGTGCAACACTTTTGACTGTTGAAAGTTTGTTAAGTCTTATAAATGCGCTATATGATTATTCAGCAACTACCACAAGACCCACACTTACAATAGGCACAACAAATCTTGCAAAATTGACAGATGCACAAAAAGCAATCGCAACACAGAAAGGGTGGAATTTAGCATGACAACTGAAAATATTAACCTTATAAAGCTTACTGCAACAGAGGGCTTTGTGCTAACCGATGGTGAGGCTTACGGAAAGGAAATATATCTTGGGTGTAATGACAGTACCGAAAATTGGCACGAAATAACTGATGCAGAGTACGAAGAGGTATTAAAAGAAAAAGAAAGAAGAATGAAAGAGGCTGTGGAGGGAATGAAGTGAACTTAGTAAATACAAAAAGTGCTCTTTGTGCAGCAATAGGAAGCTTTTTTGGAATGATTGCAACCTTTTTCGGTGGGTGGTCTTCGGATATGGCGACTTTGCTCATATTTATGGCAATAGATTTTGTTATGGGACTAATAGTTGCAGGTGTATTCAAAAATTCAGAAAAATCTCCAACAGGAGCGCTTGATAGCCATGCCGGATGGATGGGACTGTGCAAAAAAGGTGCAACTCTTTTGTTTGTCCTTGTTGCTCACAGGCTTGATGTATCATTGGGAGTCAGTTACATAAGAACTGCGTCGATAATCGCTTTTGTTGCAAACGAAGCTATTTCTATTTTGGAAAATGCGGGACTTATGGGAATTCCTTTGCCGGAAATAATTAAGAAGGCTGTTGAGGTTTTGAGAAACAAGACAAAAACAGAAATACATTAAGAATACAGAGGTGTAACTTGCAGATGAGAATTATTGAACAAAGCTACACATGGAGCAAGAAGCTTGAAAAGAGAGAATCAACCCAATACATAGTTCTGCATCACAGAGCAGGTGACGGTGATGCTTTGAGCATACATGAAGGTCATCTTAAAAATGGCTGGAGCGGTATAGGGTATCATTTTTATGTAAGAAAAGACGGAAGCGTTTTTAAAGGTCGACCGATTGGCTCGGTAGGTGCGCATACTAAGGGAAAGAATTCTTTAAGCATTGGCGTTTGTTTTGAAGGAAATTTTGAAACAGAGACCATGTCTGTGAGACAGATACAAGCCGGCAGAGAAATTGTGGAATATCTCAAAGATTTGTATCCACAAGCGGTAGTCAAAAAACATCGGGATTTTGAAGCGACAGCTTGTCCGGGTAAGAATTTTCCGTTTGATAAGATAAAAGAGGGAGTGTACAGTATGACTGTTGAAGAAGCAATTGATATCATTCAGGCGAAAGCGGGACTTGAGGACGGGACACTTGAGTTTTTGTTATGCTATAAGTATGGTGAGGAGCTTGTGGTTAAACTCGCCGAAGCAATGAGATAAAAGAAAAAGCACTTTGCAGATACGGCAAAGTGCTTTTTTGCGTGGAGAAGAGAAGCCTCGATATGGAGCAGGCGATGGGAATCGAACCCACAACCTCAGCTTGGGAAGCTGATGTTTTGCCACTAAACTACGCCTGCAGTTTCAACAAGACAATTATAGCATATATTTTTGCAAATTGCAAATGTTTATTTGAAGTTGTGAAGAAGTTTCTTAGGGAATAGTGAAGAGGTAATGAGTAAAATCGACAAGACCCTGATGAATCTTGTCGATTTTGGTGATCCATCCGCGATTCGAACGCGGGACACCTTGATTAAAAGTCAAGTGCTCTGCCAACTGAGCTAATGGACCGTATTAAGTTTTAAAAATTGGCTGGGCTGGCAGGACTCGAACCTACGAAATGCCAGAGTCAAAGTCTGGTGCCTTACCGACTTGGCTACAGCCCAATATATAGCCTTTGACAATCTTGTCCGCTGCCAACTCGAGTTTTTTCAAAAACTCATAAAAAAAGTGGGGTGGATAGACGGATTCGAACCGTCGGCCTCTAGAGCCACAATCTAGCGCTCTAACCAACTGAGCTATACCCACCATATAAAAAAGTGGCGCGCCTGAAGAGACTCGAACTCCTGACCCACTGCTTAGAAGGCAGTTGCTCTATCCGGCTGAGCTACAGGCGCATAAAAAATGGAGCGGGTGATGGGAATCGAACCCACGCAATCAGCTTGGAAGGCTGAGATTCTACCATTGAACTACACCCGCATTTGGTAGGTTTGCCGCATCATCTGCGACCGACTTTGAATATTATAACAGCCAAACGCCTTTTTGTCAAGAGTTTTTTTGTTTTTTCTTTAAGAATATTTTAAAACAAGGGATGCGTAGTAATACGCATCCCCCATTTTTATTTGGAATCTAAATCAATTTCGATTTTTCCGTCTTTTACATTGGCTGTAGCGGTCACGCCACCTTTTAATTTGCCGCTTATGAAAAGCTGAGCCAATTTGTCCTCGATATGTCTTTCAATATATCTTCGCATTGGACGAGCACCATATTGCGGGTTGTAGCCTTCGGTGCAAATAAGCTCTTTTGCTTTATCGGAAACAACAAGAGAAATTTCTTTTTCCGAAAGTCCGCGACCCAGTTCCGAAAGCATCAGGTCAGCAATTTTCAAAAGGTCATTATGGGTTAACTGACTGAAGGTTATAATTTCGTCAACTCTGTTTAAAAATTCAGGTCTGAAAATCTGCCTGAGTGCGCGTTCTGCTTTCGCCTGATTGCCTGAATTTGAGTCAATACCGAAGCCTGCTATTGTAGACGAGGTTTCGCTTCCGGCATTTGAAGTCATAATTATGATTGTATCCTCAAAGGAGATAACCTTGCCGTGACTGTCGGTGATGTGTCCGTCATCAAGAATCTGGAGCAGCATATTAAATATGTCAGGATGTGCTTTTTCAATTTCGTCAAAAAGAATTACTGAATATGGATGACGACGGATTTTTTCTGTCAGCTGACCCGCATCGTCATAGCCCACATAACCCGGAGGCGAACCAATGAGCTTGGATGCGGCGTGTTTTTCCATATATTCAGACATATCAAGTCTTATAAGTGCGTCCTCTGTTGAAAAAACCTCTTTTGCTATTTGCTTGACAAGCTCGGTTTTACCTACACCAGTCGGCCCTACAAATATAAAGGATGCCGGGCGGCGTTTAAGACTCAAACCTGCACGTTTTCTGCGAATTCCCCTGGAAACAGCGCTTACTGCATCGTTTTGACCGATGATGTTTTTGTGAAGCCTTTCTTCAAGGTTAACAAGGTTGTTTGTTTCATAATCTGTAATGCCCTTTACCGGGATTTTTGTCCAGTTTTCTATAACAGCCGCAAGGTCGTCGGTGGTTATTTCGGTATTATATGCGTCCTTTTTAAGCTCATCAAGATTTTTGGTAAGCTCACGTTCTTTAATCTTCAAATCGGCAAGTTTTTTGTAGCTTTCTTCAGGAACACTTTCTGCTTCGGCAATAGATGCCTCAAGCTCAGCTTGATTGGAAATAATGTCACTAAGCTCACTTTCAAGCTTTGCAATGGTGGTAAGCGCCTCGTTTGAAAGATTTGCAGCCGCAGCGGCTTCGTCAATAACGTCAATTGCTTTGTCAGGCAGGAATCTGTCGGTGATATATCTTTTTGAGAGAAGGACAGCACAACGAATGATATCGTCAGAGATTTTGACCTTGTGATAGTCCTCATAGTAGTCTTTTATGCCACGGAGAATTTCAATGGTTTCTTCAACAGAGGGTTCTTCAACCAGAACGGTCTGGAATCGTCTTTCAAGGGCGCTGTCCTTTTCAATATACTTTCTGTATTCTTCAAGGGTTGTTGCGCCAATAATCTGAATTTCGCCACGAGAGAGAGCGGGTTTCAGGATATTCCCGGCATTCATAGCTCCCTCGGCATCTCCGGCTTTTGTGAGAATATGAACTTCGTCAATAACGAGGATGATGTTCCCAAGAGCCTTGACTTCGGTTATTAGGTTTTTGAGTCTTGACTCAAATTGGCCCCTGAACTGAGTCCCTGCAACCATTGCTGCCATATCAAGAAGATAAATTTCTCTGTCCAAAAGCTTTGCCGGAACGTTGCCTTCTACAATTTTGATAGCAAGGCCCTCGGCAATAGCGGTTTTACCCACACCGGGTTCGCCGATAAGAACTGGGTTGTTTTTAGTGCGACGATTAAGAATCTGAGTAACCCGGGCAAGTTCCCGGTCACGTCCAATTATGCGGTCAATCTCACCATTTTTTGCTTTTGCGGTGAGGTTGCTCCCGTACATTTCAAGAAACTTGCGTTTTTTGTCTTTTTTCTGTTTTGAGTCTTTTTCGTTTGATGGGGCGTTTGAATTTTGGGGATTGCTTTCAGGCTTTCCGCCAAACATATTTGAAAGGAAAGAAAGAGGAGACTTTTTAGTAGCACCGCCGTCCTCACTGTCGTCAAAATCGTCAGGCATTTCTCCGCCAAAAAGCATAGATGGGTCAAATTCACCCTCATCACCCATGCCCTGAAGCATTTGCAAGGCTTCACTGTTCATACTGTCAAATTCCTCGGGGCTTATTCCAAGGTTTTGGATCATGTTGTTAACCCCACCAATATTCAATTCTTTTGCACAGGACAAGCAGTAACCCTCGTTTACTTGTTTGCCGTCGTTTTCTATTTTTGTGATAAAAACGACCGCCATATTTTTTTTACATCGAACACACAGCATAGCTGACCTCCGAACATATTTCACAGGCAAAAAGCCTTTAATTTCTATAGTACAAAAACAAAGTATACCACAAAATAAGAGCGAATTCAATAATTTTTTAAAGAATAGATATAAAAGTTACGAAAAATTCAAGGAATTTTAATAAATTACTTTACAAATGATAAAATTTCCTGTAAAATAGAAAGGTATAACTATGCAATGATACATATTTCAGAATACACAGGAGGTTCTAAAATGTACGATAAGGTGTCAACCGATTTGTCCTTTGTGGACAGAGAAAAAGAAGTCGTTGAATTCTGGAAGAAGAACGATATATTTAAAAAGAGTATAAAAAATCGCGAAGGTGGAGAAATTTACACATTTTTTGATGGTCCCCCCACTGCAAACGGAAAGCCTCATATCGGACACGTTCTGACTCGTGTAATCAAGGACCTTGTTCCTCGTTATCGCACGATGAAAGGCTACAGTGTTCAAAGAAAGGCAGGTTGGGATACCCATGGCCTTCCTGTTGAGCTTGAGGTTGAAAAACAGCTTGGTATAAGCGGAAAACCTCAGATTGAAAACTATGGCATTGAGGACTTTGTTAAAAAATGTAAGGACAGTGTTTTCACTTACCAGAGCGAATGGGAGGAAATGAGTGACCGTGTCGGCTATTGGGCAGACATGGAAAATCCTTATGTTACTTATCACAACGACTACATTGCGTCCGTTCGGTGGGCACTTAAGTCTATCTGGGTCAAAAAACTTCTCTACAAGGGACACAAGATTATGCCATATTGTCCCCGTTGTGGCACCACGCTTTCAAGCCACGAGGTTGCACAGGGCTATAAGGATGTAAAAGAAAATTCTCTTATTGCAAAGTTCATTGTTAAAGGCGAGACTAATGAATATATTCTTGCCTGGACAACGACACCCTGGACACTTCCGTCCAATGTGGCTCTTTGCGTTAATCCTCATGAAACATATGTTAAAATCAAGTGCGGGGAAGAAAAGTATATTCTTGCCGAGGCACTTCTTGATACAGTTATCAAGACTGAATACGAGGTTGTTGAAAAGTATATCGGTACAGACCTTTGCGGCCTTGAATACGAGCCGCTTTTCAGTTATGCAACTGTTGATAAAAAAGCATATTTTGTTGTTGCCGATAATTATGTTACAATGAGCGACGGTACAGGTATCGTTCATATCGCACCCGCTTTTGGTGAAGACGACTCGAGAGTCGGCAAGGAGAATGATTTGCCTTTTGTTAACCTGGTTAATCCTCAGGGTAAGTTTGTTGATGCAGTTGAACCCTGGAAGGGTATGTTCGTAAAGGATGTAGATAAGCTGGTTATCCGTGACCTTCGTGACAGAGGACAGCTTTTTGAGGTTATTGAATTCGAACACAGCTATCCCTTCTGCTGGAGATGTGACACACCTCTTCTTTACTATGCATGTGATACATGGTTCATCAAAATGTCAGCTGTTCGCGACAGACTTCTTGCAAACAACGAGACTGTAAACTGGATGCCCGACAACATTAAGCACGGCAGATTTGGTAACTTCCTTGAAAACGTAATTGACTGGGGCCTTTCCCGTTCAAGATACTGGGGAACACCACTTCCTATCTGGCAGTGTGAATGTGGTCATCACGAATGTATAGGCTCAATTGAGGAACTGAAAGCCAAGGGTATTGATGTGCCTGAAGATATCGAGCTTCACAAGCCCTATGTTGATAATGTATACCTTAAGTGCGAAAAGTGCGGCGGCAATATGAAGAGAGTTTCTGATGTTATTGACTGTTGGTTTGACTCAGGCTCTATGCCTTTTGCACAGTGGCATTATCCCTTTGAAAACAAGGAGATGTTTGAGCAGAACTTCCCTGCTGACTTCATAAGTGAGGCGATTGACCAGACAAGAGGTTGGTTCTATACCCTCATTGCGATTTCAACACTTCTGTTTGATAAATCACCTTACAAGAATGTTATTGTTCTTGGACATGTTCAGGACAGAGACGGACGCAAGATGTCCAAGCATATAGGAAATGTTGTTAACCCGTGGGATGTCCTCAATAAGCAGGGCTCTGATGCGGTAAGATGGTATTTCTATTCTAACAGTGCACCGTGGCTTCCTAACCGTTTCCATGACGAGGCAGTTTCAGAGTCCCAGAGAAAGTTCCTCGGAACACTTTGGAACACTTATGCATTCTATGTGCTTTATGCGGATATTGACAAGTTTAACCCAACCGAGCATAAGCTTGACGTTTCAAAGCTCACTCTTCTTGACAAATGGATTTTGTCGAAACTGAATGGCGTAATCAAGGCGGTTGACGAATATCTTGCGAACTACAAAATAACTGAAGCTACAAGAATTATTCAGGAATTCACTGATGAACTTTCAAACTGGTATGTTCGTCGCAGCAGAGAAAGATTCTGGGCAAGTGAACTCACAGAGGATAAGGTTTGTGCATATATGACACTTTATACTGTACTTACCGAGTTCTCAAAAGTTTGTGCTCCGTTTATTCCGTTTATGACCGAAATGATTTATCGCAATCTTGTTCTCAATGTAGATAAGAATGCTCCTGAAAGCATTCATCTGTGTGACTTCCCCAAGGCAAACCCGGCGTTTGATTTTGCGGAAATTGAAGAAGAGATGGATGCGGCAAGAAAGATTGTAATTCTTGGACGTGCATGTCGAAATGCAGCAAACACAAAGAACAGACAGCCCATTGCAAAAATCTATGTGCAGACAAAGACCGATATTGATGAGGTTTATAAGAATATCATTCTTGACGAGCTTAATGTTAAGGAAATAGAGATAACCGACGATGCAAGTTCGTTTATAAGCTATAACTTTAAGCCACAGCTTAAAACTATGGGACCCAAATACGGGAAGATTGTAAGGGCTATCTTTGAGGAAGTAAACAAGATGGCGGGCAGCGAGGTTATGGCAACCCTGAACCGTGGCGAAATGGTTAAGCTGACAGTTGAAGGCACTGATGTGGAATTTGGCATTGATGATGTACTGGTAGAAACTCTTCAAAAAGACGGATTTGTTTCGGACAGTGACGGAATATATACTGTTGTTCTTGATACAAACTTAACCGATGAGCTTATTGAAGAGGGTTTTGTGAGAGAAATCATCAGCAAAATTCAGACAATGCGTAAGGACAGCGGTTTTGAGGTTCAGGACAACATCAAGGTAAGCTGCAGCGGAAGTGACAAGATTGACGGAATTATTAAGACCAACATTGATGAGATTTCTGCTCAGACCCTGGCGGTTTCATTTGACAAGGACGTTGCTGACAATGCAAAGGATTGGAATATTAACGGTGAAAAAGTTAAAATTTCAATAGTGAAAGCGTAAATCCCGATTTATTAAAAACGGCTTCCAAAGCGGAAGCCGTTTTTTGTGTTGCTTAAGAGAAAAGTAAGAAACTAAATATTTGTTGGTATTGCACAAAAATATTAAAAAATATTGTATGGTTTTTGGTTGAAAATTTTAAGCTGATGTTGTATAATTTAAGTATAGTTTAAAGGCTTTGAATACAGCAAAGTCTTTAGGCATAGACTGTTAAAAGTCAGTGCACGATGCACTGAAACGAACTATATCACATTGGAGGGTTGTAACTTGAAACTGTATGAAACATCTAAAATTAAAAACTTTTGTCTGTTAGGACATGGAAACTCGGGAAAGACATCTTTGGCAGAGGCAATGCTGTATACTGCCGGTTCCGTTGAAAGAATGGGTAAGACCCAGGACGGAAACACTGTTATGGACTTTGATCCCGAAGAAATAAAAAGAAAATTTTCGATAAGTGCAGCTGTTGCAACTTGTGATTGGAGCGGTACTAAGTTTAATATTATAGATACCCCCGGATTTTTTGACTTTGTGGGGGAGGTGCAGCAGAGCGTCAAGGTTGCTGATGCCGCAATCATTGTGCTAAGCGGAAAATCAGGACTCACGGTAGGTGCCGAGAAGGCTTGGAAATATGCTGACGAAGCCGGTATCCCGAAAATGATTTTCATCAACAAGGTAGATGACGAAAGAGTCAATTATTACGGAGTTTTGGACCAACTGCGAGAAAAGTACGGAAAGAAAATCGCGCCCCTTCAGGTTCCAATCAGAACCGGTGAAGTGATAACGGGCTTTGTAAATGTTGTTGAAGGTGAAGCAAGAAAGTACGAGGGCGACAGAACTGTAACAGCACCTATTCCTGATGGAATGGAAGATGATATAGCTCCTGTTCGTGAAATGATAAACGAGGCTGTTGCTGAAAGTTCAGAGGAACTTATGGAGAGATATTTTGCGGGAGAAAGCTTTACTCTTGCTGAAACATATGAGGCTCTCAGAAATGGTGTTTCGGCGGGTGAGATTGTTCCTGTTCTTTGCGGAAGTGCAAATAACGGACTTGGTATTTCTTCTTTGCTTAATGCAATTAATGCATATTTCCCTGCTCCTGATTCTTCGGAGGAATTCTTTATTGCAAAGAAAGAGGACGGAAGTGATGCACGACGCAAGGTTTCGGTTGATGACCCCTTGGCGGCTTTGGTATTCAAAACAGTTGCTGACCCGTATGTGGGCAAACTTTCATATTTCAAAGTATATTCAGGCATAATGACTCCTGATACTACTGTATACAATACAAATTCCGGCTCAAACGAAAGAATTGGAAAGATTTATGCAGTTGTAGGTAAAAAGCAGATAGAAGTTGAGAAGCTTAATGCAGGTGATATTGGTGCGGTTGCGAAACTTGCATCAACAAATACAGGTGATACACTCTGTAGTATAAGTGACAGAATAGTTATTGACGGAATTAATTTCTTCAAACCCAATACTTCCATGGCTATAGTTCCAAAGGCAAAAGGTGACGAAGATAAGATAAGCCAAGGCTTCAACAAACTTATGGACGAAGACAAAACCTTTGCTGTTGAGAACAATACTGAAACCCGTCAAATGATTATTAAAGGTATGGGTGAGCAGCATATTGATATTCTTGTTAACAAGCTTAAAAATAAATTTGGCGTTGAGGTTTCATTGACTGAGCCTAAGGTTGCCTACCGCGAAGCTATAAGAAAAGCGGTTAAGGTTGAAGGAAAACACAAAAAGCAATCAGGTGGCCATGGACAGTATGGACATGTTTGGATTGAATTTGAGCCCCATGATGATGGGTTGCTGTTTGAAGAAAAGATATTTGGCGGAAGTGTTCCGAAAAACTACTTCCCTGCTGTTGAAAAGGGACTTCAGGAAAGCATGAAGCAAGGTGTTCTTGCGGGATATCCCATGGTAGGTCTTAAGGCTACATTGGTTGACGGTTCTTACCATCCGGTTGATTCTTCCGAAATGGCATTTAAAACAGCAGCGTCACTTGCTTTCAAAACTGGTATGGAACAGGCAAGTCCTGTTCTTCTGGAACCAATTGGTCACCTTAAGACTTATGTTCCCGACAGCTATACCGGTGATATTATCGGTGATATAAACAAACGCCGCGGACAGATGCTTGGTATGACTCCTCAAGGCGACGGAATTACCCTTATTGAGGGCGAAATTCCTATGGCTGAGATGCATTCTTATTCATCAGACCTGCGTTCAATGACCCAGGCAAAGGGAAGCTATGAATTCGAATTCGTAAGATATCAGGATGCTCCCTCGAACATAGTTGATAAGATTGTTGCCGAAAGCAAGGAAAAATAAAGACGCTTTATAAAAAACAATGCAGCACAGCTTCCGAAAGGAATGCTGTGCTGTGTTTGCTGTAGTGATATTCAGCAAGAAGTAAAATCATTTATGATTTCATTAAGTAGTTTCTTTATGTTTTCGAGCTCTTTTAAAACCATGTCATTTTAATTTTACAATTGAGCACATATAAGTTTAATTTTCCACACATAAGATAAAGTTTAGAAATTTTAGTTTTCATTATGTAGTTCTCCTTATAGGCGATATATTGCCTATATAGTATCATATATTGCCTATATTGTCAATTGCTGTTGGGTATAATTGTCTTGGGTGATAAAAAATGATAACAGCAATTAAAAATCGCATTTTAGGATTATGTGAGGAAAATAAACTTACTGTGAATGGCCTTGCAGAACGTTGTGGTATGCCTCCGTCATCATTAAAAGCTATACTTTACGGAAGAAGCAAAAATCCAACCATAAGAAACATTAAAATTATTTGTGATGGACTTAATATGACATTGGGCGAGTTTTTTTCTACGTCTGAGTTTGATTCATTGGAGCAAGAAATAATATGATTTGTTCTTTATGTTGATAACTTTGAAAGAGGAACTGCGGTAATACAGATAAAGCGTAAGGATAATTACCAGTGAAATTAAAAACAGGATGTGGGCATCGCCCACAGCCTGTTTTGTTTTTATAATTAGTCAATAACTTCAACAGTTTTGTTGTAGAATCACTTAAGAGCAGCTGTAGCCAGAGTGTGTGAAAGAACTGTTTCTTCAGGAGTGAAAAGACCAAAGGGAACTTTAACACCTGAGTACTCAAGCATAAATGCCGCAATTTGCTGCTGAATAGCATCAGTAAATCCAAATTCAAAGATAGGACCGGTGATAGTGGGGAGCATGGGCTTGTAACCGATGATAATACGGTTCCAGGACTGCTCTTTTCCCCATGATGATGTGTAATGGAAAGCATTTGCATCGTCTGAGGAGAATTTCGCACTGCATTCGGTACCATAGATTTCGAAGAACCAACGGTTTGTAGAACCGGGAGCCATACGCTTTGTTTCAAGAGTCATTGGAATTTCGTCGCCATCTTTGTTCAAAGTGGTACAGAAGATTGTGCAGTTATCAAAGGTGTCACAAACTGCTGTGCCGCCTTTGCCATCAGGACGTTCCTTAATGATGTTGCTGAAATGAGCTCTTACTGTTTTGGGTTTAAAACCAAGACGGAAGGGAACGTGCTGGGTGTGAATACCAAGGTCGCCAAGACAACCGTATTCGCCATTGAATTTAACCATACGCTTCCAGTTAATTGGTTTGGTCACATCCATGTCACTGCAATGATTAAAACCGCAATGTATTTCAAGAACCTTGCCGAATTTGCCTTCGTTGTACCAATTTATCATTGTCTGCATAGCGGGATAATAGGGGAATTCGCTGCAGCAACGAACAAAGGTGTCGGGATTTTCTTTAATGGCAGCCATTATGTTTTCGTTAGCTTTTTTGTCAATACCAAAGGGTTTTTCACCGAGAAGTGCTTTGCCGCTTTTGATAATGTCAATGTAGAACTGCTCGTGGAGATTGTGGGGAACAGCACAATAGATTGCGTCAATGTCATCTTTGTCCAAAAGTTCTTTGTAGTCTGAAACAGAGTATTTAATTTCGGGGAAGTTCTTCTGGAACCATTCCATTTCCTTGGGAACAACAGAACAAATACCAACTATCTCAGGTCTGGGAATATCGTCGGTAAGGTGGCACCAACGAGCAGCAGCAGATGCAAACTCTCTTGCCATAAGGCCACAACCGATAAGACCAAATCTTACAGTTTTCATAGTTATTTTTCCTTTCATTACCCTCAAGAGGGTTTATAATAATTTGGGGCTGTTGAAATCAACAGCCCCTTGGTTTTTGAGTAAAGTCTCGGATTAATAACCGAAGTGCTTTTCTGTTTCTGCGATTGACTCTTCGATGATTTCAAGACCCTTAAGAGCAGCTTCGTCATCAAGAATCATAGGAGGTGACATACGAAGGATGTGACCTGACGGTACCCAAGCAAGACCCTTCTTGAATGCCTTCTGGTAAATCATTGTACCAGCTTCAGCAAATGGTTCTTTTGTATCGCGATCCTTAACGATTTCGATAGCCTGGAGACAACCAATAGCACGAACATCACCGATAATGGGATGAGCAGCCTTCATTTCTTTCATCTTCTTGAGCATGATTTCACCAAGGTGAGTTGAACGCTCGTTGAGCTGTTCTTCTTCGATAACCTTGATTGATTCAAGAGCAGCAGCACAAGCCATTGGGTTACCACCGTAGCTTGAAGATGCTGAAATCTTTTCGATTGCAGGAGCAAGGTCTTTAGATACTGCAAGACAGGTTACAGGGAAACCGTTACCAAAGCCTTTACCTAATGTTGTAATATCAGCTGTAACATTCCAGTGGTCCATAGCAAG
>JAZNSG010000051.1:0-4738 GCA_045591035.1 Clostridia bacterium | reverse complement strand
GAGAGGGGAAAGAAAATTCGAAAATTCTCAAAAAAGTTTCTATCAAATAAAGAAAAAGTCACAAATAGGGGGTGAGAGAGAAAGAATATGTTTTGTGAATTTTTGAAAAAGTTTTCTATTAAATCTGAAAAAAGTCGCTAGTAAAGGAATGAGAGGCAAAGGAAAACTAAAATTTCTTTGTAGCAAATCAGAAAAAAGTCGCTAAGCGATAAGTGAGGGGCAAATAAACATTAAAATTTGAAAAACTTTTTGGTGCAAATCAGAAAAATTTCTACTAGTAAGGGGATGAGAGTTAAATGTAAATTTGAAAAAATTAAAAATTATTTGGTGCAGATTGGAAAAAATTTCACCAATAAGGAGGTGAGGGGTTAACTCATTTCGTGAACCTTGAAAATTTAATAGCCTGCCGATAGAGATATGTGGATAGGTGGATTGAGCGATGAAAGCGGAGAAATTTCCGTGCTGATGGAGAAAGGTGTACAAGCACTCTCGGAAGAGAATCGGTAAGCCTACCACTCCCACAAAACGCTATCGGAGCAACAGGTGATGAAGCAGAAGAGGATAGTCTGAAAACTTTCTCTTTCTGATGAATGGCTTTTGCTTCTAAAAACAATAAACATAAAAGAAAAAATATTTAAAAAAGGAGGCGTATGCCCATGTTAACTTTAAATGAAAAGCTCTCGGTTATAGATGCCGAGACATTAATTGACGAGTATATTCCAAAATTAAATTACTGTGTCGAAACACTTTTGCCTCAGGGATTAAACATTCTTGGCGGTGCACCTAAGATTGGAAAAAGTATGCTGGTTCTTTATTTGTGCGATTGTATTTCAAAAGGAAATGATTTTCTCGGACTCAAAACCAATAAGTCTCCTGTGCTTTATATTTCACTTGAAGATACTGCCAGAAGACTTCAGACACGACTGATTAACATCAGCGATGAGGGTTCGGAAGAGATGTTTCTCGTTACTGAATCACGCACCTTGGGAACAGGTTTGATTGAACAGCTGGAGGATTTCTTGATTGATTATCCTGAAACAAAGCTGATTGTAATTGATACTTTTCAGCTTGTCCGTGATGAAAATTCTGATATGTCTTACGGAAATGATTATAGGGATGTGTCTCTTTTAAAACAGTTTGCTGACAATCATTGCGTGTCAATTCTTCTTGTTATGCATCTTCGCAAGCAAGGTGATAGCGACCCGTTCAACAGAATTTCGGGAACAACAGGTATCATTGGTGCGGCAGATAATATGTACATTCTTGACAGAAGCGACAGAGGTGAAGACAGTGCAAAACTAAAATGCACAGGCAGAGATATTGAAACCAGAGACCTTGAATTGAAATTCAATAAGGAAGAATGTAAATGGGAATTGGTGGGAGACAGTCTCCAACAACCTGAATATTCTTTGCCGAAAATTATGTTTGACTTGGTTGATTTTATGAAAGCCATAGGAAGCTTTAACGGAACGAACACTGTGTTTTGTGAAGAGTTCTGTAAGCATTCAGGACGGGAGATAAATGCAAAAACTCTCAAGCAGATGATGAATAAATATCGTCATGAGCTTGAAAAAGCCAATGTGTATTTCCAGAATCGTCGGACAAGTGGTTGCAGACTTTTAGGTATTTCCTACATAGAAATAAAGCCTAAAACTGAGGTTAGCGAGGAGGTGGTTTTGGTGTGACTTCAGCCTTTTTGAAACGGGCTTTTGTCCGATTTTAGTGGCAGGAATAAGCACGGTGGCAAATTTGCCACTTTGCGACTCACTTCGGACGGCGACGCCGACCGAAAAAGCCCGATTCTACGAGGGTTGTGGGCATTGTGTGTCACTACCATACTATGGCGCCGTTGAGGGTATCGGTTGTGTCACTCAGGTCAGCCGCAAACTCGAAAAAATCGCTGTAAATGCCGATGTTACGGAGTTTTAAAAGTGTTAAAACGGCGCCGTGAAGTGTGTATTACTAAAAATAGAAAGGAGGTTTAGAAATGATTGGTGAAGACAAGGTGAGAATCAGCTTATATCTTGATAGAGATATCGTAAAGCATATCGATGAAACTATTAAGAAATATAATTATTCTTCGAGAAGTGATTTCTTCAGAATAGCAGGTGAAAATCTTGCTGCAGACAGAGCACTTCAAGAAAATGCTACTGCTATTTCACGAAGGTTGGCTTACGAAATAAACAAAAACGGAAAAGAAAATTCCAAAAGAATTTCGCAAGGCTTCTTCAGATATGCAGTTCAGCTTGAAATGTTGATGAGAGTTGTTGCAAAAATTCTTGGAGCAACTGATGTCGATATTGATAAGATTCGTAAGGACTCAATCAGAAATGTTTACTATACAAAAGGTAGAGTAAACATGGAAGAAATACTGAAGGATTACGAATACAAAAAGCGTTCGTCATATGTAGATGATTTTGAGTATGACTACGATTACATCTATGATGACGAGTAATAATATGAGCTTATATATATTTTGGTAACTACTTATTTCATAATTAAAAACATATAAATTTAAGGCAGGTGAGAGGGATTGAGTAAGACCAAGATTGTTTGCACAGAGCAAACAGAACACACGTTAAGTGCTGAGGGAAAAAAAGATTACGAAAAGGCTTTGCTTTATTCGGTTTATCAATCCCTCTTCGATACAGGAAAAATATCTTTCGAACAGTTAAAATATTTGGAAAATCTGAACCGGAAATATTGGTGATTGTGGTGAATGGATATGTGAAGATTCCTGTGGTATTGTTGGGTTGGCGATGGTGAAAATCATCGCCAACTATGTATATAACAAGGAGATGAAAAAATGAATTTAAGAACTGATAGAATTTTGAGTGTTGCAGTGTATTGCCGAGTGTCAACCGACAAGGATGACCAGGCAAACTCCCTCGAAAGTCAGCAAAGATATTTCAAGGAATACATTGAAAGAAATCCTATGTGGGAGCTTTATGATGTATATGTTGACGAAGGAATTTCGGGAACAAACACTAAAAAGCGAAAGGCTTTTAACAGAATGATGGTAGATGCTCAGATGAAAAAGTTTGACCTTATCATCACAAAAGAGATAAGCCGTTTTGCAAGAAATACGTTGGATAGTATCTACTATACCCGTCAGCTGAAAGACTTTGGTGTAGGGGTTGTGTTCGCAAACGATAACCTGTTTACCCTTGACCCTGATGCAGAATTACGTCTTACAATTATGGCTTCAATAGCTCAGGAAGAGAGCAGAAAAACATCTGAACGAGTTAAGTGGGGGCAGAGAAGACGAATGGAACAGGGTGTTGTGTTCGGCTCTGATTTGTTAGGCTATGATGTAAACGATGGTCAGATTTCTGTTAACTATGCAGGAGCAAAAATTGTGCAGAAGATATTCCACAAATATGTAGTTGAGCATAAAGGTACAAGCACAATTGTAAGAGAGCTTAATGAAGAGGGAATACCCAGCTTCAATAATATGGGATGGACGAATAACTCCATACTCCGCATACTCAGAAACGAAAAATATTGCGGAGATCTGATTCAGAAGAAAACCATTACACCAAACTACCTTACTCACGAAAAAGTGCCGAACAAAGGTCAGGAAGAGCTGGTAATTATAAGAGACCACCACGAGCCTATTGTAACCCGTGAGCTTTTTGAAATGGCTCAAATTGAAATGGCAAAGCGTTCTCCATCCAAGGAAAGACTTGCAAAGCTTGGAAGAAGATATTGCTTCTCAGGTAAAATTAAATGTGCCGAGTGCGGTCATAATTTTGTATTCCACGATAAGAAATTGGAGAGCGGAGGCCGATATAAATTCTGGGAATGCTACAACAAAAAGAAGCACGGTACAAAAAAACGCATCGATGTTTATAGCGGTAAAGAGGTAGGTTGCAACTGCAAACCTATTTCAGATAAAGACCTGAAGCTGATTATGCAGAGCATAATTGAGATGCTTGATATTAACACTGAATCTATTCTCAAAACTATGAGAAATCAGCTTTCCGAAGCCTTGAGTATGGGTGAGATTGAAGATTATGAAATGAAAAGGTCCGCCCTTGATAAGCTGAAGGAAAGGCGGAAATCATTGGTTGATTTGTACCTTGACAACTGCATATCCAAGGCAGAATTTAAGGATAAAGCCGCAAGTATGGATATGGAAATCCAGAGGAAAGAGGAAGAACTGGGTGAGAGTTGCAAGTACACATTTGAGAAACAAGAAATGACAAGAGTTATTAATGAGTGCATTGAATATGCTAAGGATTGGATGAACGCAAGCGAAATAACCGAAAACTTCATAAAAGAAATTCTTGAAGAAATGGTTATACATAAAAACAAAGAAATCGAGGTAAAGCTCAATTTGATACCGCAAAAATGGAAATTTGTTATCGAATCAGCAAAAAAATGCAAAAATCAGGCCGAAATTGAAGTTTTTGACACTTCCGTTACTGATGTACCTATATCTGTCAAAAGACCTTTGAGTTCGGGGTAGGGCATAGCGAAGCGTTGGGAGAGGTAGCGGAGAGATGCTCCCAGCTCACCATCCGGGCCACCATATTGAAAAAAGATATAATATCAAGAGTAAAAATAAAGGTCGAGGGTTGGCGGGGTGGTGGTTTTGTTATAGACGATGCGGGAGATGATAGTTCTGAGGGCATCGTTCTTCATTTGTTCTGTTGCATCGGGAGCTTCGAGAATATCAATAACCTTTTTCACTTTCTTTTTATAGCCTTTGGCAGAAGGTGCTTTTGTGTTGGGT
>JAZNSG010000050.1:0-9882 GCA_045591035.1 Clostridia bacterium | reverse complement strand
ATTTTGTGTAGCCTCTCTCACGAGTCAGCACGGTTATCAGTTTGTCACAACCATCAATCTGGGCTTTTTTGTACGGAATAGGGTCACTGATACCTCCGTCCATATACAACTTTCCGCGAAGCTTTACAGGTTGAAAAAGATAGGGAAGAGCACAACTTGCCCAGAGCAGGTCTATATGAAAGTCCCAATCATCTGTTGGCAATGTCACATATTCAATTTCCCCGGTTTCCAGGTTTGTTATCCCCGCAACCGAGGTAGTAGTTTTGCTGTATTCCTTAAATGCTTCAAAGTCATAGGGTACAAGATGCTCGGGAATTTCTCTGAACGCGAAAGCCTTGTTATAAAAGGCACGTTTTTTGGGGTTGAGGAGGTGCCTTGCTCCCATATAGCGTTTGTCATGAAGATAGTCTAAAGATAATTTGAGATTTCTGCCAAATTGTCTTGAAACATAGCTTGTGCCATAGGCAATTCCGGCTGAAACACCAATGACATAATCTGCATATATTTCAGCTTCTAAAAGTGCGTCCATAACTCCGCATGAAAAAAGGACGCGACTGGCTCCGCCCTCTAAAACAAGACCTAGTTTCATTGTGTAACACCTCTTTTTGAAAAATTATCTTGGATAGGGAAGTGCGTAAAATAAAAATGCAAAATACTGTAAAACGCTTCCGGCAAGAACAAAAATATGCCAGATAGAGTGCATATACTTAGGTTTTTTAAGTGCAAAAAAAACGATACCACCGGTGTAACTGAGTCCCCCTGAAAGCAAAAGCCACAAGGCTGTTTTGGGAAGAGCCAAAAGAGTCGGAACCCCCAAAAATACAATTGACCAACCCATTACAATGTAAAGAACCATAGCCAGTTTATGAAATTTTTTCATATTTATAGCTGTTAGCGTAACACCAATAACTGTGCATGCAGCATTAATACCAAATAAAACCCAGCCCAAAGCGCCACGCATAAGTGAAAGAGAAATGGGGATGTAAGAACTCAGAATCAGTATATAAATGGAGCAGTGGTCAAGTATACGAAAGACACGCTTTGCTTTTAGATTTGTTATAGAGTGATAGAGGGTTGATGCCATGTAGAGTATTATTAGTCCTGCGCCGTAAAGTGATGCAGAAACAATGCTTAAAGCATCACCGTGAAAACAAGCATAAACTATAGCAATAACTGTTCCTGCAATTGCGAGAAGGGCTCCGATACCGTGAGATATTGCGTTTGCAATTTCTTCACCCATGCTTTGATTGTTCATTTTTTTTATTTCTTCTGCATTAAACATAAGATGTACCCTCCAAATAATCGATAAATTAAGTATACGGCTGTTTTTGAAAAAAGTCAAGAAAAAACATTGCAAAATCTGTCAGTATGGTGTATAATTGATTGGAAGTTATTAAAATAGATTAAATATATAAAGTAAAGAGGGAAGCTTATGAAAAAAACTGTAAAAGACATTATAGCTTTTATAAAAGAGAACGACATCAAAATGGTGGATTTTAAAATGGTGGACTTTAATGGTCAGTTCCGTCATGTAACAATCCCTGCAAAGAATTTTAATGAAGATGTTTTGAAAAACGGAATTGGGTTTGATGCGTCCAACTATGGATATGCTGTGGTTGAGAAAAGTGATATGGTGTTTATACCCGACCCTGATACCGCTCAGATTGACCCGTTTTGCGACATCCCAACTTTGTCAATGACGGGAAATGCTATGATAATAGACAATCCTGAAAATCGTCCGCTCCCACAGTATCCGAGAAACATCGTTCTTGCGGCAGAAAAATACCTTAAGGATTCAGGAATTGCTGATACAATGCTCATACTTCCTGAGTTCGAGTTTTATCTTTTTGACCAGGTTGGTTGGAAGATTTCTCCTTATTCCGTAAGTGCTACTGTGGATGCGATGCAGGCACATTGGAACAGTGATGTTGAGGGCAGTGGAAATATTGTAGCAAAGCAGAAGAATTATCATGTGGCAAAGCCTTTTGATATTTCCTATGAGGCACGAAGTGAAATGTGTATGCTTATGGAGGATGCAGGGATACCCCTTAACTACCACCACCCTGAGGTAGGTGCCGGTGGTCAGTTTGAGATTGAACCACACCTTGGGAAAATGTCTGAGATGGCAGATGCTACAATGATGATTAAATATATAATCCATAATACTGCAAGAAAATACGGACTTTCTGCAACATTTATGCCAAAACCCGTTGCAGGTGAAGCCGGAAGCGGAATGCATGTTCATATGCTTCTTATGAAAGATGGGAAACCTGTATTTTCTGATGATAATGGCTATTCAAATCTTAGTAAAGAGGCTCACTACTTTATGGGTGGACTCCTTAAACATATTGCATCACTTTGTGCATTAACTAACCCCAGTACAAACTCGTTTAAACGATTGGTTCCGGGATTTGAAGCACCTGTAACCGTTGGATATGCAACTTCAAACAGAAGTGCTGTTATACGCATACCTGCTTATGCAAAGACTCCTGAATTAAGAAGATTTGAACTCAGAAACCCCGATGCTACATGCAACCCATATTTCTGTTATGCGGCTATATTGATGGCAGGTATTGATGGCATTAAAAATAAGATTGACCCCCATGAAAACGGTTGGGGTCCGTACGATATGAATCTTTATAAGCTGAGTGATGAAGAGAAAGCAAAACTCAAACATCTCCCAACAAGCTTAGACGAGGCTCTTGATGCCCTTGAAGCAGACCACGATTATTTGACTGCGGGCGGAGTATTCCCTCAATTTATGCTTGATAAGTTTATCGAAACAAAGAGGGCGGAATGCAGAGAGCTTGCAGCAATTCCTCATCCGGCAGAGTTCGATAAATACTATAATTTATAATCATATCGTGGAAACGGCAAAACGCCGTTTTTAGCGAAACGAGTTCCGCAACTTTCAAGCATAATTGCTTGAAAGCCACGCATGATTGCAATGAAGTATCAGGAAATTGCTTTGCAATTTCCCTATCAAAACTTTGTTTTGATAGGGAAAAACGTACTTTACGTTTTTCCCTAAGATACATTCATTATAATTTAAAAAACTTATTCTGAATAAGTGCGATTTAGCATAAAAAATAAAAACTGCCCAGGTTATTGCAAATGGGCAGTTTTTTTGATATAATAGGTTAATAGTTGAAGCTTTGGAAAAATAGAATGAGGTGTTTTTATGGAAAAACTAAAGGACTTTTTGAAGCTTTATTTCGCTTTCTTTAGAATAGGAGCATTTACTTTTGGCGGAGGGTATGCGATGCTTCCTATGATTGAACGAGAGATCGTTGATAAATACAAGTGGGCAACACTCGAAGAAATTATGGATTATTTTGCTATAGGACAATGTACGCCCGGAGTGATTGCTGTAAATACGGCGACATTTGTTGGACACAGACGCTTTGGTGTTGTTGGCGGAATTGTTGCAACTTTAGGGGTTATCACTCCGTCAATTATAATTATTTCTGTAGTTGCTTCGGTTTTGTCGGCTATATATGGTAATCCTATTATTCAACATGCTTTTTCAGGCATTGGAGTTGCAGTTTGTGCCATTTTGGTTCAAGCTTTACTTAAAATAGGCAAATCGGGTGTTGTGGATTGGTTTACTGCTATAATTGCAATAGCTGCATTTTTACTTTCAATGTTTTTTGATATATCCACAATAATTATTATAGTTTCAGCAGGTATACTTGCCTTGGTTTATAGGCGCATTTGTGCTGAAAAGAAAGAATAGGAGGGGTACTGTGTCGGCGTATTTAATACTGATGTTTGAAATGTTCAAGGTTGGACTATTTGCGGTAGGTGGCGGACTTGCAACTCTTCCGTTCCTTTTTGAACTGACGAAGAAATATGACTGGTTCACAGCTAGTGAGCTTACACGCATGATTGCAGTTTCTGAGTCCACTCCAGGCCCGATTGGGGTGAATATGTCAACCTATGTAGGATTTATAAACGGTGGAGTTTTGGGAGGGATTTTATCAACTCTTTCTTTGGTTGCGCCAAGTTTGATAATAATACTGATTGTATCCTCAGTTCTTCAAAAGTTTAAAGGCAGTACAGTGGTAAAAGATGTTTTTTATGGACTTCGAGCTGCTGTTGCGGGATTGTTGCTCGCATCTGTCCTCGGTGTCTTTGCTCAGAATTTTATGGTTTTCGGCGGTACTTCGTGGGCTCAATCAATTGATTACAAAAAGATAATACTTTTTGTCGCTTTGATTTTCGGTGTATTTAAATTAAAAAAACATCCACTGACTTTTATTGGACTTGGAGCTTTGGCGGGGGCAATTTTTAAACTTTAGCTTTTCTCTGAATAAAAAATAAAAAAGTAATTGTAAAATAGATTTATTTATGATATACTTTAAATATAAAATCCTATTGTATAATACGGGAGGTTGTTATTAATATGGAAGAAAAGAATTTAAATACAAATCTTGATAACGATGGGAACATTGCTATTTCTAATGAAGTCATAGCTACAATTGCTGCGGTTGCGGCTAAGAGCATAGATGGCGTATCCGGCATGATGAATTCCATTGTTGGAGGTTTTGCGGAATTTTTAGGTAAGAAAAATCACTCAAAAGGTGTTAAAGTCATTGTAAACGACAAAGATGTTAAAATTGATATGTTTGTTGTTGTGGATTATGGCGTAAAGATACCTGATGTTGCCTGGGAAATTCAAGTCAAGACAAAAAGTGAAGTTGAAGCAATGACGGGACTTAATGTAACTGCTGTTAATGTTAATATTGAGGGCATAAATACAAATCTCCCAACTGAGGGGGCAGAAACTGAGCCGGAAGATACAGAAGAACTTTCCGGAGAAGATACAGATAATACCGAAGAATAAGCGGAAAGGCTGAGTGGCTACAAATGAACAGAACAAAGGCAAGAGAATACGCATTTATACTTTTATTTGAGTATAAATTTCAGCCTGATGAAATTTCAAGAATCATGGCAGAATTTATTGAAGAATATAACCCTGCACAGCAGCAAGAGTATATTGAATCCATAGTTAATGGTGTTGTTGAAAATCTTGAGACTATTGATAAAAAAATAAGCGAGGTATCTAAGGACTGGAAAGTTGATCGAATTTCAAATGTTTGCATGTCGGTGCTTCGTCTTGCTGTATATGAAATAGAGTTTCGCAACGATATTCCGAATATTGTTTCTGTTAACGAAGCAGTTAATCTTGCAAAAAAATATGATGGCGAAGAAGCGGCTCCGTTCGTAAATGGTATTTTGGGAAAAATAGGCGGAGCAGTGAAATGAGTGAATCAAGACTATATTTAGGAATTGACACAAGTTGCTACACAACATCTCTTGCGGCTGTTTGTGGAGAAAAAGTAATAAACATAAAAAAACCGCTGATGGTGAAGGAGGGCGATTGTGGTCTCCGCCAGTCTGATGCGGTTTTTCAGCATATTAAGAATCTTCCTTTATGCTTTGAGGAGTTAAGTGAAAATTTAAAAATTTCTGATTTTTCTGAGGTTGTTCTGACAGTAAGCTCAAGACCAAGGAATGTTGAAGGCTCTTATATGCCGGTTTTTCTTGCAGGACAGTCTTTTGCAAGAACTGTGTCGGCAACATTGGAGACAAGATATTTCGAAACTTCTCACCAGGAAGGACACATTATGGCGGCGATTCATTCATCCGGACGATATTCATTGTTAAATGAGCCGTTTCTGACTTATCATTTATCCGGAGGAACAACCGAACTTTTACTTGTAATTCCAAGTGAAAGTGGCTTTGATTGTAAGATTATTGGAGGTACGCTTGATTTACCTGCGGGTCAGTTTGTGGACCGGATAGGCGTGAAACTCGGACTTAAGTTCCCTTGTGGTATAGATTTGGATAGGCTTTCTTTGGAATATCAAGGTATAAAAACTAAGGTCAAATCCTGTGTTAAGGATGAGTACATAAACTTTTCGGGAGAAGAAACGAGATACGAAAGACTTATCGAAAAGGGTGAAAGCCCTGAATTTATAGCTTACTGCGTTATGAAATGCATCTCCAATTCAGTGGCGGCTTCTATTGAATCTGCAAACGAAAAATATGGAGTTAAAAATGTTTTGCTGGTGGGCGGAGTATCATCTTCAAAATTTATGCGGAAAGAGTTATTAGAATATAAGGATATTCACTTTGCTGAACCCAATTTGTCTACCGATAACGCGGTAGGAGTTGCTTTTATTGGGAAACTCTTGATGGGAGAAAGGCTTGACTGATTGAAAATTCGAAAAGGAGGGAAACAAATTGTTATACGAACAACAAACACTTACCGTTAGTCAGCTGAATTTGTTTATAAAGGATTTGTTTGCCCAGGTACCTATGCTTGAGAATATTCGAGTAAAGGGTGAAATTTCGAACTTCAAGCACCATTCATCAGGACATATGTACATGTCGCTTAAAGATAATATTGGTGTTATACGATGTGTTATGTTTAAAAACTCTGCGACAAAGCTTGATTTTGTCCCCAAGGACGGAATGCAGGTTATTGCTGAGGGACGTGTTTCAGTTTATGAACGAGACGGTCAATACCAGCTTTATATAAACTCAATGGTGCAAGACGGTAAAGGTGGACTTTTTGAACAGTTTGAAAAACTTAAAGCTAAGCTTCAAAGTGAAGGATTGTTTGACTCGTCGGCTAAAAAGCTTATACCACAATACCCATCCCGAGTAGGCGTTGTTACTGCCCCGACGGGAGCCGCTGTCAGGGATATAATAAACATTCTTTCTCGTCGGTATCCATCTTGTGATGTTGTTTTGTTTCCCGCACTTGTCCAGGGAGACGGAGCGGCAGAAAGCGTTAAGGCTGGAATAGAATATTTCAACAAAGAAAAATCAGCAGATGTTCTCATTATAGGTCGAGGCGGCGGTTCTATTGAAGATTTGTGGGCATTCAACGAAGAAATTCTTGCGAGAGCAATTTTTGAAAGTGAAATTCCCATAATTTCTGCTGTTGGTCATGAAACTGACTTTACCATTTCGGATTTTGTTGCCGACTTGAGAGCTCCAACCCCGTCTGCAGCGGCAGAACTTGCTGTACCGTCGGCGGATGAGCTTTCAGAACGGGCAGAAAATTTAAATTTAAGACTTAAGACCGCTTGTCGAAAGATTCTTGAAAACAGACGACTTCGCTTGAAGATGTATACCGAGAAACAAGTTCTGAGGGACCCCATTTCAAAGATTAACGAAAAAGGAATTTTGCTTGACCATTTATCGAAGCTTTTTGAAAATTCAATTAGGAATGTGGTAAATGAAAAATGGCAGAGACTTGTCCTTCTGTCATCTAAACTTGACGGTCTTAGTCCTTTGGGAACTCTCGGACGAGGGTATTCAATAACAAAGACCAATGATGGAACATTGCTAAAGAGTGTAAAGCAGGTTAAAGCGGGAGATAAAATATTTGTAAAGGTCTCGGATGGCGATGTTTCTGCAATAGTTGAAAAAATTATTTAATTTTATCAAGGGGTACAAAATGAAAAGTTGTGAAGAAATGATTTATAAGTATGAAACGCACCTGCACACAGCTCCTGTAAGCGGTTGCGGAAAGTGCAGTGTCCGTGAAAATATGGAGTTTTACAAAGAATTGGGATACGATGGTATTTTCATAACAAACCACTTTTTAGATGGAAAAATCGGCATTGATGCCTCAGCTTCGTATGAAGAAAAGATAAACTTTTATTTCTCTGATTATGAACAGGGAAAGCTTTTGGAAGAAGAAATAGGAATAAAGGTGTTTTGCGGCGTAGAAATTTCCTATGAAGGAACAGATTTTCTTATTTATGGATTAGATAAAGAATGGTACCTTGCTAATAAACAAATTATGGCTATGGATAAACGAACAGAGCTTTTATTTATGAAAGAAAACGGAGCTTTTATTATTCATGCTCATCCATACAGAGAAGATTCTTATATTGACCACATAAGACTTTATCCCGGATGTGTTGATGGGGTCGAAGTGATAAATGCAAATCGTCGGCCTTTGGAAAATAAAATGGCAGATATTTATGCTGAAAACTATGGTTTAATTAAATTTGCAGGTTCAGACAACCATGTTGGAAGAAGGCAGGATGTTCTTGCAGGTGTATATTCGCAAAAACCCATTTTAAGTGAAGATGAGTTTATAGAGTCTGTAAAAAATGGTGACATGAGCGTATTTACAGAGAAAAATGCGCTTTATAAGTTAGATTGAGGAGCGTTTCAATTTGAGACCTGATAAAAACTGCAAAGAATTCAAGAATGCCATATCTGTTGAGATGATGCGAAAAAGTGATGCTTATACAATAGAAAATTTTGCATCAGGAAAAGAACTTATGTTTCGGGCAGCAAAAGGCATTTTTGATTCTGTTAACTGGATTAATAAAAAAATTGCCATTGTTTGCGGTAGCGGAAATAATGGCGGAGATGGTTATGCTCTTTCGGAGATTCTTGCAAATAGTGGATTTAGTCCGGCTTTATTCAGGATTACAGATAAATTTTCACCAGATGGAAAGTTTTATTATGACAGGGCTATTGAAAAAGGAGTCAGTGATTGCGTTTATAACGAAAAATGCGACCTTTCTGAATTTGACATAATCGTTGATTGTATTTTTGGGACCGGATTCAGCGGAAGACCAAAGGACATTGCGGAAAGTGCCATAAATGCCATAAATACATCCGGAGCATATGTGGTTTCAGCCGATATAAACAGCGGAATTAACGGAGATACGGGAGAAGCAGAAATAGCTGTCAAGTCAGACCTTACAGTTTCAATCGGTTATTATAAAAAAGGAATGTTTTTAAATAAAGCTTGTGAATTGGTTGGGAATTTGATTAATGTTGATATTGGTATCGTTTTAATCAATGAATACTGATACAAAGGGAGGCTAAAATTATGGAAACAAAAAAAACTGAGGTAAGTTTTGAAGAGAATATCAAGGAGCTTGAAATAATAGTTAAAAAGCTTGAGAGCGGGGATGTCAGCCTTGAAGAAATGCTTTCACTTTTTGAGGAGGGCGTTTCACGAACAAAGGCTTGTACTAATCAGCTCAAAGCTGTTGAACAGAAGATATCCGTACTTGTGAAAACGGAAAATGGTGAGATGGCAGAAGAACCTTTTGAAATTCGTTAAAATTTTGGGGTGAGATTGAGATAATGTTATTTGAGAAGCGTCTTCAAAAATACAAAGAAATGATAGACCGGCGGCTTGAAACTGAGTTTTCTCCGGTAAATTGCAGACAGAGGTCCGTTTATGATGCTATGGCGTATAGTGTTTTGGCTGACGGAAAAAGATTGCGCCCTATATTGACACTTGCTGCGTGTGATATGCTTGGCGGCGACCTTGATGATGCTCTTTGTGTTGCTGTGGCAATTGAATGCATTCATACTTATTCACTTATTCATGATGACCTGCCTTGTATGGACGACGATGATATGCGTCGCGGAAGACTTACTTGCCATAAAAAATTTAATGAAGCAACAGCTCTCCTTGCGGGAGATGGGCTTTTGACATTTGCGTTTGAATATGTAACAAATATGGATAACTACAATTGCATAACACCTGACAGAGTATTGAAAATATCCACGACTATAGCGAACTGTGCAGGTTGTGACGGAATGATTGGCGGTCAGGTTGTCGACCTTGAAAACGAAGGTAAGTCTGATGTTGACGAGTTTACACTTTCGTATCTTCATGAGAGAAAAACGGGAGCACTTATCCGTGCCGCTGTAGTTTCAGGGGGTATTTGCGCCGATGCTGGCAAAGAAGAACTTGATGCTTTAACTTGTTTTGCAGAAAGTCTCGGACTGGCTTTTCAGATTCAGGATGACATTCTTGATGTAACCGGTGACGCAACAATACTGGGGAAGCCTATCGGCAGTGATGAAGAAAATAAGAAAACAACA
>JAZNSG010000049.1:0-30135 GCA_045591035.1 Clostridia bacterium | reverse complement strand
GGACGCTTTCGCACCCTGTCCGCACCTTTCAATGATACAATACTGTCGTCATTGTAGCTGTTTGCACTCACTTCTGAATATACCTCCGTATAAATCTCTTAAATAAAAAGCACCTATATATAGTAAAATTCCATATATTTCTTCACAATATACAGTATAACAAAAAAAACTTTCTCTGTCAAGAAAAACGAAATCAAAGAAAACGGGCAAACATAAAAGGTTTGCCCGTTTTTTGTATTGTTATTTTGAAATCCCGTCGTAAAGACCTTTCTCAACAAAATCCCTCAGTGCGGAAACAACAGTCTCTTTATCCTCTTTGTAGGTCATTCCGTACCAGCGGTCAGGACTTCTGAGAACTTTAACAGTTGCCTCGCCGTTTTTGATGAGTGTGTCAATGGCTCCGGGAACAAGATACTCATCCTTCATAATATCAGCATTCGCCTTGAAGTTCTCAAATTCTCTGTCGAGATAATCAAAAATTTCCGGTGTCACTCCCCAAAGGTTCATTGAAACAACAGTGTCCTTGGGAAGTTCGTGAACGGTTTCACCGTCCTCGCAATATTCATAACCCTTTATTCCTTTGGTCTCACGTATAGATTTGAGATATCCATCCTTAATCTGACATACGCCACGAGTAACCGTTCCGTTTTCAGTTGTTGTCTGGTCAAGGTCATATGCCACCATAGCATACTCACCCTTCTTTGCAGTTTTGAGGAAGTTGTTAATTTCAACATACGCACGTTTGCCATAGTAATCATCAGCATTAATCATAGCAAAAGGTGTATCCACCTTTCCACGACAGCAGAGAATTGCGTGGGCTGTACCGAAAGGCTTCACTCTGCCCTCAGGAAGCTCATCCATTGACTGGAATACATAATCAACATCAATGTACTTCTTCACTCTTTCGCCAACAATGCGATTAAAATCCTCTTCCATCTCTTTTTTTATAATAAAAACAACCTTGTCAAACCCCGCCTCTTTTGCGTCGTATGCCGAGAAATCCATCAAAAATTCGCCGTTTGGGCCAACAGGTTCCATTTGCTTAAGTCCGCCAAATCTGCTACCCATACCTGCCGCCATAACAACCAACGTAGTTTTCATTTTTTGTACCTCACTTTTTTTATTTTACCACATAAGCATTTTATAATAATGGCTAATTATTGTCAAGGAAAATTTTGGACGCACGGTCCAGAATACCCGTCAAATAAGCAAGAACCACACCGTAATTTGTGACCGGAATTTGTTTTTCTTCAAATTTTTCCAGTCTGCTTTGAATAGCCTTTTTGTTTATCATACAACCGCCACACTGAATAACCATCTTAAACTTTTTCAAATCAACCGAAATATCATACCCTGAAAGATGGGTGAATTTGAGTTCTTTGCCCGTAACTTTTTTCAAAAGATTCGGTATTTTCACTTTTCCTATATCATTATGAGTGGTAGAATGTGTACAAGCCTCAAGCATAAGAAGCTCATCTCCGTCCTGAAGCTCTTTTATTGCTTTTGTTCCCTCTATAAGTTGAGCAATTTTGCCTTTTTGGTTTGCAAGAAGCATTGAAAAAGACGTAAGCGAAATATCTTCAGGTACAATTTTCTCTACAACAGCAAAAGCCTGAGAATCTGTCACAACCAAATCTACATTTTTTGTTTCTGAAAGAGTTTCCGCCAAAAGTTCTGGAGTCACACAAACCGCCTTTATTCCATGGTCAAGACAATCCCTCAACGCCTGTACCTGTGGCAAAATCAGCCTACCTTTAGGGGCTGCTTCATCAATGGGAATAACAAAAACCACCGTTCCCCCTTGGTTCACAAGATTTCCAAGAAGTGTTTCGTCATCACGCTCTTGTCTTTTCAGCATTTCCACTAATTTTTCTTTCAGCTCTTTTAAATCTTCTTCTTCGTATCCTGAAAGAAACACGGCATCAGGGTTATCGGCTTTGCACTTTTCAAGGACCTTTTCATCCATTAAATCAATCTTGGTAAAGACCTTAACAAAAGGAAGTTTCCCGAAATCCAATTCATCACTCGTATCCGAAGCTTCCCGTACATAAATCGCCAAGTCACAGCGGTCAAATATTTCCCTTGTTTTTTCTATGCGTTTTTCTCCCAAAACCGTTTCATCACCAAGTCCTGCTGTATCTATCAGTGAAACAGGACCATAAGGAATCAGCTCCATCGCTTTTGTAATCGGGTCAGTAGTTGTTCCGCTGATTTGAGATACAATTGCAGTATTCTGGCCTAACAGTCCATTAAACAAGCTTGATTTTCCAACATTTGTCTTGCCAAATATTCCTATGTGTTTTCTCAACGAAAGCGGTGTTTTTTCCAATATTCTCAACCCCATTTAAAGTTCAATTTATATCAAGCCTCATTCAAAGTCTTTATACTATCAGAGAAAGTGCTTCTTTGTTTACCGTTATTTTTGCAGAGGATACCGCTCCGCCAAACTCACCATCTAATGTCCATTGTATTTCCTCATCAGCCAAAAAGTTCACCCAAGCTGACTTAAAGCACACAAACAAATCCGAATTCAAATCTTGCATTGCCAGTCGCGTCATAATATCTCTCACTTCAAAAAGTGTTTTCGGGCGACGCACAAGAACCACTTCAAATAGTCCGTCATTAAGTTCAGCTCTCATAGCCTTTGCAGTTTTAAAACCGGCAATATGATTGCTGTTTCCCACAAGTCCAAGAATAAATTCGTCTTCAATCACCTTTTCTTCGTACTCTACCCGCATTTTATATGACTTCAAAGTATGCAGCTGTTTTATGCCCTCGAGGAAATACGCCATCTGCCCAAGCAAATTTTTGCTTTGTTGAGGCGTAACATATGATACATTTGTAAAAAGCCCGAACGCTGCAACATAAGCAAAATTCTTGTCGTTAAATTCTCCCACATCGCACTTAAACTTTTCATTTGTAACAGCTCTGTTTGCCGCTTTCTTCATGTTTTTTGGAATATTCATGTTTGAAGCGAAATCATTAACTGTACCCGATGGAATATATGCTAAATCAGGGCGCTTTTCTTCATCAATAGTCATAAGTCCCCGTATAACTTCGTTCAGAGTTCCGTCGCCGCCCGAAGCTACAATGCGAGAATATCGACTTCCCGTTTTTGATACTATGAAAAAAGCATCACTTGCACTTTGGGTAGGATGAACCGTAACCTCCCAGCCGTTCTTTGTGAAAATGTCAACTATATCAAGAAAATGATTTTTAATAGCCCCTTTACCCGAAAGAGGATTTAAAACAAACAGCATTTTTTTAGACATTTTCAGCACCTCCGTCAAATATTAAAAATTCTTTTTAAAGCCTTGCTTACCCCGGCGTTGTCAACAGTATCCGTTATGATATCCGCTGTTTTTTTAATGGTTTCGTTTCCATTTCCCATAGCTACACTGATTCCCGCAACATCAAGCATATCAGAATCATTCATACTGTCTCCTATGGCAATGCTTTGAGATACAGGCAGCCCAAGAGTTTCATAGTTTTTATGAGAGCCTTTCCTTTGCCACAGTCCTTCCGTATTATCTCACCATATGTGGGAAATCTCAATACATAACAACCCTCAGCCATAATTTCATCAATTTCTGACGGAAGTTCACCCATAATAGTAAATTTCTCAATTGGGATATTCTCATTTTTGACCATATCAAATATGTTTTCCCCTACTTTTATCCATTCATCCTGAGGATTATCAATAACACCAAAATAATAAAGATTCTTCTCGCCCTCAAGAACGCCCGGCAGATTGTTATCCAACACAAATCTGCAAAATTTTTCTGTGTATTCATAGGGCATAAGGGTTTTAAAGAGCTGCTTTCCTCCCATATTCAAAAGAGCCCCTGCTCCCGTAATAACTCCGTCAAAATTCTTATCAGCTTCAAGTTCAACGGGTAAATATGCAGATGACCTCCCCGTACTTACAAAAACCTTGTGTCCAAGAGCCCGAACCTTTTGTATCGTATCAATGTTCTCTCTCAAAGCATCCGTATTTTTACCGAGCAGAGTCCCGTCAATATCTATAAAAATTCCATACTTCTTTTTGTTTTCTGTCATATTTTCTCCATTAAAATTATATTTTTCTACATAATAAATTTAACACACTCATTGATGATTGTCAACCGAGAAACAGTATCCTGTTCTGCCTTTTTGTGACATTTTGGACTTTTTGCTTCCAAACAAGAAAAATAAAAACATAATAAAGAACTTGGCAGCATATGATTTAACAAAAACAAGCATACCGAAATTCAGAGGAGGCACAAAAATGACCGAATACAACATTTACAGCGATATAGCCGAACGAACGGGCGGCGACCTGTATCTTGGGATAGTTGGACCTGTTCGCACAGGCAAATCCACCTTTATCAAAAACTTTATGGATATGATGGTTATCCCGAACATCGAAGACCCCCACAAAAGAGAACGTGCTCTTGACGAACTGCCCCAGAGCGCAGGGGGACGAATGATAATGACTACCGAACCAAAGTTTATTCCCAATGAAGCAGTAGAAATCCGCCTTGAGGATAATCTGTCCCTTAAGGTCCGACTCATTGATTGCGTAGGGTATATTGTGGACAGTGCTCTTGGCTATATTGAAAACGACAATCCAAGAATGGTTATGACTCCCTGGTCTGAGACACCTATTCCTTTCGCTCAGGCAGCCGAAACAGGAACTCAAAAGGTCATAACAGAACATTCAAATGTAGGAATAGTAATCACAACAGACGGAAGCATCACAGATATAGACCGCGAAGACTATATTCCTGCAGAAGAAAGGGTTATAAACGAGCTTAAAGATCTTAAAAAACCCTTTATTGTCATTTTAAACACCGTAAATCCCACCTCACAGCACACCGAAGAATACCGTAATATTCTTGAGGAAAAATACAACGTCTCGGTTCTTCCTATGAACTGTATGGAGCTTTCCTATGATGATATAAACAAAATCGTTGAGAATTTGCTTCTTGCTTTTCCGGTAACAGAAATTGCCATTTCCCTTCCCGAATGGGCAGATGCTCTTGAGGATTCACATCCCCTTAAAGTTTCACTTAAGGATTTTATCGCAGAAAACATAGTGTCACCTCTTCGCCTTTCTGATGTTTATTCCCTTCCCGCTATTTTTGAAACCTTTGAAAGCGTTGAAAATGTTGATATAGCAGAAATCAACATGGTAAACGGTGCAATATCTTTGAAGCTTAATCTGCCAAAATCCCTTTATTTTGACATTATAAAGGAACTAACGGGCATAGAAATTGATAATGACGAAGAGCTTATGAAGCACCTTAAAGAAATGTCAGTTATTAAGGCAAAATATGACAAAGTTGCATCAGCTCTTGAAGAAGTAACCCGAAAAGGCTATGGCATTGTGTCACCCGCCATTGACGAATTGACCCTTGAAGAACCCGAAATTGTCAAGCAGGGCAGTCGTTTCGGGGTACGTCTCAAAGCATCAGCACCTTCAATTCACATGATTCGTGCTGATATCGAAACCGAGGTAAGTCCAATAGTTGGAACTGAAAAACAGTCCGAGGAATTGGTTCACTATCTTCTCAATGAATTTGAAACAGATCCGACAAAAATATGGGAGTCTAACATTTTCGGAAAATCTCTTCACGAGCTTGTGAATGAGGGACTCCATAACAAGCTCTCCCGAATGCCGGACGATGCCCAGATGAAAATGCAGGAAACCCTGCAGCGCATCATAAACGAAGGCTCCGGCGGACTTATTTGTATAATTCTTTAAAAACAAAAATGGTTGCAGCTTTAAAGCTGCAACCATTTTTAATTACGGTATAAAATCAAACTCCACGCCGTACATATGCACTGTGTCGCCTTCTTTTATTCCCTTTTCTTCAAGCATATCTATTATGCCGCCTTTTCTGAGAGCGCGTTGGAAATATTGAAGAGATTCATAGTCGTCAAAGTTTGTGGAACCAACAATCTTTTGAATATACATTCCCTCAACAATATATATACCATCCTCAATGGTAATCTCAATTTTGTCATCCTTACGAACCTCATCAAGGTCAAGGTATTCATAATCGTCTTCCTCCTCGGGAAGTTGGTCAAGCAAACGTGATGTATAATTTAGCACCTCATCAATACCCTTATGAGCGACTGCAGAAATTGCCAGAACAGTGTATCCCTCGGACTCCATCTCCGCCTTGAACTTTGCAAAATTCTCTTCAAAAGATGGGATATCCATTTTGTTGGCAACAATAATCTGAGGTTTTTGTGACAGCTTTTCACTGTACCGTTCAAGCTCGTTGTTGATTATATGAAAATCCTCAACCGGGTCTCTGCCCTCACACCCTGAAACATCCACGAAGTGTAAAAGCACCCGTGTTCTCTCGACATGACGAAGAAAATCGTGGCCCAAGCCAACGCCTTCATGAGCGCCCTCAATTATACCGGGAATATCCGCAATCACAAAAGACTTGCCCTCACCAAGCTTTACCACGCCAAGATTTGGAATAAGGGTAGTAAAGTGATAGTTTGCAATTTTTGGACGTGCATCACTAACCACAGACAAAAATGTTGACTTTCCTACATTGGGGAAACCTAAAAGTCCCACATCGGCAATCAGTTTAAGTTCAAGGGTGATTTCACGCTCGTCACCGGGAAGTCCCGGCTTTGCAAATTTCGGAGTCTGGCGCACCGCTGTTGCAAAATGGGAATTTCCCCATCCTCCGTTTCCGCCTTTGGCTATAACAAATCTGTCACCGTCATTCTTAAGATCACAGATAACCTTTCCACTTTCAGAGTCACGGATAATTGTTCCACAAGGGAACTTTATAATCAAATCTTCACCATTTTTCCCGCTTCGTCTGCCATCACGACCATTCCCCCCATTTTCGGCAACGTACTTTTTCTTATACCGAAAGTCGATGAGAGTGCTGACATCCTTGTCTGCAACAGCAACCACATTTCCGCCATGACCACCGTCACCGCCATCAGGGCCGCCTGCCGCAACATACTTTTCACGGTGAAAGGTAACAGCACCATCGCCACCCTTTCCTGCCTGGATAAATATTTTCGATGTATCTTTAAACATATTTTCGCTCCCTTCTTTTGAAGCTAAACAAACATAGAATAAAGTGCACGCAACTAAAATATTGCGTGCACTGTTTTTATTCGGCTTTATACTATTGAGCGATTTCGTAAACAGAAACCTGCTTCTTATCCTTACCTTTGCGTTCGAACTTAACCTGACCGTTAACCAAAGCAAACAATGTATCATCGCTACCCTTGCCTACGTTGATTCCGGGATAAATTTTTGTTCCGCGCTGTCTAACCAAGATGTTACCTGCCAGAACGTGCTGACCGTCACCCTTCTTGGCGCCTAAGCGTTTGGACTCAGAATCTCTGCCGTTTTTAGTACTGCCGACACCCTTCTTATGAGCCATTATATTCATCTCTCTTAGAATAAAATCAATATGAAAATCCAAAATTATGCGTTGATTTTCTGAATTTCAAGCTTTGTATAAGGCTGTCTGTGACCCTGCTTTTTGTGGTAGCCCTTCTTAGCCTTGTACTTGTAAACGATAATCTTTTTCTCTTTACCGTTTTTAACTGCAGAAGCAGAAACCGTAGCACCCTCAACATAAGGAGCACCAACTGACACTTCTTCGCCATTTGCTACAACCAAAACCTTGTCGATTGTAACGGTTGCACCGGCTTCAACATCAAGCTTCTCAACGAAGATAACATCGCCTTCAGAAACCTTGTACTGTTTGCCGCCTGTTTCAATAATTGCGTACATATTCGTAATCCCTCCTATTACCCAAGACTCGCCAAGTCAGGTGTCTTTAAAAGAACTTCAAACCCTTTTTGCGCGGTTACCGTAATAATATACCACAATTTTTATTCCTTGTCAACACTTTTTTCAACTATTCTTTATTGAATAATCTAGCTGAATTTCAAGCTTCCGTCCTGAGAGCAAAATATCCCCGTTCTGTGAATATCAAAATTTTCATCTGTTGCGCTTCCCAAAAAATCACGCAGTTTCAAAACGAAAATATCAGGCTTTATGTTGTTTTCGCCACCTGCCGACAACACTACATTTAAAACCAGTGAAGTCTCACAAAGGCTTACTTCTTCCCAGTCAAAAATGAATTCTCTCAAATTCACTTCTTTTTCTCCACGTTTTGTCTTTTTAACAACGGGAATATTCTCTTGAGCAAAGAAGTCCTTTATTTTTGAAGAATCCACCCTCTCACAAAGTCCCAGTTTCACGACATAACTTGCCGAGACTATGTCCTTTGCTTTTATCTGCGGCTCTGATGCCGAAAGGATTTTTATATCAGGGGGCAGACATCTGTTCAAGGCTTCAATTATAAGTCTGTGGTCTGTTCCCTCCTCAAAGTCAATATCCACAAACTCCGTTTCACTGGTAGTACCGAGTGCCAAAGGCAGTGAAAAAGTGATGAGCTGATGGGGATTAAAGCCCTGGCTGTATCTGACCGGCAAACCGGACCTTTGAATAGCCCTGGTAAATGTTCTTAAAAGGTCAAGATGAGAGATATACTTTCCCATTCCCATTTTAGAGAATTTTAATCTTGTTTTACTCAAAGCAAACACCTCCCCCGAAGCTAGATGCCCCACATCCTGTACATTTTTCTCGACAAGAAGGTGTCGTTAACTCTTTATATGCAAGGTCATGTTCCTTTATAAGATGCTCTTTTCTCACGCCTATGTCAATATGGTCCCAAGGCAGGATTTCATCGTGTTCTATCTTTCTGTATGCATAAAACTCAGGAGAAATCCCACAATTTTCAAAGGCTTTCAGCCACTTTTCATAATCAAAATGCTCGTCCCAACCATCAAAGCGACAACCAAGCTTCTGAGCTTCAATAAGCACATTACCGAGACGTCTGTCACCCTTTGCAAAAACAGCCTCAAGAAAACTAACATGGCTTTGATGCCAACTGTATGAAATGTTTTTTGTTTTTATTTTCTCTTTAATAAGTTTTTGTTTTTCAATAAGTGTATCAATTGTATTTTGCGGTTCCCACTGAAACGGAGTAAAAGGCTTTGGCACAAAAGACGAAGTGCTCACCGTAACTGTCACCTGTCTGCCCTTTCTCACTTCTTTCGGAATTGAGTAAAATACATCGATTACCTTTTGAGCAAGTTCTGCAATCCCGACAACATCTTCTTCTGTCTCGGTCGGGAGACCAATCATAAAATAGAGCTTTATTCTGTTGTATCCGCCCTCAAAAGCAATCTTAGAAGTCCTGAGAAGGTCTTCTTCAAGAACATTTTTGTTAATTACATTCCTAAGTCTTTGAGTTCCTGCCTCGGGTGCAAAGGTAAGTCCGCTCTTTTTCACGGTCTGCACCTTTTCCATTAGCTCCATAGAAAAATTATCCACACGAAGGGATGGCAATGAAAGGTTTATTCTTTTGTCAACTGTCAAATCCAAAAGTCCGTCAATCAACTCATGCAGACAGGTAAAATCGCTTGTGCTGAGTGACGAAAGCGACATTTCTTCATAGCCCGTGTTGTCAATCATTTTTTTAGCCACATCAAGAAGCTTTTGAGTTCCGTGCTCACGCACAGGGCGATAAAGATACCCCGCCTGACAAAATCTGCAGCCGCGGATACAACCACGAAAGATTTCAAGAGTCATTCTGTCATGAACAATGTCCATAAACGGTACAACCATTTTGTCAAGCATATATGTCTCATCAAGGTTCTTTATTATTCGTTTTCTGATTTTCTTCGGAACTCCCTCGCGATTAGGGGTAACCGCCTTTATTCTTCCGTCTTCAAAATACTCTGCATCATAAAACGACGGAACATAAACACCCTCTATTTTAGAAATCATTTCAAGGAAATCAAGTTTGCTCATTCCCTCTGATTTCCACAATTTATATGCGTCGATAATTTCGTTGTTTACCTCTTCCCCTTCACCAAGAACAAAAAAGTCTACTATATCAGCCAAGGGCTCGCCATTATAAGCACAGGGACCGCCGGCGCAAACAAAGGGGAAGTCATCGCCTCGTTCGCATTGTCTAACAGGCACTCCGGCCAAATCCAGCATATTTATCACATTTGAATAGCTCATTTCATACTGAAGAGTAAAGCCTATTATATCAAAATTCTTTACCGGTTCATGACTTTCAAGGGAAAGAAGGGGAATATTCTCTCTTCGAAGTTCCTCCTCCATATCAACCCAAGGTGCAAAGACGCGTTCGCAAACTGTATCATCCCTATCATTCATCATATGATAAAGAATTTTCATTCCCAGATGTGACATACCTACCTCATACACATCAGGGAAGCAAAACGCAAAAGACACAAGGTCAGAAAAATTCTCCTTGTGAACACTGTTAAACTCGTTTCCTATATAGCGTGCAGGTTTTTGAACCCGCTTAAGACACGCTTCAAATTTTGTTTCATATTGTTTCATAAAATTGTCCTCAGATTATATTTATATATTTTGATTATACAATAAAATCCCATGGGTTTCAAGCATAATATTGTATTTTAACGAATACATTTTAAGAAATACAATATTTTAAAACAAGGAAGGACAAACATAATGGATAAAAGACAAGAATACCGTGGCAGACGGGAAAGAATCCAAAGCTCTGCGAAAAAGCCAAGGACTCACAAAAAAATATTGATTCAGCTGTTTCTTTCAATTTTGCTTTTCCTCGGAGCAATCTTACCCTTACAAAAGCCAAGCTATCTTAAATCACTGATTAAAACCGCATTGAGTTACAAGATTGACCTGTCGGAAACACGTAACTTTCTGAGCAAAGTACTGGACTTCGGCACAGCTAACTCATCCCAGGAAAAAGAGGAGTCCAACAATGACCAATCAATTGAAAAAAATCCAAACCTTTGATATTAAAATCGGGAAACGAACAACAGTGAGTTTTTGGTTTCTTCCCACGCTTATCTGCGCTTTCTTTGGGGGATATATTGAAATTTTTCTTTATTCATATCTTTTCGCATTGCTCCACGAAACAGCGCATATTCTTTGCGCAAAACTTCTTTCCGTAAAAATATCAAAACTGAGCATTTATCCTTTTGGGATTTCGGCACAGCTGGACGCCGGGTATTTAAGGAATTGGCAGAAAGAATTCTGGATTTCATTTTCAGGACCTTTTTTCAGTATTTGTATGTTCTGGATTTGTGCCTACTTAAGCAAAAATTATACAGCCCAACCCTTTTCGTATCTGGCTGATATAAACCTTGCGCTCTGTCTCATAAACCTTATCCCCGCCCTTCCTTTGGACGGTGGCCGACTTTTGAAATCACTCCTTACTTCAAAATACGGAATCATAAAAGCCTACAACACCTCTTACAGTATAAGCCGTGTTCTGGTGGCAACTCTTTTAGGCATCGCAATCGCTGTATTTTTTACATGTGATTTTAATTTTTCTCTCATACTTATTTCTGCGTTTCTTCTTCAAAGTCTGTGTTCATCCCAGCGCACCCTTTCAGCTGTTGCCATGCGCGAATTTCTGGACAGCGAAAGAAAGTTGCACTATGATACGTCTCCTAAAATAAAGTGTCTTTGTTTTCCCAAAACGAAATCTGCTTCTGTCATCCTTAAAAACATAAGCTATGACAGATATTATGTAATTTTTGTTGTTGACGATGATAACCGCATAATAAAAACATTAACAGAAACCGAAATTATAACTTCATTGGGAGAATATGGTTCTCGTCTTAAATTTTCTGATATATAAACAACTCGGGCTGAATATTCAGCCCGAGTTTTGTTATCTGTTATTAAAATATCTGTCCGCCTCTTCGCCATACAGCATAAGGCAACGAAGAAGATTGATGAGTTTTTGGTCTGTGGTCTTTTGCAACTGATTTGCCACATAATCACTGACACTGTATTTTTCGATGTCTCCGTATTTATACTCGCCGTTTTCCTTGGTGTAGGTTCTTGCATATACAGGACTTGTCATTTGTTTTGAAACAATATTTTCATAAGAGTAAATCCTATACTCACCGCTTGTTTCATAGTCCGTCACCTTTCGGCTTTCAGTGCCTAAAACGTGTTCTGAGTTCTTTTGATAACTGTAAGCATCCCAGAAAAGCATTCCTGATTCTTCCACAGATTTAGGAAAATAAGTATAATAATTTATGGATATATCACCTTCGAGAGAGATGGTCTTTCCAGAAATTACAGCTGAGGATTTTTCACCGTTATTTTCCTTAATTGTCAAGGCCCCACTTTTGTATATCTTTGTATTGTTGGTTACTCTGTCCCCTGCCGACAAAATCGAATTGGCGGGTTCATTATCGGAACCAAAATATTCCTGCGCCGCAGTACCATAGTTCAGCATTTTCACAAGCAAAGGTTTCAGGGTGCTGTTCTTTCGCATATTTTTTGCATAAGCCATAACACTGTATGGTTCACTCGGAACATTACCATATCGAACCTCTCCGTTTAAATCAGTCGCCATAAGCCGAGCATAAATTTGTTTGCTCATATCCTTTGAAGCAATATTCTTATATTCAAATCTGTACCCGTTTTTATCCTTTCCGCTGCACTCAACAATTCGTTCTGCCGTCTGAACAACATAACTGCTTTGCGGCTTGTCCCAGAACAACATACGAACAGTACTCACATCAATACCTTCAAAATCTCCATAAAAAATCATAGATATTGTACCTTGCAAATTCAAGGTTCTTCCTATGATTTTCATAACCTTTTCTTCCGAAACAAGTAAATCACCCTTGGATTTCCCCTGAAATGACAGCTTTTCACCATCATAGTCCGCATTTATATCAACAACCGTCATATCACGGACATCATACACTTTAACCGTGGTGAGTTCAGAGGTATAAGGCAACTCTATGTGAACATCCTTTTCAATTTCAAATTCCTCGCCGGTAAAATTTGAGAAAGAGTATTTTATCTCCCTTTTCGCATCCACCATCAGCTCTTTTACAGAAGCATTCTGTATTTCATCAAAAATCTCTGCTTTAAAATAAACCTTTTCATTATTCCAACTGTCCGCAAGCTTTTTCAAAAACTCTCCATCAACAGAATATGTACCCATATTTGTCTCTATTGTGAGCATCGGAATTTCTCCCGAGGTCCTACCCATAGTTATACGGGATATCAACACAAAAAGATTGATTTGCACCTTTGTTTCAGACTTGTCAGGGGACATAGCCGTCACTTTGTACCCAACCAACTTTCTCGAGTCATTATCATAAACAGTCTCAACACCGTCAGGTATTATTTCACCATTTTTCGTTAGCAAAAACTCTTTTTCATACTCAATTTCATAAATGACGTCATTCTTAATTTCACTCTCGTCATATACATCCTCAGCCACCGCAATCATTCCAAACATCAAAAAAACAATGCAAACCAAAACAGGAATATACTTTTTCATAATCTATACCTCAACCTAATCCTCTGCTCTTATAACAAGCAAATATCCCGAATCAAATTCAATCCGCGCCGAAGTCCCATCATCAAAGCAATTGCTACTTGCCAAGACTTCACCTGAGCGAAGTGTTACCCCATCAGTTTCATACCGAAGACCCTTAACCGAAAAATTCTCTACGTCTCCGCCAAAAGGGAAAAATGAAATGTATTTTCTTTTGTCCGGATAAATAACGAAATCCTGATTTTTCATTGTAATTTCATTCTTCTCATCAAGCAGACAGCCATTCCCGCCCCGGTCAAGAATTTTCTTAAGCAGACAAAAATGTGAAAATTCATGGTCAATTCTGCCACCGATGCCGCCAATAATAGCTATGTCCCTGAAGCCTCTGTCAAGAGCCAGTTCAATAGCAAGGTCAGTATCGGTATTGTCCTTGCGGGAAGGAAACTTCACTATCTCTTTAGCCCTGATTTCTCTGTCTTTCAAAGAATCTCCATCTCCAAGCCAAACATCAGGAATAATACCCAATGCATCAGCATGTTTCATTCCTCCGTCGGCACAAATGACAAAAGAATGATTAATATCCAATTCTCTCAGATAACTATAATCATCTATTTGTGCAGAACAAAATATAATGCACTTCACTTTGCCGCCGACCTCATTTCCGCAATAATCTCACTTACGTCATCAGCCCTGAACACAGCAGACCCGGCAACAATAACATTCGCACCATTCCCGACAGGCATATGTATATTTTGAGCCGTTACTCCACCATCCACCTCAAGTTCTATATCTTTTCCGCTTTCATCAATCATTTTTCGTGCCTCAAAGATTTTTTCATTCATTTCCTCAATATATGACTGTCCGCCAAATCCGGGTTCTACTGTCATAACAAGAACTAAGTCAAGCTCGTTAAGGTACGATGAAATTTCCGTCACATCCGTTTTTGGTTTAACCGAAACACCGGCTTTTTTGCCGAAGCTGTGAATGTAATCTATAACTTCTTTCGGGTTATCCACCGCTTCGTGATGAAATGTAACGATATCTGCACCTGCATCAACAAAGGTTTTTATGTATTTCATAGGCTCTGAAATCATAAGATGCACATCAAAAACCAAACCGGAGGTTTTTCTCAAAGCTTTAACAATATCCGGAGAAAACGCAAGATTCGGCACAAAATGTCCGTCCATAATATCTATATGGGCATAATCTGCTCCGGCTTTTTCTATTTTCGTCAGTTCAGCTCCGAGATTTGCTGCATCTGCCGCCAAAATTGAGGGCGCAATCTTAATTTTTTTCATACCTTCTGTCCTTTCCTTAGAAAATCGCCTTTGTTTTTATTTCATCAAAAAGAATCTTATAGCTTTCGTATCGGGAAGCAGGAATTTTTTTGTCTTTAACAGCTTTGGAAACCCCACAGTCAGGCTCAGACAAATGACAGCAATCCAAAAACCGACAGTTTTCTGTGTAGTTCCTGAACTCTCTGAACATTTCAGGCAATTCATCCACAGAAATCGAATCAAGTTCAAAAGAGCTGAACCCCGGTGTGTCAATAATGTATCCCCCAAAGGGCAGTTTGACAAGTTCAGAATGTCTTGTGGTATGTCGTCCACGTTCCGTTTTGTCACTGACAGAACCGGTTTCAAACATTTTCTCTCCCATAATCCGATTCAAAAGACTTGATTTACCCACACCCGAATTTCCGGCAAAAACTGTTACTTCATTTTTCAATACCCCAGTCAATTCGCCTGTGTTCAGGTTTTCCTCAGCACTTGTTAAAATCACATGGAAACCGGATTTTTTGTAAGTTTCAACCAATTCATAGTTTCCCGTCAAGTCACTCTTGTTAAAACAAATCGTAATTTTAAGCCTTGCATATTCTGCCGCAGCTATAAGCTTATCAAGAACATACAGATTCGGTTTCGGACTTTCAAGAGCAACCACAACAACCATCTGAGTCACATTCGCAACAGCAGGACGGATTAATGAGTTTTTTCTCTCGGCTACGCTTTCAATTACACCGGTTAACTCACCGTCCTGAGTCGAAACTTTTGCCACGTCTCCCACAAGAGGTGCGAAGCCTCGTTTTCTGAATATTCCGCGGGCACGACATTCTATGACACCAACGTCTGTGTTTACATAATAAAACCCGCCAATTCCTTTAACTATAACGCCTTCATAACTTTTCATCAAGCACCCCTTTAATGCAGCTTTACAGTATTCTTTCCCTGAGACACTCCATCATGGAAAATCTCAACTTCAACAGTATCTGTTGCCCCCATTATTTTAACCAGGTCACTGCTCCCTTTTGCCAGGGTCTTGCTGTGAACTTTAACACCGTTTACATTTACCTGCACTAAGGCACTTTCAGAGTTTTTAGGACCATATATTGTTATAAACGTACTCTTCTTTTCACCGGATTGGGTACCAGATTGCGGATTTTCATTGTTACTTACTGTACCACCATTTGAAGGCTCACCCGAGGGTGTATCTTCATTGGCAGTTTCGGGACCTTGGCTTACATAAAGAGTAACACTATCACCCTTACGCACTTTCTCTCCCGCCTCAGGCTTGTTTTTTATTACCGAGCCCTTAGGGATGTCGTCGCTGAATTCCTCAACAATTATTACATCAAGTCCAAGCTTCTCCAAGTCATCTTTTGCCCGTTTTTCATCAGATCTGACATAGTTGCCAAGAGTAATATCTGCATTTCCTTTGCTTACTACTACGTTGATAATCAATGTACCATCCTTAACCTTTGTCTTCTCTCCCGCACCGGGGGTTTGCTTAAGAATTGTCCCTTCAGGCTCTACATTATTCTCTTCTTTTTCCTTAACTATGTGGATTTTAATTCCGCCTTCTTCTATATTTTCATTTTCACTGTCGTATTTCTCTTTTACTTCATCATAAATACGGCCTTCAACTTTGGGAACCTCAACCGTTGTCTGTCCGGAAATCATATTTCCGAATAACGTCCAAGCCCCAAAAATAATTATCGCCAAAAACAAAACCGCACTGATAACAGCTAAGGCGATGGTCTTTCTCTCTTTCTTTGCATCCATTTCTTCCACCTCGGATTTGGTTGGTCTGGTTTTTGAAACTGAATCGTGGCTTCTTTCACCTACCACAACAGAACTATCCCTTGTTACAGGGATTGCCTCAACGTTCTCTTCTTCAGGCGTATCCTTTGCCTTTTCGATATTAACAGCCGGCATCACTCGTGTTGCACCTATATCCGTTTCGGCATCTTTAAGCGAATCTGCCTTTTCAATATATCTTTCCGGGTCATGAAGAACAGACTCCAGTTCCTCAATCATTTCGCTTATATTCTTGTATCTGAGCGACACTTCCTTCGTCATTGCCTTAAGAACAATTCTTTCTAACGGAAGAGGGATGCTGAGGTTTATGTCTCTCAGTGGAACAGGCTCATCCTGAAGATGCATAATTGCCACTGTAACAGGTCTTTCGCTGTTGAACGGAACTGTACCCGTAAGCATTTCATAAAGAACCACACCTAAAGAATATATATCCGAACGCTCGTCGGTATAGCCACCTCTTGCCTGTTCAGGAGATATATAATGAACAGAGCCGATAGCTGTATCTTCACAGGTCATGGTCGATTGAACATTGGCACGTGCAATACCAAAATCAGTAACCTTCATTACCCCATCATTTTTCATTATTATATTGTGAGGTTTAATGTCACGATGCACAATGGAATTTTTGTGAGCTTGTTCCAAACCCTTAGCAACCTGAACAGCATAGTCCACAGCTTCACGCCAGGGGAGAATATGTCTCTCGTCAATATATTCTTTCAGGGTTTTGCCCTCAACATATTCCATAACTATATAATGAAGACCATCTTCATTACCCACATCAAAGATTGATACGATGTTTGGATGAGTAAGACTTGCTGCAGCCTGTGCTTCAACATTAAAACGCCGTACAAATTCATCGTCGTTCTGCAAATCCGGTCTCAATACCTTAACCGCAACAAACCTGTTAAGCAGTTTGCATTTTGCCTTATAAACAACAGCCATACCCCCGCTGCCGATTTCTTCAATTATTTCATATCTGTCAGCCAGAACTCTTCCTATCAATGTCATATCCTACTCTCCTCCTTTTTAAACCGAACTGCTATCACTGTAACATTGTCCGGCCCACCATTTTCGTTAGCTTTATCAATCAACGTCTTTACAACATCTCCTATATTCTCAAAACTACCTACAATGCTTTTTATTTCCTTATCCTCAAGAACCTCAGTAAGGCCATCACTGCAGAGAAGAATTGTTTCTCCTCCGGAAGGTGAGTAGTCATAAAAATCAGCGTCAACAAACTCTTCAGTTCCTACGGCTCTTGTAATTATATTTTTATCCGGATGATTTCGGGCCTGTTTTCGGGTAATGCTTCCACTTCTGACCAGCTCCTCAACCACCGAATGGTCCACCGTGATTTTGCGGATTTTGCTGTCGTTTATTACATATGCACGGCTATCTCCAATGTTTGCTATCTGCACAAAATTTTCTTTCACAAAAGCTACAACCACCGTTGTACCCATCCCTGCCTGACCGGGTGTGCTCAGCGATTTTCTGTATATTTCGATATTGGCAAAATCAATTGCCGCCGCCATTTCACGAGTAATCTTGTTTTCATCATCAACGTTGAGATATGCTGCAAGGTCAGTGCAGATTATTTCTGCCGCTGTACTGCTGGCCACCTCTCCCGCATTGTGACCGCCCATACCATCAGCCAAAACACAAACACCATTCGGCACTCCGTCCTCAAAGCCGCAAATTCTGAAGCTGTCCTCATTGAGTTCCCGGCGTTTGCCCTTGTCAGTTAAGCCACATACTTCTACAAACATACTACCATTGCCTTTCCGCCCGACAGTATCGGACTAATTGTTCATCCTTATTGGATGTGTAAATTCTTCTCAATATTCTTCTTTTTCCGAAGTTGCCCGCAGGCAGCATTTATGTCACTGCCCATTTCACGCCGCACAGTAGCCGCAATTCCGTGTTTTTCAAGGCATCGCCTGAAATCTTCTATTGCCGCCTTGCCGGACTTCTCATACCCGGTTTCCTCAACCTTGTTTACGGGAATCAGGTTGACATGACAAAGTTTGCCTTTCAACAATCCTGAAAGTTTTTCTGCCTCAACAAGGTTATCGTTTACCCCCTGAATCAACGTGTATTCAAAAGAAACCCGGCGATTTGTTTTTTCTATGTAATAATCACATGCCGAAAGAAGCTCCGCAATCGAATATTTTCTGTTTATCGGCATAATTTCGGAACGCTTTTCATCATCTGCTCCATGCAAAGAAATTAGAAGATTTATCTGGAGCTTTTTGTCTGCCAATTCATAGATTTTTTCAACAATCCCACAAGTGGAAAGGGATATGTGCCTTTGACCCATATTGAGCCCTTCAGGAGCATTCAAAAGGCTGATGAACTTCAGCACATTTTCGAAATTATCAAGGGGCTCACCAATCCCCATAAGAACCACATTGGATATTCTTTCACCCAGGTCCTTTGATACACAGATTATCTGCCCTAAAAGCTCCCCGGGAGTAAGGTCGCGTTCCTTCCCGCCAATAGTCGACGCACAAAACCTGCATCCCATACGACAACCTACCTGAGATGATATACAAATAGTATATCCGTAATCATACTTCATAAGCACCGACTCAATAAAATTCCCGTCACTTAATTCTAACAGATATTTACGCGTTTCGTCAATCCTTGAAACATATTTTTCACAAATTTTCACACCGCCCACATAAGAACACTCCGCAAGGGTATTTTTCAAGCTGAACGGTATATTTTTCATATCCTCAAAGCTAAATGCACCCTTTTGCAACCATTCATAAATCTGCCTTCCGCGGAATTTAGGCTGACCCAGTTCAATAACAAAATCCTGAAGTTCTTCAAGGCTAAGGCTTAAAAGCTCTGTTTTCATATCGTTTGTCCTTTCACCATTTTGCAAATATAAAATCCGCTTTCTCCCATAGCTCCGGTAAGGAACTGTTCCTCAGAAACCTTTTCGTATTCGCTGTGCTTTTCCAGAAAAGCATCAACAATTTGGCGGTTTTCCTGAGGTAGTATAGTGCAGGTACTGTAAACCAAAACTCCACCCGCTTTAACATAAGCTGCAGCATTCTCAAGAATTTGTCTCTGAATAACAGAAAGCTCTGAAATATCCTCTTCTTTTCTGCTCCACTTTATGTCCGGTTTTTTATGTATAACACCAAGCCCTGAGCAGGGTACATCTGCAAGTACCCTATCCGCTTTTTCGATTAGCTCTTCATTTAAAACGGTTGCGTCCCCAAGTCCTGCCTCGATTATTTCTATCCCTAATCTGTTTGCTGCCGCTTCAATAAGCTTCACTTTATGGTCAAACACATCAAAACTCAGAATTTTCCCTTTGTTCTCCATTCGTTCTGCCGAGGCACAGCTTTTCCCTCCGGGTGCTGCACACATATCTATAACAAATTCATCAGGTTTCGGGTCCAAAACTTGGACAGTCTTTTGAGATGACAAATTTTGCAGAGAGAAAAGACCGCTCTTATATGCCTTTGAAGCCTCTATGTTCAGGCTTCCCATTACTAACAAAGCATTGCTGAGACAATCCACCTTCTCACAGCAAATTCCCTCATCTTTCAAGATTTTTATCAGTTCTTCGCAAGTCGTTTTCAAGGTATTGATGCGAATAAAAGTTCCATGAGGCTTTTGGTTTTCTTCATACAGCTCTCTTGTCCGATTTAAGCCATATTCCCTCACAAGTTCATTGGTTATCCATTCAGGATACGAAAACTCAAGAGATAAATCCCTTGTCTCATCACCACTTTTAGGAAACTCAAATTTATCTTTGTCCCTTACAACACTTCTTAAAACACCGTTCACAAACCCCGCTCCTGAGCTATGAGAATACTTTTTTGCAAGTTTCACACTTTCATTACATGCGGCACTGTGGGGAATTTTGTCCATATAGTGTATCTGAAAAATACCCATCCTCAGTATTATCAGTACCCAGGGCGATAATTTTTTTATCCTAAGCTTTGAATATTGCGAAATAATATAATCGAGAGCTGTCTTGTTGGCGGTTACCCCATAAACAATTTCAGTCAAAAGACCCTTATCTGCACCCGAGAATTCTTCTGCAGATAAGGCTTTTTTTAAAGCAGCATTAGTATATGCCCCCGATACCTCTATATCATAAAGAGCCCTGAGGGCTGATTCTCTGGCGTTCATATGTTACCCCTTTTTAATCTCTGTTTCTGCCGAAACCGACAATACTGAGCAGTCTCAAAAGGTTTGCTATGGCAACAGCCGCTGACGCTACATAAGTCATCGCCGCCGCACTCAAAACCTTCTTTGATGCCGCAAGTTCATCGCTGTCTAAAATTCCGTTATCCCCTAGAGTCCTTATCGCTCTGTTTGAAGCATTGAACTCAACAGGCAGGGTAATAAGCTGAAAAAGAACAACCATGCCGAAAAGAATTACTCCAAAATTAGCCAACTTTGAAAAACTCAGCAATATACCAAATATAGCCAATGGCCATGCCGCATAGGATGCAATCTGAACAATGGGAACAATTGAGTTTCTCACTTTTATGGGCGCATAATTCTCGGCATGTTGAATAGCATGACCTACCTCGTGAGCCGCAACACCGATTGCCGCAACAGACGTACTGCTGTAGGTTGAATCAGATAGTCTCACCACATTTGTTCTTGGGTCAAAATGGTCAGTCAGATTTCCGCTTACTCGTTCCACAATAACGTTTTGAAGTCCGTTCATATCAAGTATGCGTCTTGCGATTTCCGCCCCTGTATGGCCCTTTTTGTTGCCCACAGTTCTATACTTGTTGAAGGTACTTGTCACTTTGCTTTGTGCATACATTGTAAATATCAGTGCTGGTAAAACAAGCACAATATAAGTCATATCAATTCCGTAAAAATATCCCATACTTACCTTCCTTTCAATTATTCAAAATCAACCTAAAACTTCACCAACCTCAATAGTATGACCATTAAGGTAATCTTTAACCATCATGGGTTTGGAGCCGGGAAGCTGAATTTCTGTTGCATTAAAGGTTAACCCATCACCGCAAACAATCTCAATTCCATGTTCATCAGCCTTTACAATCTGTCCGGTTTTCCCGTTTTTCTTTTCTCCCACAACGCCACGATAAATTTTTAAAATCTCGCCCTTATACAGAGTGTGTGCAACTGGCCAGGAATTCATTCCACATACTAACTTCGAAACCACTCTTGCCGACCTTGACCAGTCAATTTTTGCGGTTTCCTTGCTTATCATAGGAGCATAACAAGAATCTTCTTCGTTTTGTTTTTCGGGAATAATCTCACCATTTTCTAACCTTTCTATTGTTTCAACAAGAAGCTCTGCTCCCATAACCATGAGTCTGTCGTGAAGCTCACTTGCTGTCTCATATTCCCCGATTTCGGTTTCTGCCTTAAGAAGCATATCGCCGGTATCCAAGCCTTTCTCCATAAGCATGGATGTAACTCCCGTTTTTTCTTCACCGTTCACAACAGACCACTGAATAGGTCCGGCACCACGGTATTTCGGAAGAAGTGATGCATGCATATTGATACAACCGTATTTGGGATAATTAAGTATATACTCGGGAAGAATCTTTCCATAAGCCACTACGACTATAAAGTCGGGATTAAGTCTCTTAAGATTTTCATCAAATGCATAGTCCTTTAGTGTTTCAGGCTGAAAAATTTCAATGCCATATTCCAAAGCAAGTCGTTTTACGGGGGGTGGCTGAAGTTTGTGACCTCTGCCGGATGGCTTGTCCGGTTGAGTCACGACACCGCATACCGTGTGTTTGCTTTTCAGAAGAATTTCAAGACAGGGTACCGCAAAATCAGGCGTTCCCATAAACAGAATATTCAAGTTAACTCAGTCCTCTCCAAAATCAATCTTCTTGCTCAAGTTCAATCCACTCTGAAACCAGTGACATAAACATTTTCCCGTCAAGATGGTCACATTCATGACAGAATGCCCTAGCAAGTAGTTCCTCTCCCTCATATTCATGCCACTCACCATGACGGTCCTGGGCTTTAACTTTAACCTTCATCGGCCTTGTTACTACCCCGAACTGTCCGGGATAGCTGAGGCACCCCTCCGCGCCCGTTTGTTCACCTTCGGTTGACACTATTTCCGGATTAACCAACTCATAGGGTCCATCGCCTATATCAACAACCGCAATACGGCGCAAAACCCCTACCTGAGGTGCCGCAAGACCTGCACCCCCGGAATCATAAAGGGTATCAAACATATCGTTTATAAGAAGTTCCAGTCTTTCGTCAAATTTTTCTACCGTTCTGCATTTTTTTGTAAGAACATCATCACCATGTTTTACAATTGTCCTTATTGCCATATTTCTCTCATCTACCTTTTCTTTTGTTTAAAACATATTTACCGGATTTATATCAATTGTCAGAAGTACTTTTTTGTTAGTTCTCTCGAACTCATCATACAATTTTCTAAGCAAAGGCTTAGACTTGTCTTTGTCCTTGCACTTAAGAAGTATACGATACCTGAAATTGTTTCGTATTTTTTCGATTGGTGCAGCCGCCGGTCCGAGAATTGAGAAGATATTATCATCCTGTTTCATTGCCGCTTTCAGTTTGTCTCCCAAATCCTCGCAACACTGTTTAACAGAAGCTTCTTCTTCACCAGTCATCATTATATATATTATGTCACAAAACGGTGGATAATTCAACCTTTTTCGCTGGATTATTTCATTTTCATAAAAGGACTCAAAATCATGCTTTTTTGAAAAATTAATCACCGTGTTAAAGGGTTGATAAGTCTGTATAACCGCACGTCCCGGGACATCACCTCTGCCCGCTCTTCCGCAGACCTGGGTAAACAGCGAAAACGCCCTTTCCCCCGCCCTGAAATCCTCAACTGCAAGAGCTGCATCTGCCGCCAAAACTCCAACCAATGTTACCTGGTGAAAATCAAGTCCCTTTGTAACCATCTGGGTTCCCAAAAGAATATCCGAATCGTCTTTTTTGAATTCATCAAGTATCTTTTCGTGTCCACCTTTTTGTGAGGTTGTATCTGCGTCCATCCTGAGAATTTTTGCGTCAGGGAAAAGTTTTTTAAGTTCCTCTTCAATTTTCTGAGTCCCTGTGCCAAAATAACGAATATACTTTGAGCCACAAGCAGGGCACAATGTCACATTCTTCATGGTTCTTCCGCAATAATGACAAGAAAGTGAATCTGAGCCTTTGTGGTATGTCATGGCTATGCTGCAATCAGGACAATTTATTACCTCGCCACATTCCCGGCAAGAGACAAAGGTGCTGTAGCCCCTGCGATTCAAAAACAAAATGGTTTTCTGTTTAATAAACAGATTTTTTCGTATTTCAGCCTGAAGTTCAAGGCTAATGGGTGAACGATTTTTGTTATCAAAAAGTTCTCCACGCATGTCCACAATTTTAACATTCGGCAAAGCAGTTTCATTATATCTTTTTGTCATTTCAAAAAGTTTGTATTTTCCGCATCTTGCATTGTAATATTCATTAACCGAAGGCGTTGCCGAAGCAAGAAGCAAAACGCACTTTTCACTTTCCGCAATATGCTCCGCCACCTCAATCGCATGGTATCTGGGCGCAGTTTCGGATTTATAGCTGTTTTCGTGTTCCTCGTCAAGTATAATTATGCCGATATTATCCATAGGGGCAAAAATCGCAGAACGTGCACCAACAACAACCCTGACTTCTCCGTTTTTAATCCTGTTCCACTGGTCAAAGCGTTCGCCATTTGAAAGAGCACTGTGGATAACCGCAACACGGCTTCCGAATCTACCTGCAAACCTTTGTACCATCTGGGGAGTAAGTGAAATCTCAGGGACAAGCATAATTGCATTTTTCCCGTTTTTTATAGCGTGTTCAATTGCCTGAAGAAAAACCTCTGTCTTGCCGCTCCCCGTAACACCTCTGAGAAGAATCTTTTCGCATTTCCCCTCGTCTATGGACGAATACAAATGGTCTATAACCGTCTTTTGCTCCCGGGTGGGCTTGTATGCAACAGTTTTTTCGTATTTATTTTCATCAAACGCCTGACGAACCAATTGGGTACTTTCAACGATTAAAAACCCCTTCTTTTCCAGGGTTCTGACAGCATCATATGTACCGCCCTTTTCTTTCACAAGCTTTGCAATCGGCATTTCTTCATTCATAATCAAAGCCTCTATCACCCTCGCCTGAGCAACAGCACCCTTAGCTCGGCATTCTTCAGCAAGAGAAAATGCCGTTTCGTGGCTGACAACAAGCCTTGCCGTATTTATTGTTTTTTCTGAAACGCCCGATGACAAACCCGGTGGCAAGGTGAGGCGAATTGCCTGATAAAGAGAACAAAAATAATTCTGGCTTATCCAAAGGCAAAGTTTCAAAGCCTTTTCACTGCATACAGGTTCTCTTCCGATAATGCTTTTTATAGGCTTGAGCCTTTCAAAATCACTGGTCTCGCAAAGACCTGTCACAATACCCTCAACACCCTTATTTTGCCGTCCGAATGGCACAACAACACGCATACCCGGGCAAACCCTTTCTTTTAGGTTTTCGGGTACTGTGTAGTCAAAAGCTTTGTCAATATTTTGTTCTTTATTGTTAAGTACTACCCTTGCTATCATAGTTTTCTCTCAACTTGTAATTATTTAAAAGCAAAGGACTACTTCAAATTGGAGCAGTCCTTTATTTTTGGAATTAAATTTCAGGCTGTTCTTCCGCAAAGACAGCATCCTTGGTCTGTTCACTTCCTTTGATTCCAATCGCTTCGATTTTATTTTCATAAATCTCATTTACAGCGACGGTAACATCTTTAGAAGTTTTTACGTCTGAAAGCTTTTGTGCTCCCTCAGTAAGTTGTCTTGTTCTCTTTGCCGTTTCAATAACCAAGGCATATCTGCTTCCTGTCTTTTTAACAAGTTCCGTAATTGGTGGATAAATCATCATTTTAAGTAGTCTCCTTTTCAAGTTTGATTATATTTTCTATTTCGGCTACTGCTTCATCAAGGTCATCATTAATAACTATGTAGCCGTATTTGTCTTTTTGTTCCAGCTCCCATTTTGCGGCAGCTACTCTTCGACTAACTTCTTCTTCAGTTTCAGAGCCTCTGCCCTTAAGCCTTTCATAAAGTGTCTCAACACTTGGCGGTGCAACGAAGATAGATACCACATCAGGTTTCATTTTCATAACATTCAAGGCACCCTGTGCTTCAATCTCCAAAATAACGCTTTCACCCCGGCTCGTCTTTTCTTCAAGGGCTTTGATGGGTGTTCCGTAATAATTCTCATTATAAACAGCCCACTCCAGAAACTCTGAGTTATCTATCATCTTCTTAAATTCATCTTTTGTTTTGAAAAAGTAAGTAACTCCTTCTTTATCCTCGGTTCTCGGAGTTCGGGTTGTAGCCGAAACCGAAAGGGAGATGTCATTATTCCGTTTAAGCAACTCTCTTATGATTGTGCCCTTTCCAACACCTGAGGGACCTGAAATCACAAGGATTTTCCCTTTATTCTTCATTCTCTGCTTCCCCTATTCTTTCATCATCTTTAACCTCGGTCACATCTTCCTTGACAGAAGCTCTGCCCGCAATGGTTTCAGTCTGGATAGCAGAAAGAATAACGTGGTCACTGTCGGTAATAATAACCGCACGGGTACGACGTCCGCAGGAAGCATCAATGAGAAGACCTTTATCTCTTGCATCCTGCACAATACGCTTTACCGGAGCCGAATCAGGGCTCACAATGGCAACCACACGGTCACCTGATACTATATTCCCGAATCCTATGTTTATCAGCTTCATAATCTTAGCCCTCTTTCAACGCAAGTCTATTCAATGTTTTGAATTTGCTCTCTGATTTTTTCAATCTCGGATTTCATATTTACAATCAGCTTTGAAATCTCAATATCATTAGCCTTTGAGCCCATTGTGTTTGTTTCACGATTCATTTCCTGAATCATAAAGTCAAGCTTTTTGCCGATTGGCAGATCCGTATCAATCGCCTTTTTAAATTCTTTTATGTGACTTGCAAGTCTGACGGTTTCTTCACCAATATCAGACTTTTCGGCAAAAATTGCCGCCTCTGTCACAATCCTTGCTTCGTCAACATTTTTATCCCCGAGAACTTCCTCAATCTTCTTTTCAAGACGAAGGCGATATTCCTCAATAATAAGGGGATAGCGTTTTTTCACCTCTTCAAGATTTTCAGAGAGAATATCAATATGTGAAAGAATATCCCTTTCCATATTCTTCCCCTCATTTATACGCATATTCACAAAGTCCTCAGCCGCCTCTGAAAATACTTCAATCATCATTGCGGTTATGCGCTCTTCGTCTTCTTCATCGCTCTCAATCTTGAATATATCATGATACTGTGCAATCGTGGAGATTTTCACATCATCCTCAATTCCATAAGCAGAAAGACTTTTCAGTGCATTTATGTAATTTTCAGCCGTTTCTCCGTCAATGGCAATATTCTTTCCTGAACCCTCAGTCCGTTCAACTCCAACAAATATTTCAACCTTTCCGCGAGAAATATACTTAGTCGCAGCCTGACGGATTTTATCCTCCGCAAAAGAATAATACTTCGGAACTCTCACGTTTGCATCCATATAACGATGGTTTACTGATTTAAGATTAACTTTTATTTCATAGCCGTCAATCAACTTTTCGGCTCTTCCAAAGCCAGTCATACTTTTAAGCATTTTTATGCCTCCCAAAATACAAAGCATGGTGAATTTTCGTCTTGGTTTTGCTCAAAATCCCACCATTCTAAGATTATACATTGTAAGTATAACATATATTTTTAAAAAAATCAAATAATTATTTGAATTTTTTTAACTTTTGTTGTATACTGTTTAAAGACTTAATTTTCGAAGGAGTAGTTATGGCTTTTGATGGCTTTGTTACACAAAAAATAGTTGCTGAACTGTCTGATACACTAATCGGCGGAAAGTTTGATAAGATTTACCAGCCCGAAAAGGACGAAATTATTATTTCGGTCCGCACACGGGAGGGTGTTTTTCGTGTACTCTTTTCAGCCACCTCATCCAACCCAAGGCTCCATCTCACGGAAAGTCCCCGTGAAAACCCTTTGACTGCTCCGCTTTTTTGTATGATTTTGAGAAAGCACCTTACAGGCGGAAAAATCAAAAATATTTCCCAGCACAGCTTTGACCGTATTGTCAGATTTGATATTGAATGCTACACCGAAATGGGTGATTTGACAGAAAAAAGCCTGATTATTGAAATTATGGGCAGACACAGCAACATTATCATTGTCCAAAATGACGGAAAAATCATAGATTCAATAAAACACATTGATTTTACAACAAGTGGAGTCCGCCAGGTTTTGCCCGGACTTTTTTATGAGCTTCCCCCCAAACAAGACAAAGCAGAGCCCGGCTCGGTTGATAAAGATTATTTCAAAGAAATTCTTGAAAAAGCTCCCGGCGATGCCGTTTTAGACAAGCTTCTCCTTTCTTCATTTATGGGAATGAGTCCATTACTTGCCCGGGAAATTGTATTCAGGTACTCAAAAAACACTACCGAATTCTTAAGTTCGATAGACAAATCCGATTTTTCGGATTTTGTAACGGGCTTCTTTCATGATTTCCTTAAATCACACCCTAGCGGATTTGTTGCCCTGGACAAAGAAACAGACAGACCGGTTGCCTTTTCTTGCATTGATTTGACCCAATATAACGGACTTTGCAACGTAAAAAAATGTGATTCCGTGAGTGAAGCGGTTGAGACCTTTTACTCCGCACGTGCCATGCACGACAGACTCACGCAAAAAGCCGCCGGAACGCTTAAGACCATAAGTAACAATCTTGAACGCTGTGAGAAAAAGATTGCTCTTCATAACGAAAACATAAAGAAAGCATCAAACCGTGATAAATACAGAGTTTACGGGGACCTTTTAACAGCCAACCTTTATCGTATGAGTGACGGCTTATCTAAAATTATTGTCCAAAATCATTATTCCGAGAACCTTGAGGATATTGAAATCTCCCTGAAACCTGAGCTTTCTCCATCAAAGAACGCTCAAAGATACTACAAGCTCTATTCCAAGGCAAAAGCCACCGAGGAACATTCAAAGAAGCAGCTTAAGGAAGCTCTTGATGAAAAGGAATATCTCGAAAGTGTTCTGGATTCCATGAGCCGTATTACAGATTACAGTGATATTGCAGAAATTCGTGAGGAGCTTGTTGAACAAGGATATCTGCCATCCACAAATTCCAAAAAGAAAAAGGCCCAGAAAAAGGCAAAGCCTATTGAATTTTTGTCATCTGACGGCTACACAATTCTGGTGGGCAGAAACAACAAACAAAACGACGAGCTTACCATAAAAAGTGCGTTTTCAACAGATATGTGGCTCCACACCAAGCAAATTCCCGGTTCGCATGTTATTATACGCACCCAGGGCACTGGTGAAGTTCCCGATAACACTTTGGTTGAGGCTGCTAAAATTGCAGCATATTTCAGCAAGGCACAAAAAGCCACAGGTGTTGCCGTAGACTATACTCTCGTAAAAAATATCCGAAAACCCAATGGTTCAAAACCCGGTTTTGTTATATATGATACCAACTATACTGTATTTGTCACTCCTGACGAAAAGCTTGTGGAAACGTTAAAAAAATAACACTTTAACAAAAGAAAAAGAAAGCAAAACACAATAAAACCAAAAATATATATAAAAATGCGTGTGCAAAGTTGCAAATTTTATGAAAACATATTAAAAATTCGGCCTTTGCTTTGAAATTTTGCCAATTGTGTTGACTTTTTCTCAAAAATATATATAATTATAGTATAAAAATAATTGGGCAAGTTTTCACTTGTCGTTAATAATTTCTTATGAAAAGAGGTATTTTCTATGAGTAAAGGTTGGGCAAGAATGGATCTTGCAAATGTTCCTAACATGGTGTCCGAAACTGTTCCGGGCCCCAAATCAATCGAGTATCACGAAAGATGTGCTAAGCACTTCAAGGGTTATTCAAGCCAGGTTTCACTGTTCCCTGTTTCTTTTGAATCAGGCTACGGCTACACCCTTAAAGACGTTGACGGTAATACATATCTTGACTTCTCATCAGGTATCTATGTTACAGGTCTTGGCCACTGCCATCCTAAAATCAGTGAAGCAGTTGCTTTCCATGCAAAGAACCTTATGAACTGTCACGACTTTACCACAAAGGTAAAGATGGAACTTGTTGAAAAGCTCCACGAAATCACAGGCGGACGTTTTGGCGGTTTCCAGCTTTATGATTCAGGTACAACAGCAGTTGAAGCCGGTCTTCGTTGTGCTCGTGCTGCAACAGGCAAGCAGGAATTTATTTCCTTCTTCAGAGATTTCCATGGTAAGACCTATGGTGCAAACTCACTTGCAGTTGTTGGCCCTGACACACATATGAGAGCTCCCGGCTTTATGCTTGTTCCCAGACCTAATCCATACCGTGACTTCTTTGGCAGAAGCGAAGAAGAAGCTTGGAAGGATTCATCACCATACATTCATATGATCGAAGGTATGCTTGACAACGCTTGTGCTTCAGGCGGCAAGAATGTTGCAGCTATCGTTCTCGAACCTATCCAGGGTTGGGGCGGCTCAATCATTCCTCCTGCAGACTTTATGCCTGCACTTCGTGCTCTTTGTGACAAGAGAGGCATCCTCCTCTTCGCTGACGAAGTTCTTAACTGTATGGCAAGAACAGGTAAGTA
>JAZNSG010000048.1:0-77266 GCA_045591035.1 Clostridia bacterium | reverse complement strand
CAGAACAATATAGATGCATATATTAAAATAAGCTTTGCGAAAGCAAAGCCACCATTTCTATTCTCTATTCTCTTTTATCTCTTATCTTGAAACGACAATTTTAGATAAGAGTGAAGAGAGAATAGTGAAAAGATAAAAGTACAAAAAGAAACGACAACTTTCTGTCGAAAATTGTCGTATCTTTTTGGAAGAGCCGAATGGTTTAGATGCCACTATATTAAGACGATATGCAATCTTCGATTGCTCGATATTTTTGTTATCACAAAATCGATATGTTCTCGCTTCGCTCAAACTCGATATGATATAAATCTCGTCGCGTTAGCGACATATCGAGTGCGTCAGCACATATCGAGTCATTTATGACATATCGAAAATCTCTACAGAGATTTATATCGATGAAAAAAGCGCACTGAAATTTTCAGTACGCTTTTTTCTGGGTGCAGGGGCCGGATTTGAACCGACGACCTCCGGGTTATGAGCCCGACGAGCTACCAAACTGCTCTACCCTGCGATATAAAGTTTAAATTAGTGGTGCCGGAAACCGGGATCGAACCGGTACGAGAAACTAATCTCACAGGATTTTAAGTCCTGGGCGTCTGCCAGTTCCGCCACTCCGGCACGTTTTCAACACTAACTATTATATATTAGCACAAACAAGTCCTTTTGTCAACCCTAAATTTCCATTTTTTTATGATTCATGAATATATGCCCTAAAGTATTATATGCAAATATTTTCCGAATATTCAAAAACGGTCTTGGTTTATATATCCATAAACCAAGACCGTCTCAACCTTTTAGCTGTTCATAAATGCATTATATCCCTTATATGCCATGTAGACATCATATTTACCTGCAACCTCAAAGGGTGAATGCATCGCAAGAAGCGGAACACCTGCGTCAATAACTTCGATATCAAGATTTGCAACATAACCGGCAATCGTTCCTCCGCCACCGGCGTCAGTTTTTCCAAGTTCACCGCATTGCCAAAGCACCTTTGCTTTATCCATGATTTCACATACTTTTGCAACAAACTCAGCATTTGCATCACTTGCCCCGCTTTTTCCTCGTGCACCCGTGTACTTTGTAAGCAAAAGGCCACCGTTTATGAAGCAACTGTTATTCTTTTCATAAACCTCGGCATAATTGCCGTCATAAGCAGCCCCAACATCAGCAGAAAGACAAGCAGAATTTGAAAGGCACTCACGAAGCATAATATCATTGTAGTTTCCATTACACAACAAACAAAGCTTTGCAAGGCAATTCTCGAAAAATCTCGATTTCATACCCGTGTTACCAACACTGCCTATTTCTTCTTTATCTACAAGCAGACAAGCAGCCGTCTTTTCAGGATTCTTTGTATCAATAATTGCTCTGAGAGCAGTGTATGCACATACCCTGTCATCATGACCATAGGCACCAATCATACTTCTGTCTAGACCTAAATCCCTTGCAGGGAAAGCAGGAACAAGTTCAAGTTCCGCTGTAATAAAATCTTTCTCAACAATCCCATACTTTTCATTGAGCAGTTTCATTACTCCATATTTAACTTTTTCTTTATCCGCATCGTCGCAGGGCATATTCCCAACTATTACATTCATTTTTTCTGCTTCAAATGCAACTGCAAGTTTTTTCTCTGCCTGAGCCTGTCCAAGATGGGGAAGCAGATCCGCAACAGTGAACACCGGGTCTTTTTCGTCCTCTCCAATATTAACCGAAATCTGAGTTCCGTCTGTTTTCACAATAACTCCGTGCAAAGAAAGGGGAATACTGAACCACTGATATTTTCTTATGCCGCCATAGTAATGAGTTTTAAGATACGCAATACCATTATCTTCATAAAGCGGATTCTGTTTCAAATCAAGTCTTGGTGAGTCAATGTGAGCACCCACGATATTAACGCCGTTTTCAACTGGCTTTTTACCAATTACAAAAGCCGCTATACCCTTTCCGCGATTAACACAATATACCTTATCGCCGCTCTTTAGTTCTGTTTGTTCCAAAACATTTTTGAACCCGGCCTTTTCAAGCATAGCCACTGTCAAGTCACTAAACTCTCTTTCTGTTTTTGCCTTTGTGATAGCCTCACTATACTCATCACAGAACTCAAATACAAGAGCTTTTTCTTTTTCCGATATTCCTTCAAATCCATTCTTTCTTTCATAAAGCAAATCCTTGTTCATACTTTCCCTCCTGTTTAGTCGTTAAGTTTATATAATCTGTTATAGGCATCATAAGTCCTGAAAACCTTTTTAACATAATTCTCTGTTTCTTTGTAAGGTATTTTACCAAGTCCCCCTTTTCCATCTGCTAGTTCATCATTTGAAAGCCATTCATCAACATTTCCGGTACCGCCATTATAAGCAGTAACCGCCAACTTAGAATCTTTATACCTATTCATTAGTGTACTAAGATAAAAACACCCCATGCGGATATTCTTTTCCGCATTATTCATATCATCAGGAATTGAATAGTTCATTTCGCCCTTATCGCTGCATTCCTGTGCGGTTTTATCCATAAGCTGCATAAGACCCTTTGCCCCCGCATTCGACTCAGCATTTGGGTCAAAGTTGCTTTCCACCTTTATAACCGCATAAACAAGATATTTATCGATAGAATACTCTGTCGCCCATTTCTCTACATATTCCTGATACTTTACAGGATAAATTTTTTTCAAAATTAAGGTTTTCCCATCCCCTGCCACAAAATAAAGCATTACAACAGCAAGTAAAATACACAGGACAAACCTTAAACATCCGCCTCGTTTTCTTTTCACGTCACAAATCCTCTATATTAATTTTCTTCTTTCTTACAAATCTCATGTGCAAAAGCTTTCACTTTTTCATTGTCTCCATCGTTCAAAAAGCATATATGTGCCAAACGATTGTATTCATCCGCACTCATCTGATTTGAAATCCGCATTTTCGCAGTCTCAATATCTATGCCGTCTCTTTGGATTATCCTTTCAATCCGAAGTTGCTCAGGAGCTGTAACAGCCACAGTTAAGTCACAATGTATCGGAAAATCCGCCTGGAACAAAAGTGGCACATCCAAAGCAACAATTTCCGCTTCCGATCCACGAATTTCTTCATTCATTCTTTCAAATATATGCTTATGAGTTATATCGTTCAGCAATTCAAGTTTTTCCTTGTTCCCAAACACAATTTTTCCCAAAGCTTTTCGATTTATTTCAAGGTTTTCGTCTAAAATCTCTCTGCCGAAATGTTCTACGATTTCAGCATAAGCTTCGCCATTTTTTTGGGTCACATCCCGGGCAATTTTATCCGAGTCCACTATTGTTGCTCCACATTTTTTCATTTCGGCACAAAGCACACTTTTCCCTGCACCTGAGCCACCTGTAATTCCAATTATTTTCATTATTTTCACAGCCTTTCGGGGGCGTTTACTTGGTTTCGTACCAGCTTTTACCCATATTACAGTCCACAACAAGAGGAACCGAAAGTTTCATTGCATTCTCCATTTCAGAAACAAGTATTTCCGAAGCCCTTTCAGCCTCATCCGGAAAAGCCTCAACAATAAGCTCATCGTGAACCTGAAGGATAAGCTTAGACCGGAGTCCTTCTTCCTTCAACCTTTTTGAAACATTAACCATCGCAATTTTTATTATATCTGCCGCAGTGCCCTGAATCGGCGCATTAAGAGCAACTCGTTCTCCAAAGGCCTGAGTTATCCGGTTGCTTGATTTAAGCTCAGGAATGTATCTGCGTCTGTTTAAGATGGTAGAAACATAGCCCAATCTTTTGCCGCTTTCCACAATATCTGCCATATACTTGCTTATGGATGGATAACTGTTCAGGTAATTCTCTATATACTGTTTAGCTTCTTTTACAGATATTTTCAAATCCTGAGACAGTGAGAAGTCACCTATACCATAAACTATACCGAAATTCACAGCTTTTGCAGATGAACGCATAGCCGGCGTTACCTCATCCAAAGGAACCCCAAATACCTGGGATGCAGTCTGGGTATGAATATCAACACCACTTTGAAAAGCTTTTTTCATATTCTCATCATCTGCTATGTGAGCAAGAACGCGAAGCTCAATCTGTGAATAGTCTGCATCTATAAGAATTCTATCGCCTTGGGCAACAAACATACGTCGCATTTCACGACCTCTGTCTGTTCTTACCGGAATATTTTGCATATTGGGTTCGGTGCTGCTTATTCTGCCGGTAGCTGTAACTGTCTGTTTAAAATTCGAATGAATTCTGCCCGTTTCTTTCGAAATAACACTAAGCAGACCATCAACATAGGTAGACAGCAGTTTAGTCATTGCCCGGTATTCCAATATCACATCAACAACAGGATGAACACCCTGGAGCTTTTTCAAAACGTCTGCATTGGTGGAATACCCTGTTTTTGTCTTTTTCCCGTGAGGAAGATTTAGTTTTTCAAACAAAACATCTCCAAGCTGTTTGGGCGAATTTATGTTAAACTCACAGCCCGAATATTCAAAAATTGTCCGTTCTGCATTTTTTATGTTTTCACGAAGGTCATTCCCAAACTTCTCCAATGTCTCACGTTCAACAAACACCCCTGTATGCTGCATATCCGCAAGGACTTCAACAAGGGGAAGCTCAACCTCATAATAAAGCTTCAGTTGTCCGTTTTCTTCCAATTCCTTATTAAATCTTTTCCAGAGTTTTTGAAGAGCAAAAAGCTCAAAGGCTGAATTATCCGCTGATTTTTCATTATCAAAGTCAAATGAAATCTGCCCATTATCCTCTTCTGCAGATTTTTTTGATGTAATTCCAAAAAACTCAAAGGCGAGTCCTTCAATATCATAAGAGCTGCGTTCAGGATGAAGAACATAAGCTGCAATCGCTCCGTCAAAGGCTATGCCCTTAAATTCAACATTTCGGTCTCTCAACCACAGTATATCTTCCTTTACATCAAACCCGCACTTCTTTATTTTTTCATTTTGGAAAAACAGTTCGAGGGTTTCAGTTTCAACCCCTTCAACAATATAATACTCATCATCAAAGGCAACTGCCAAATCAGCACTGTTCCCATTCTTATAAAGTCTGTAAACAAATGCATCAGTTTTTTTCAAGACAGCCTTTAATTCTTCATTATCAATCGATTTGCTTATACCCTTAAACTCTTCTTCCACACTTTCAGAAGAAGCGGCAGGAGATAGGTTAAGTTTACTCAAAAAAGACTTGAAATTAAGCTTTGTGAAAAGTATTGCAAGTTCATTATTGTTGTACTCTCTGATTCTGCAATCCTCAAAACTGAATTCAATAGGTACATTTCTGTTAATCTCAGAAAGGGTTCTGCTCAGATATGCGTCATCTTTCCCTTCCTCAAGCTTTTTCCGTACAGAAGGTGTCACATCAAGGTTTTCTATGTTTTCAAAGATTTTGTCAATGCTCTTGTATTTTTCAATTAAAGAAAATGCCGTTTTTTCACCGATACCCTTTACCCCGGGTATATTATCGGAGGAATCTCCCATAAGGGCTTTTACGTCAATGAACTCCCTTGGTGTAACCGCATATTTTTCAAAGACTTCATCTTTGCCGTATACCGTGGTTGTTGTGCTGCCCATTTTTGAGATAACAAGCTTTATTTTCACCAGATCGGACGCAAGTTGCAAATCGTCCTTGTCACCCGTAAGCACAGAACATTCAATACCCTTTTCTTCACACAAACGTGATACAGTGCCTATAATATCGTCCGCCTCGTATCCGGGCTTTTCAAGGCAACGACAATTCATTGCCCAAAGCACTTCTTTTATAACAGGGAGCTGAACCAAAAAATCCTCAGGAGCGGGTTTTCTCTGAGCTTTATACAGATCATACATTTTGTGACGGAAGGTTTTTTCTTTCACGTCGAAAGCAACACACAAATAATCAGGAGTATCCTCTTCAAGATACTTAAGAAGAATATTCAAAAAGCCATATACCGCGTTTGTCGGCGTTCCATCCGGTGCATTGAGCATACGGATACCATAATAAGCACGGTTTAAGATACTGTTGCCATCGATTATAAGTAATTTTTCCAAGCTATCCACTTACCCTTTCAGATTTAAGTACACATACCAAACAGCGGCGGTATAAGTTTACCGCCGCAAACTATTACTCTTCAAAAAACTCTTCGGTTTGAGTCATAGACTGATTCTTCTTTTCTGCTCTTTTAAGCTTGTAGTTATCTTTAACCTCAACAAGCTTATCTATTGCATCGGGAATCATATCAAGAATTCTGTCGTATACTGAGTTTTCGGCATTAACCGACATCATTCTTATCTGGCCGTTTCCAACCACCATAAAGGCAACGGGAGTTATGGAAACACCACCACCTGCACCACCGCCAAAGGGAGTTGCTGAGTTTTCACTCATCTTGCCATTTTTCGGCACAAAATCCGAACCACCAACACCAAAGCCCAATCCAACCTTTGAAATCGGGATAATAATAGTTCCGTCCGGTGATTGTACGGGGTCCCCAACTATTGTATTAACATCAATCATTTCTCTTATGCTCTGCATAGCTGTATACATCAGACCTTGAATAGGATGTTGTTCTGCCATTTTAATTCGCTCCTTTTATCTTTTTATGTTTTGAATATAACTTTACACTGCGAAAAACCGCAGTAATAATATGCACAAGCCGAGCTTCGATTATTCCCGCCAGCTCAACGTCCAGCTCCTTGTCGTTAAAGTTAGGTTTCAGTTCAACTTTGGGATATTCAACCGAAACATATCGGCAAAGATACGCATAAACGCTTCCCACAAGCGCCCAAATTCCACCATACAGTATCCCGGTAGTTGCTGCATTTCCGGTACCATAGTGAATGCGAACATAAATCCCCGTGAGCTTCGCTCTGTCTTGGAGTAAAATCATTATTTCATCCAGAAAAATCTTGTATTCCTCAAAATCTGATTTCCATTTTCTGAGCTTTTCTGTCAATTTTAATTTTGTTTCATTTGGGGCATCTTTTTTCTCTGATTTTTCTTTTGTTTTTGGTTTTAATGTGAATTTGAAAAATCTGCACCTGAAAGATACCGTTGTCTTTTTGCTTCTGTACTCGACTGTAACTTTCACCGGGGCCCACAAAATATATGCAATTATTCCTGAAACTATAAAAGTAGTTATTAAAACATATCCCATAAACACCCCACCAACTAAACAAGCGCACTATTCATCTATAAATTCTTCGTCATACAATATGTCGTTTTCATTGTGTTCGAAAGAATTTGTCTCAACGTCTTCCTCAGCAGCTTTTTCAAGATATTCATCCTCCAAGGCAACCTCATCACTGCTGATTTTTTCATATTCCGGCAAATCCATAAAGCTTTCAATTCCAAAACATCTTAAAAATTCTTCTGTAGTGCCGAAAAGCATTGCTCTTCCCGGAGTATCAAGTCTGCCAATCTCCTCAACAAGACCTTTTTCAATCAGTCTATTTACAAGATTATCACATGAAACGCCACGGATTTGCTCTATTACAGCACGGGTTACGGGCTGCTTATAAGCAATTATAGAAAGCACCTCCATAGCCGCATTGGAAAGACTTTGCATTCTTCTAGGCTCCGCAAGTTTTGATATGTAATCCTTGTATTCCTCTCTTGTGCACATCTGGTACGAATCCTCAAGTCGTATAATCTTCAGTCCGCGCTTTTCGTCATCATACTTGTCGATGAGCGCTTGTACCAAAGCCCGTGTGCTTTTCAAATCTATATCAAGTATATCCGCTATTCTTTCAATCTCCACCGAATCCCCGGCAGCAAATAAAATTCCTTCAATTATGGCTTCTGCCTCTTTAAAATTCATACAACCCTTAGGAAAGTATATTCTTTTAACTCTCCAATTCCTCCAAATCTTCAAAATCAAATGAATTATCCTCTGAGATTTTAGTTACAGTGTACCTGCCTCTCTCATCAGTTTCCTCAACTGTAATCTTGTTCATTTTAATCATTTCAAGAACCGCCAGGAAAGACGCTACTGCCTCAGGCTTTGATTTTACTTCAGAAAACAAATCCTTGAACATAATCTTGCCCTTTTTTACAAGGCTTGTCCATATTTTTTTAACCCTGTCCTTTATAGAGACCTTTTCGTGTCCCACAATCCCCGAAAAAGACCGTTTGGGGGGTGGGAGCTTACGCTCCATTTTCACAAAAGACATTGCATAGGCCTTGGCTAAATTTTCAATCGTAAGGGAAGAACAATCAAAAACCGCAGGCGGTCTCTCAATAGGGTCAGGCAACTTGAAAAAAAGTCCTGCATCAGAATTTTCCCGTTCACGGAAAAACTCTATGGTTTCCTTAATTTGCTTGTATTCAAGCAACCTTCTTACAAGCTCTGTGCGAGGGTCCTCCTCTTCTTCGTCCTCGGTCTTTGGGAGCAGCATTTTGGATTTAATCTGCAAAAGAGTTGCAGCCATTACCAAAAACTCACTTGACTGTTCAAGGTCCATCTCCTCCATTTGTTGCATAACCGCAAGGTATTGCTCAAGAATCTCAGCAATAGGAATATCATAAATACTAACTTTATTCTTTTTTATGAGCATAAGCAAAAGGTCAAGCGGCCCTTCAAATGACTCAAGCTTAAACGAAAGCTGGTTCATAACCCTCTCTCCATATCCTTAAAATCTAAATAAACGGAATAAATCCCACTAAAGTATCAAAAGCACTTAAAATCAGAAACACCAGCCTGTTCAAAAGATTCCCGAAGAAACTCGTATTTATAAGCAAAATAAGAAGGATAAACCCATACTGTTCATACTGCATAATCTTGAAATATATCCTTGCCGGCAGGATTGAATTAAGTACTTTTGAGCCGTCAAGGGGCGGGATGGGGATAAGATTGAACACAGCAAGACTGATATTCATAACCATAAGAGTTGAAAGCAAAGTTATAATGACTTCCAGCAATGAGTTTGCCAAACCCGAAGCTATTCCCATTTTAATCACAATTGCTAAAATTGTTCTGAGAAAAAAGACCGATAAAAATGCTACAATAAGGTTTGCCAACGGACCTGCAACAGAGGTAATAACCATACCTGATTTACGTTTACCGACGGAAAAGTTCCCGGGATTTACCGGTACGGGTTTCGCCCAGCCAAAACCAAATAAAAATAAACAAATCGCACCAATAGGGTCCAAATGACTCATAGGACTGAGATTCAGCCTGCCCATAGATTTCGCCGTGTTGTCACCAAGCTTGTACGCAGCAAAGCCGTGAGCAAATTCATGAATTGACAATGAGAAAAAAACGCAAAGTGCCGTCATAAGCATATCTGCTATGCCCATCCATCCATTTGTAAACCACGATTCAATTCTGCTCAGCATTGGAAATCTCCTCTTTATCTGAAAAATTTAAAATAATTCTTTTAACAAAATTATATATATCCAGGTCAGGTCAAACTCTATTTGCTTTTAATCTCTTTTGCAAACATCCATCTAATTTGCGCCATATAAAAGCTCCAAAAATCGTTGCAACCAAAGAAACCGTTGCAGTAATATATACATTTGTAATTGAAAATGCAACAGAAAAACCTGCCCTGCAATATTTAAGTACCACGCCATGAATTAAAAAGATATACGGACTTAAATCTCCCAGCCATACAAATACTCTCGTTGACAAAATCTTTGGAATAACACCTTTTTCACCGGCTACAACCCAAAGCAAAATCATACTTGTAGGTAAAAACAAAAGAGTATATTTAACTGATTGTGAGCCTAATATTCCATACTCTGAAACATATATCAAAAGAGAAATTGGTACTAGAATACAAACCGCTAACTCAAGAAAATAGTTTTTATTACATTCACTTCTATCCAAAAACAAATAACCAAGACAACATCCCATAAAGAAATCAATTAACCTTACGGGCGGAGAATAATATGTAATCCACTTAGTAGAAAACCACAAGCTTTCATCATGATTATTTAATAAAAACGTTGCCAATGATACGAAAATCTCAACAACAAAAAATATGCATATATATAAAACTACTTTTTTCTGTGACATGTTTCCTTTAAATAATTTTAGCATCAAGGGAAACATAAGGTACAAGAAAAACGAGACACACAAATACCAAGATGGTCCATTTAATGTAGCATAAAACTCAGCCTTTGGAATCCACATCTGAATAAGTAAAGTATGAATTCCTATATCTAAGATAGTTTTTTCAAGCATTCTCGTCTTTATAACAGCATAAAAAGCAGCAAAAAGCATTGTAACAATATGCAACGGATATAATCTTTTTATTTTATTCCATGCAAAACCAAAACTATTTTGGGGGATTGTTTCCCTTGGCATATAATTATAAAGCATTAAGAACCCAGACAACACAAAAAACACAGAAACTCCCCACGCACCCAAAACCCCAAGGTTTCCAATTCCTATATGGGAAATAAATATGGCTAGAATTGCAACTGCTCTTAATCCTTGCAAGGATTTATTTTTTGGATTACCACTTTTTTTATTATTAATTGCAGAACCTTTTTCTGTTTGTATTACTGTTTTCATTTATCTTTATCCTCCGAGTTCGTTTTTTATCTCATCTGCAATAAGCGAACTCTTTTTAAAATCTTATCCGTTAAAATTCGCAAATAAACTAAACGTAGCAAAAGTTGGATTAATTTAAAACTTTACATAAAATTACTATAGCATAATTCCACATTTTTGTCAACGAAACAAAAAACTTTATCCCCATCCCAATTGATAATTTATATTTTACACAACCTCTGGTTTTTTAATACAAAAAAGTCCCAACCGAGGTTGGGACTTTTCATCCGAAAAACAGAGATTACTGATTTGCTTTCTTACCAGCTGTTTTAACAACAAGCAATGTACCAACAGTAAGAACAACAGCAATTGGGAATACAATGTACCAGTTCTGAACGAAGCCTGCGATTACGTATGACACAAAAGAAATCACAGCAACAGTAATTGCATAAGGCAACTGTGTTGAAACATGGTTTATGTGATCGCACTTTGCACCTGCTGACGACATAATTGTTGTATCTGAGATAGGTGAGCAGTGGTCACCACAAACAGCACCTGCAAGACAAGCAGACATACCGATAATGAGAAGCGGGTTGCCCGGCTCAAAGATTGCAGTAACGATCGGGATAAGGATACCAAAAGTTCCCCAGGATGTACCTGTTGCAAAAGCGAGAACACAAGCAACAACAAAGATAACTGCAGGAAGCAGGTTCTGAAGAGCACTTGCATTACCAAGAACATTTTCAACAAACACTTCATATCCCATAAGGAGGTTAACATTCTTAAGTGAAACAGCAAATGTAAGAATCAAAATTGGTGGAACCATTGCAACAAAACCCTTGGGGATACATTCCATAGCTTCCTTGAAGGAAACGAGCTTTCTTGCCATAAAGTATGCAATCGTAAGTACCAGTGCGATTATAGCACCCCAGGGAAGACCAAATGTAGCGTCTGTGTTACCAAATGAACCGATAAAGTTGCCTGCATTTTCAGTTCCGCCCCAGATGTCAACGCCAAAGAATCCACCAACATAAATCAGTGAAACCACACATATTGCAATAAGCACGATAATTGGAAGAACAAGGTCAACAACCTTCGCCTTTGGATTTCCGACTTCTTGTGCTTCGTCTTCAACCTTTTCACCACTTGTAAACAAGTCACCCTTGTTGAGTGCATTAAGTTCATGAAGCTTCATAGGACCAAAGTCGCACTTCATTACACAAACAGCGATAATGAAAATAAATGTGAGCAAGGAATAGAAGTTGTAGGGTATTGCCTGAACAAACAGTGAAAGGCCCTGGCCTTCAGGAGCGTAGCTTGAAACTGCTGCAGCCCAGGAAGAAATAGGCGCAATCATACAAACAGGAGCTGCCGTAGCATCAATAAGATACGCAAGCTTTGCTCTTGAAATTTTGTGTCTGTCAGCAACAGGACGCATAACAGAACCAACTGTCAGGCAGTTGAAATAGTCGTCAATGAAAATGAGAACACCAAGAATAAATGTTGCAATCATTGCACCGGTTCTTGACTTTATGTTCTTTTCAGCCCAAGCGCCAAAAGCAGCACTGCCTCCTGCTTTGTTAACAAGAGCTACAAGTATTCCAAGAACAACGAGGAATATGAAAATTCCCGCTGTGTCTGAAACAGCACTGACTAGTCCGGCGCCTAGAAGTGTGTCCATTGCTGAAACCGGATTAAAGTTACATGCAAAAAGTGCCGCAACAACAATACCTATAAACAATGATGAATAAACTTCTTTTGTTACAAGCGCAAGAATAATTGCAAGGATTGGGGGTAGCAACGAAACAAATGTTGCATAATAGTTACTTGCGGGAGGAACAGTTCCAACTCCGCCACATTCCTCACAGTCCGCAATGATTTCTCCTGCATCACTGCAAAGACCGCAGTCAACAGCTTCAACCGAAGTTCTTACTGTGGTAGCACTTACGACTACAGCAACCAAAGCAAGAAGAATCACAACGAGCTTAATGATGGTTGATTTTTTCATATGAAAATCTCTCCGTTCTGCCGTATTACGGCTAAATATATATTATTTTTATTTTTTTCAATCTTTTTCTCCTCTTTACAAAAAAAACCGAAGCAATATGAATGCTTCGGTTGAGGGAATTTACATTAAACATAGGTCAGATAGCTCTCCACAAACGTGACAGTATACAACATATTTTGTTGCATCCCAACCGCTGAACCCCGGGCAGTTCAGCTATTTCGGCAATGTTTCCTTTTACACAGAGTTTTGCACCCGACATTAAACTGTGTTACTTATAAACACTGCGCCTCTACCATTCATTATGCATTATTATCCCATATTTCTCAAAAAAAGTCAATAGACTGACAAAATTTACTGTTCTTTTATTAGTTCAGTCATGCTGTAAAGCCCAGCTGGCTTCCCTTTCATGAACATAGCAGCCCGAACAGCACCAACAGCAAATACCTCCTTTGAGGTTGCTGAATGTTTTATCTCAATCACTTCATCAGTACCAGCAAAAATAACACTGTGTTCTCCAACAATATTCCCACCGCGAACTGCGTGGATTCCTATTTCATCTTTGTCTCTCTTTTGTCTCACAGAATGTCTGTCAAACATATATTTGGGATTGAAAGCAACAGTATCCGAAATGGCATCTGCAATAGCAAGAGCAGTGCCGCTGGGTGCATCAATCTTTTGATTGTGATGCTTTTCTATTATTTCAATATCGAAGTTTTCTTCAAGCACCCTTGAAGCCTTACAAACAAGGTCAATAATCAAATTGATGCCAATTGACATATTGGCAGAAAAGAAAATCGGCGTAGATTTTGAATAAAACTCAAGCTTTGAAATCTGGTCTTTCGAGAGTCCCGTTGTGCAAATAACTGCAGGAATTTTGTTATCCTTTGCATAATCAAGTATCTCGTCAGTCAAAGACGGATGTGAAAAGTCAATTATGCAATCTATCTTTTCCGAAACCATGCTCAATTTATCATAAACAGGGAAACCATCCGAGTGGGTGTTTATATCAAAACCCGCAACAATATTCACGTTGTCCTGACTTTCAACAACACGTTGTACCGCATTGCCCATCTTTCCATTAGCTCCGCAAAGGAGTATATTTATCATTTGTTTTCACCTCATTCTTAAAATCCCATATGCAAAAGTGTGCAGAAACGATTTCTGCACGCTTTTGATTCCGTTTTATTTATTTATCAAAATAGCCCTTTGCCGCAAGAAGTTCTGCCATAAGCACAGCTCCGCCTGCTGCACCACGAAGGGTATTATGAGAAAGACATACAAACTTGTAATCATACTGGCTGTCTTCACGGAGACGTCCGATTGAAACTGCCATTCCGCCTTCCATATCTCTGTCAAGCTTTGCCTGAGGACGATTGTCCTCTTCAAAATAGTTAAGGAACTGCTTGGGAGCTGAAGGAAGTTCAAGGTCTTGCGGTTCACCTTTAAAGGATTTCCATGCCTCTTTTATCTCTTCAATTGAGGGCTTGTTCTCAAAGCTGACAAAAACAGCAGCGGTATGTCCATCCGAAACAGGAACACGAAGGCACTGAGTTGTAATTGCAGGAGAAGTTGCGTCAACAATTTCATCGCCCTTAATTTCGCCCCAAATCTTAAGTGGCTCAACTTCACTCTTTTCTTCTTCGCCACCTATGAACGGAATAACATTATCCACCATTTCAGGCCATGTTTCAAAAGTCTTACCCGCACCGGAAATAGCCTGGTATGTACAAGCCAAAACATTTTTTATACCAAATTTCTTAAGGGGATGAAGTGCAGGAACATAACTCTGGAGAGAGCAGTTTGATTTAACAGATACAAATCCGCGTTTTGTACCCAGTCTCTTTTTCTGAGCTTCTATGATTTCTGCATGTTCAGGATTGATTTCGGGAATAATCATAGGAACATCGCTTGTGTGTCTGTGTGCTGAATTGTTTGAAACAACCGGGCACTCTGCCTTTGCATAAGCTTCTTCAAGTGCTCTTATTTCGTCCTTTTTCATATCCACAGCACAGAAAACAAAGTCAACCTCAGCCGCAATCTTTTCAATATCAGCAGTTGCATCAAGAACAACCATACCCTTTATATTCTCAGGGATTTCAGTTTTCATTGCCCAACGATTTCCTACTGCTTCAACATACGTTTTTCCCGCACTTCTTGAAGATGCTGCCAAAAGAACAATATTAAACCACGGATGACCTGAAAGCAAGGTAATAAACCTTTGTCCTACCATACCTGTGGCACCAATAATTCCTACATTATATTTTTTCATGAATTAGTCCTCCTACACAAATTAATTATTAATTAGTTTATTATATTCCATCTTCAAGGTAATGTCAATTATTTTTTGTAACACAATTTTAACATTTATTTAAAGGATTTTCGTCAATTTTTGTCGAAGATTAATTAATGTGAAAATACACGACTCCTTTAAGGACTGATTTACTATGAAAAAACACTTTCTTATTCTGAGTTTAATAATATGTGTCTTGTTGGTTTCAATACTTTTCATCAACGTTGGCGCTAAAGACTATGAAGACACCCTGAGAGTTGGTATATACTATGGTTCTACCGAGGTAAATTCCTTGACCATAGACTCAACTGACGGTTTTTCTGTCGGACTTGTTGATGAACGGGATTTCATACCGGTAGTCAGCACGTCTGTTGTCTCTGTCAACGTGCGGCCTGATACTGCGGAATCCGGACCTGCATACCACGTTAAGTATTCAGCACATACAACTATCGAAGAGCTTATCCAATCTGTTGAAAGTTTGAAGGCTTCGGGCATAGAAGCTTTTCCGGCATTTATAAACTCTGAATACATAGCTTTAGGCGGCATATATAAAAACAACAACGACGCTCTTTGGGCTGCAGAAAATCTGAGCATAAAGGGAACTCCTTTGTCAGTATCCCAAAAAGCTGTATGTGTTTTTAACACAGGTAAAAATAAACCGATTTTTTTAACAGATGATAGTGCTAAAACGCTCGGAATATACCATTACGATTACGAGAATCATGATGCACTGCTGACCATATCCGGTTCAGCAAAAGGTACATACCGCGGTGGTTTTGAGTGTAAGATTCTTAATTCATCAAACCTGGCAGTAACAAACATTATTCCTGTTGAGTCCTATCTTTACAGTGTTGTATGCCGTGAAATGTCACCTTCGTGGGAAGTTGAAGCACTTAAGGCTCAGGCTGTTTGCGCACGTAATTTTGCCCTTGGCAGAATAAATTATCACAAAAACTATGGATTTGACGTTTGCAGAACGGTCTGCTGTCAGGCATATGCCACCACTGCCGACCAATCCGAAAGTGTCCATACAGCAGTTGATGAAACACGTGGTGAATTACTTTTCTATGAAGATACCCTTGTTCAGGCAGTCTATTCTTCTTCTATGGGGGCATATACCGAAAGTGTTGAAAATGTCTGGGGAACGCCTTTTCCATACCTGGTAAGTGTAGAAAACCCCTATGAAGATACCGAAAATATATACAACGGAAAATGGACAAAATCCCTGACTGTTCAACGGGTTACGGAAATCATGAACAGTCGCGGATATAATATCGGTGATGTGACTAATATTACGGTTGTTGAAACAACACCATCAGGCAGTGTTCTGAAGCTTTTGGTTTCCGGCACAAATGGTTCAAAAACCTTTGAGCGGGAGGCGTGTCGAAGCATCTTCAGCGAGGCTACCTACAGCCAACGATATACTGTTTCAAGAGGCGGCGTCGAAACCAAACCCGTTGTCTATATCACAGACGGAAAAACCACAAAAGCTCAAACTCTTGGTACAGTGTGGCTTCTTTCAAAGGGAAACAGTCTTTCACAAATTTCGGGTCAGCTCAGCTCGTACGACGGAAAAACAAACAAATTCTACAGCACAGTGAAAGCACAAGGCTCTCATGACACTTTTGTCTTTAGTGGCGAGGGTTGGGGACACGGCGTAGGAATGAGCCAATACGGAGCAAAAGGAATGGCCCAGGCCGGATTTACATATGACGAAATTCTGACTCACTATTATACAGATACACATCTTGAACAAGCTTATTAATATTGAATTGAAAGGTAAGAATATACTTTGAACATAAAAGATTTCTACTATGATTTACCACCTGAGCTGATTGCTCAAACTCCACTTAAAGACCGTACAGCCTCAAGGCTTATGGTCTTAAACCGAAAAACGGGAGAGATTTCCCACAAGCATTTTTATGACATTTCAGAGTATCTGAATCCAGGAGATTGCCTTGTTTTAAATAACACAAGAGTTATCCCTGCACGTCTTTATGGCGTAAAAGAGGGAAGCGGCGGTAAAATAGAATTTCTTCTTCTTAAACGTCTGGGAATTGACCTTTGGGAGGTTATCCTGAAACCCGGTAAAAAAGCAAAGGTCGGTAGTCGCTTTGTTTTCGGTGACAGGCTATTGAAAGCCGAAGTCGTTGAGGTTCGGGATGACGGAAACCGCATTGTCCGTTTTGAATTTGATGGTGTTTGGGAAGAACTTTTGGATAAATTGGGAGAAATGCCTCTTCCTCCTTATATAAAAGAAAAGCTCCAGGACAGAAATCGCTACCAGACCGTGTACTCAAAAATTGAGGGGTCTGCGGCAGCTCCTACAGCAGGACTTCATTTTACGGACGATCTTCTTGAAAAGCTTCGCCTTAAAGGTGTAAAAACAGCATTTGTCACCCTTCATGTGGGACTTGGCACATTCAGACCGGTGTCCGTTGACACAATTGAAGAACACAAAATGCACTCTGAATACTTTGAAATTTCCGAAGAAACCGCCCGGACAATAAACGAAACTAAAAAAAGTGGCGGCAGAATTATTTGTGTTGGCACAACCTCTGTCCGCACCTTAGAGAGCAGCTGTCACGATGACGGTACAGTAATTCCCGGTTCGGGGGATACTTCCATCTTTATCTACCCCGGCTACAAATTTAAGACAGTTGATTCACTTATTACCAATTTTCATTTGCCTGAATCAACCCTTTTGATGCTTATTTCGGCTCTTTATGACCGGGATTCAATCATGAAAGCATACACCGAGGCAATTAATGAAAAATACCGATTTTTCAGTTTTGGTGATGCAATGTTCATTGAATAAAAGGCAGTCCGTTATGCAAAAAATCAGAATAAATAAAAGAAAAGGTAAAGAATATGTTTAAACTTATAAAAAAAGAAGGAAATGCCCGCAGAGGTGAATTTCATACAGTTCATGGCACTGTACAAACTCCCGTTTTTATGAATGTGGGTACTGCCGCTGCAATCAAAGGCGGTCTTGATGCTCACGACCTGAAAGCTGTTGGCTGCCAGGTGGAGCTTTCAAACACCTATCACCTCCACCTCCGTCCCGGAGACGAGGTAGTTAAATCCTTAGGCGGTTTGCACAAGTTTATGAATTGGGACAGACCAATTCTTACCGACAGTGGTGGCTTTCAGGTTTTTTCTTTGGCAAAGCTTCGGAAAGTCAAAGAAGAAGGCGTTTATTTTTCATCACACATTGACGGAAGAAAGATTTTTATGGGACCTGAAGAAAGTATGCAAATCCAATCAAATCTTGCCTCAACCATAGCAATGGCATTTGACGAATGTGTGGAGAATCCATGTGAAAAAGATTACGCCAAAGCTTCATCAGAAATGACTGTTCGTTGGCTCAAACGTTGCAAAGCCGAAATGCAGCGTCTTAACTCCCTCAATGACACAATTAACCCTCATCAAATGCTTTTTGGTATCAATCAAGGAAGCACTTACAAAGACCTCAGAATTGAAAATATGAAACAGATTACCGACCTTGACCTTGATGGGTATGCCATAGGTGGTTTGGCTGTTGGTGAGCCTGCTGAGGTAATGTACGACATAATTGAAGCAGTTGAACCTTTTGCCCCTGAAAACAAACCCCGATACCTTATGGGAGTTGGCACTCCCGAGAACATAATTGAAGGGGTATGGCGCGGCATTGACTTTTTCGACTGTGTAATGCCAAGCCGGAATGCAAGACACGGTACTCTTTTCACTTCACTCGGGATAGTGAATATTAATAATGCAAAATACGAACGGGATGACTCTCCCCTTGATCCGAACTGTACTTGTCACACCTGCAGAAACTTTTCAAAAGGCTATCTTCGACATCTTTTCAAAGCGAATGAGATACTTGCTCTTCGTCTGGCTGTTATTCACAATTTACATTTTTACAATAAATTAGCAGCAGACATTCGCTCAGCCCTCGATGAAAACAGGTTTGAAACATTCAGAGCAGAAAACATCGAAAAGCTGTCTCAAAGAATTTAATTTTTAAATTATTTGTAAAAATTTTCTTTTCCCCTTGCAAAATTAATAAAAAAGGGTTATAATACTTTGCATTACAAGTTTTAGGAGGTAATTTAAATGAATTTCTTATTTACAACAGTTTCAGCAGCAACTACTACTGCTCCTGCTGCAAATGGTAGTGCAGCTGCAGGTGGCGGAATTGTGGCATTCCTTCCCCTTATCCTTATGATTGCAGTGTTCTACTTCATCCTTATCAGACCCCAGAAAAAGAAGGAAAAAGAGCTCAAAAATATGCTTGCTTCTCTCAAGGTTAATGATGAAGTTGCTACAATCGGCGGCATCCACGGAAAAATTGTAAGAATAAAAGACGACCTTTTTGTTCTTGAATCAGGCATTGGTACAAACAAATCCTTTATTACCGTTGACCGTTCTGCCGTTTCTCGTTTTCTCAAGCGTGGTGCAGAAGAAAAAACCGAAGAAATCGAAGCTACTGAAGAATAATTTAAAGTTGAATCGTAATAACCCTCCTCTTTCATTCATATACATTTGATATATGAATACAAAGAGGAGGTCTTTTTTTGTTTAATTCCAGTCAAAACTATAAAACGGAATCATCCGGATTGCTTGATGGTGTCTTATATATGCTGAAAGCAGTAGTAATTGCCTACATAATCTCAATTCTCCTTTTGTTTCCTTCAGCCCTTATTGCAACCTTCAAAGCATTTTCAGACAAGGGTATCACTATCACCGCAAACATCATAACAGCAATCGGCACTCTTTTTGCCGGACTTATGGCCGGGAGACACTTTGACAGCAAGGGAATATTCTTTGGTGCGGGGTGTGGGGTGATATATACCTTTTTGCTCTGTTTGCTTGGAAATCTGATTTCAAAAAATATGGATTTTGGGGGCTCTTTTCTTACGGCGGCTGTAATTGGACTTCTTTGTGGTGCTGTGGGTGGCATAATCGGCATCAACACAAAAGTCCAGAAACGTCACAAATAATTGTATTTCTTACAGATTTAAAAACAGCTCAAAAAAAGACATTTTTTGAGCTGTTTTTTTGTATTAACTCTTGACTATATTTGAAAAAAAAGCTATAATTATAAAATGTAAAAGCCATGGCATTTCAAAGAGAATTTGGGGGGACATCAATATGTCAAAAAGAATTATCTTAATCTCAGCTATTGTCCTTGTAATCGCTGCTGTTGTGTGCGTTGGAATAAATCATCTCAACTTTACTGAAAAGCTGAGTTTCTCCGACAAGTCTGACGATATTGATAGGGACCGTGATTCAAAGGATGAGTCTAACGATGTTGATAAGGACCATGCTTCAGAGGATAAGTCTGACCATATTGAGAAGCGTCGTGCTTTAGAAGATGGCTATGTTATCATTTATGAAGCCGCAATCGACAATCCCACTGACGAACAAATGGACACTGCTCTAAGCCTGATGCGTACTCGTCTTGACGGACTTGGCTACCATGAAGCTACCGTTAAAAAGCAAGGAAAAAAAAGAATAAAAGTTGAAATCCCCTCCGTCTCAGACCCTGAAGAAACAGCAAAAATTCTTGGTGCAACTGCCCGTCTTCAGTTTGTTGACTATGAAGGCAACGTAGTTCTTACAGATTCAGATATCAAAGACGCAATAGCCGAATACGACTCTATTAACGAAATGGGTTCAAATGAACACTATATTTTACTTAAGCTCAAACCCGAAGGCGTTCAGAAATTTGCCGATGCAACAGAAAGAGTTTCCGCTCTTCCCTATGGTCAAAACTACATTGCTATTATGATGGACGAAATACCCATTTCCATTCCGTCTGTTAATGAAAGAATTGAATCCAAAGAATGTATCATTTCAAGTACGGACTTCACTGCTGAATCAGCAAAGAACCTTGCAGCACAAATCCGTTCAGGTCAGCTTCCTTTCACTCTTAACCCGATTGAGATCAAAGCAAAAACAAAAACTCAAAAAAACCAGAAATAATCATATATCCTGTTAATTTAAAAACAGCTCAAAAAAAGACATTTTTTGAGCTGTTTTTTTGTATTAAGTCTTGACTATATTTGAAAAAAAAGCTATAATAGAATGGTATGCAGATTTGAAAATAATTAACACTTAAAATACAAAGCCTTGACACTTCAAGGCGAACACAAGGAGGACATTACAATGTCAAGAAGTATTATTAAACTTACAGCCATTGTTCTTGTAATCGCTGCTGTTGTGTTCGTTGGAATCTATGGTCTCGACTTTACTGACGAGATCAGATTCCCCGGTGTTCTTGACTCTGACGGTATTGTTCAGGGTCTTGATTTGAAGGGTGGTTCGGTTATCGTTTATGAAGCCGCAATCGACAATCCTACCGACGAACAGATGGATACTGTTACAAGCATGATGCGTACTCGTCTTGACGGACTTGGTTACCAGGAAGCTACCGTTACAAGACAGGGAACAAAAAAAGTAAGAATCGAAATCCCATCCGTTTCAAATCCGGACGAAGCAGCAAAAATCCTGGGTGCAACAGCCCAGCTTCAGTTTGTCGACTATGAAGGCAACGTAGTTCTTACAGGTTCTGATATTAAAGATGCAAAAGCTGAATATGGCCAAACAAATGAGATGGGCTCAAATGAACACTATGTTTCACTTAAGCTCAATCCCGAAGGCGTTCAGAAATTTGCCGATGCAACAGAAAGAGTTTCTCTTCTTCCCCAGGGTCAGAACTACATTGCTATTATGATGGATGAAACGCCCGTTTCTGTTCCCACTGTTGGTGAAAGAATTGACTCAGAAGACTGTATCATTTCAGGTGCAGACTTCACTGCTGAATCTGCAAAGAACCTTGCAGCACAAATTCGCTCAGGTCAGCTTCCCTTCACTCTTAACCAGGTTGAACTCAGAGCAGTTAGCGCAACCTTGGGTGAAACTGCGTTAGCTCAGGCACTCAAAGCCGGTATAATCGGTTTGATTTTGGTTATGCTCTTTATGCTTCTTATCTATCGTCTGCCCGGTCTTGTTGCAGATATTTCTCTTGCAGGATACATCGGAATAGTTTGCATAATCCTTGCAAATCTTCACATCAACCTTACTCTCCCCGGTATTGCCGGTATCATTCTCTCGATAGGTATGGCGGTTGATGCCAACGTTGTTATTTTTGAAAGAGTAAAAGAAGAACTTCGCCTTGGAAAAACAGTTCGTTCAGCAATTGATGCAGGTTTCCACAGAGCGCTCTCAGCTATCGTTGACTCAAATATCACAACTATTATTTCTGCAATCATACTTATCTATTTCGGTACAGGTACAATCAAAGGATTTGGTACAACTCTTCTGATTGGTGTTGTTGTAAGTATGCTTTCAGCAATTTTCCTTACAAAATTCTTGCTCAAACAGCTTGTTGGTATGAATGTAAAGAATCTTTGGCTTTATGGTATATCAAAGAAAAAGGAGGGTGCTAACAATGCTTAAAATTACAGCGAAAAGACCTATATATTTAGGTATATCAATTATTTTGATGATTGCAAGTGCAGTTTCACTCCTCATCCAGGGTTTCAACCTTGACACCGACTTTGCAGGCGGAATGGCTGTTACTTATTCAATAAACTCTGAATTTGAAGTTAAGGATATCGAAGCAATCGTTTCAGAAGCTCTTGGTGCCAACAGACAAGCTTCTTCCGTTCAGCGTTCAGGCAACGAAGTTGTTATTAAATTCGGTCACAACAATGCACTTAAAACCGAAGCTGAAAGAAACGCAGACAGCGAGACTATGATAAATGCAATTACAACAAAGCTCTCTGAAAAATATGATATGGCTTCTGAATTTACAAAAGACATTGTTTCTCCTTCAACAGGTAAGGAACTTGCAAGAAGTGCAGTATGGATGTCTGTTTTTGCGGCTCTTGCTATTTTGATTTATATAACATTCAGATTTGAGTTCCTTTCAGGCGTATGTGCAGTATTTGCTCTTGTACATGATATTCTCATACTCTGCGGCATTTACTCAATCTGCAGAATTGCAATTGACACAAACTTTATTGCTGCAATCCTTACAGTTCTTGGTTATTCCATTAACGCAACAATCGTTATCTTTGACCGCATTCGTGAAAACACTCGTCATGCAAAGAAACAAACCTACAGCGAGATTGCAGACACAAGTATAAATCAGACACTCGCACGTTCTATTTATACTACCTTGACCACCCTTTTCACCATTGGTATGGTATACATCTTAGGTGTTCAGTCAATCAAAGTTTTTGCTCTCCCGATTATAATCGGTATGTTTATAGGAACATATTCTTCCATCTTTGTAGCAGGTTCACTCTGGTCACTTTGGAAGGATTCAGCTGTTAAATCAAAAGCTGCTAATAAAAAATAATAAGCAACCTTGCAAAGACGCATCTTTTTGAAGATGCGTCTTTTAATATGCAATACAAAAAATCCCGTTCGAAAGAACGGGATTTTTGATTAAGACTTTTTTAACCTAAGAATTTTTTCACTGCATCACGAATCATTTTTGCTGATTCTTCAACGATTGCCATATCAGCATCATTGAGGTTTGCCAAAGGCTTTCTTACTCCACCGAGTTCAAGGCCTTCGTTTATCTTTAGAATTGCTTTAATAACAGCATAGAGATTTCCGTGCGCTGAGCACATCTTATATATTACTGCATTTGCGGCATATTGGATTTCTCTTGCCTTTTCAATCTCACCTTTTTTGATAAGTTCGTCCATCTTAAGGAAAAGTTCGGGCATAACTCCGTATGTACCACCAATTCCGCCTTCTGCACCAATCACACGACCACTTATAAACTGTTCGTCAGGACCATTGAATATAACATAATCGCAACCTGCCTCAGCCTTAAACTGCTGAATATCCTGAGTAGGCATAGAAGAATTTTTAACACCAATTACATTTGGGTTCTTTCTCATTTCCTTGAACAAACTCATCGTGAGGGCAACACCTGCAAGTTGAGGAATGTTGTAAATAACGAAATCGGTATTTGGTGCAGCAGAGCTGATATCATTCCAATACTCAGCAATTGCATACTCGGGAAGACGGAAATAAATGGGAGGAATTGCAGCTATTGCATCAACACCCAAGGACTCTGCATGAGCTGCAAGTTCCATACTGTCCTTTGTGTTGTTACAAGCAACGTGAGCAATAATAGTAAGTTTGCCTTCAGCAGCTTTCATAACATTTTCAAGAACAATTTTTCTGTCAGCTACGCTCTGGTAGATACACTCACCGGACGAGCCATTAACATAAAGCCCCTTAACTCCTTTTTTAATAAGGTGTTTTGTATAAGCCTGAACTCCTTCAGGGCTAATCTCACCATTTTTGTCATAACACGCATAAAATGCAGGTATTATGCCTTTATATTTATCCAGATTTCTCATTTTTATCACCTTTCCGTGTTATTTTAACACTGCTTTAATATTTTTACTTGATTCATTATAACACTCTTATTTCTCTTCGTCAAGTAAAAAACGCTTATTATTTTATGTTTTAAAAAAATAAAAAGACCCGCCTTATTATAAAACAGGTCTTTCAAAAGCATTTCATTGATTAAAGCAGGGTTCTTCTCAATTCTTCGGGGGTTTTTTCGCTTAAATAAACGGGGGCTATATCAAACACAGTCTTGCAACCGCAGATACCCTCTTTGTTAAGACGATATGCAGCTCTTGCATACGAAACTATTACCGAAGCGGTAAACTCAGGGTTTGAATCAAGCTTCAGGCTGTATTCAATTAAATGTTTGTGCTCAAGATTTTTGCCGGTTCGACCGCTCCTGAAAACAAACCCGCCATGAGGTATTTCGCTGTGGTTGCGTTTGAGTTCATCCTCAGAAATAAAATGAACAGTTGTATCATAATCCGCAAAATAATTGGGCATAGTCTTTATTTCGTTTTCTATACGGGAAAGGTTCGCCCCTTCCTCTGCCACAACAAAGCATTCTCTCAAATGCTTTTCTCGTGTTGAAAGCTCGGGGTTTTCGCCATTTCTAACCTTTTCCAAAGCCGATTCAACGGGGATAGTATATTGTTTGGCGTCCTTCACCCCATCAATTCTTCTTATTGCATCGGAATGTCCCTGGCTGACGCCCTTTCCCCAAAATGTATAGTCCTTTCCGTCAGGCAAAATTGCCGAGGAATACATGCGACTGATAGAAAACATTCCCGGGTCCCAACCCACAGAAATCACAGCAACCTTGCCACTCTTTTTGGCAACCGTATCAACATTTTCAAAATGCTCGGGTATTCTTGCGTGAGTGTCAAAACTGTCAACCACATTAAAATGCTTTGATAATTCAGGAGTTTGTACGGGCAAATCCGTGGCACTCCCGCCACAAAGTATCATAACGTCTATACAATCTGCCATTTCCGCAGCCTGGTCGATATGATAAACCCCAACTCCTTCAGTATCTATTTTTAGAGTTTTCGGGTCTCTTCTTGTAAAAACGCCAACAAGCTCCATATCGTCATTTTGTCTTATTGCATTTTCAACACCTCGACCCAAATTTCCATAGCCGTAAATTCCAATCCTGATACTCATACGTGTCCTCCACTCTCGTAATTGGTTTAATTCCCCTATATTATACCACTTTTTCTTCTGCTGCACAATCTTTTTTCATAAATTTATAAATTTTTTACATCCTTGACAATCAATGTTTTGTTTTCTACTAAGAACTTTATCTCCATATCAGCAAACTCCATTCCGTAAATCCTATTCGGGTCGTTTTGGTATGAAGGTCTGGGATCCCCCATCAACACAGCCTCAAGCTCTGCCCTTAAATTTTCCGGAATAATATTTAAAAGCTCGTCAGGAATTTCCACCGTAAGTCTGCGCTCATCAAGGTCCTCGGTAAAACCTCCGATGGCATCTTTTATACTGTCTGCATACGGCAAGTATGGCTTTATGTCATAAATTGGAGTTTTATCCATCATATCACAGCCTGACACAATCAGTTCAAGACTACCCCCGTTTTTTTCTATACCTTCAAGCTTAAGCACAGAGATTCCTATAGGATTAGGGCGATAAGGTGAACGGGTAGCAAAAACTCCAATTCTTTTGTTTCCACCCAAAAGGGGCGGCCTTACCGTAGGAGACCATCCCGTCTTATCAACCTCAGAAAATCCCCACAATACCCAGATGTGTGAAAACTTTTCAAGGCCTCGTACCGCTTCAAAAACACTATATTCAGCTTCGAATACTATTTTACCTTTACTTTCCGGGATTAGCCCACTTTGTCTGGGAACACCGAATTTAGATGAAAAATTATTTTCTATTTGCGCTATTTTTCTGAGCTCCATATAATCACTCTCCATTTTTAATTTTATCATAATACCATTTTTTTGTAAATAATTTTATGTATTCATTTAAAACCATATTGTTGTATTTTTTTGTAGATTATGTTATACTGAAAATAATAAAAGTACAGAGGTGAGTATATGAGATATTCTGATTGTTTTGGCAGAAAAAGTTCAAGAATTCTTTTAGGAACAGCATATTTCGGGGACGGAATAAGCAAAGAAACCGCTTTTTTGATGATGGACCGCTTTCGTGAAATGGGCGGGACTCATATTGACACCGCAAGGCTTTATGCCAACGGCAAGGCAGAGGAAATTATTGGCGAATGGCTTCTATCAAGGAAAGCAGATGAAATGATAGTTTCGTCCAAGGGTGGATATTATGAGGGGGATTTGGGTGAGTCCCCTCGTATAAACGAAGCAGATATATCATCGGATCTCGATAGCAGTCTTAAGGCATTGAAGCGGGACTATATAGAATTTTACTGGCTACACAAGGATGACGAAAGCACCCCTGTCGAAGAAATAATTGATATAATGAACCGACTTGTAAAATCGGGGAAAATAATCAAATTCGGTGCGTCCAACTGGACATCGCAACGAATCAAAAAAGCAAACGATTACGCCCACAGCAAGGGCATCTTGGGATTTTCTGCGAGTCAGATTCGGTTTAACCCCGCATATTGCCTTGGTGAAAGAGGTGGTCTTGTGGGGATGGACTCCGATGAATTTGAGTTTTATAGAAGCAATAATATGCCGGTTGTGGCATATTCATCACAGGCAAAGGGCTTTTTCTCCAAGATGGCAAAGTATGGGGAGGGTGCACTTTCCGACAAAGCAAAGAATCGCTATCTTTGTGAAGAAAACCTCCGTCGTCTTGAGATATTAAAAGGATTATCTAAACAGCACGACGCAAGTATCGCCTCGGTTATCACCGGTGCTTTTTCAAGCTTTGAAACTCCGGAGGTGTTTCCCGTGATTGGCGGAAGCAAAATAGAGCAGATTGAGGACTCCCTCGGCGGAGCAGACCTGAAAATCCAAAAAACGGATCTGAAAAGAATTTTTAATTTTGATATTGTATAATTTAAAGGAGAAATAATTAAAACTACCCCTTTCGGGATAGTTTTAATTATGTGTGAGCCATATGAAAGCAAAATGGGGAGTTATAGGCTGTGGAGGTATTGCTGACCGCAAAACTCTTCCCGGTATGATGCAAGCAAAAAACTCAGAGCTTGTTGCTGTGATGGACAAAAACTTTGATGCAGCCCTGCGCTGCAAAGAAAAATATAACGCAAAATATGCCTTCAATAATATTGAGGAACTGTTAGCTCTTGATGAAATTGATGTTGTTTATATAGCAACTCCTGTTTTTTGTCACAAAGAACAGGCAATTGCTGCTGCAAATGCAGGAAAACACATTTTATTGGAAAAGCCAATTGGACTTAATTATTCCGAAGCTCTTGAAATTATTGAACACTGCGAAAAATCTAATGTTTTGCTAAGCATAGGCTTTATGATGAGGTACCACTCCCATCACCAAGCTATTCATGACATTATAGCAAGTGGGAAAATTGGCGAAATAGTATCAATGAGAGCACAATTCACCGGTTGGGCACCCGAGAAAGATGATAACTGGAGACAAAACAAAAAGTTAGCAGGTGGCGGCGCACTTATTGATATGGGAGCTCATTGCATTGACCTTCTTCAATATATTTCAGGTCTTACAATTGCCGAATGTACGGGTTTTGCAGAAAATCAAATTTTTAAATACGATGTCGAAGACGCTTCGGCGATTATTTTAAAAATGTCTAACGGGGCTTTAGCATTTATCCACAGTTGTTTCAATATACCCTACGCTGCAGCGGGATGTCCCCTTGAGATTTACGGAACAAAAGGTAAAATAATTACAAAAGGCACCTTAGGTCAAAGTGAAAAGGGCACTGCGGAAATTCTTATCTATGATAATAGTGTTTTTTGTGATTCCTCAGCGAATTTTGATGAACAAAAACCGGTTCGCCTTGAGGCTTCATTTGGGAATATGTATACAAAAGAAATCGAAGCTTTTTCGGATTCCATAATAAACGGTACACCCGTTCCAATAAGCGGACGTGATGTCCTTTTAACTCACAGAGTAATCGATTCCATCTATTCTCGCTGTGATAGTGAAAAATTTTAATGTTCAAAAAAGTTCATACACCAACCGGATAAAAACCTTTCCGGTGACACAATTCTTTTGGTTTTGACAAATATCCATCTTTATGCTAGAATATATTATATAAATTTATGCAGAGGAGAGTTCTTTTTGAATAAAGAAGTTGGCAACGTACAATTAGTTAAAAAAATAAATAGGGCAAAAATTCTTGATTTTTTCCGCAAAAACCCCAATTCCTCAAAACTTCAGGCAAAGGATTTCACGGGACTTTCTCCGGCATCTCTCACAAACATTACCGGTGAGCTTATTCAGGATAAACTTCTTATAGAAAGCGGTATTGAAGAAGTCGAACGTGTTGGTAGGAAAAGTCTTCTTTTTTCGTTTAACAATGACTATCGCGACCTTATTTGTATACATTTCAGCACAAAGCATTTGAAAATTCTTCGCACCAATCTGAGCGGAACGCTTCGTTCTGAAAAGTCTGTTCGTTTATCCGAACTCACTCCCGAAAGTGGATTACGTTACATAAACGAGACTGTATCCGAACTCATTTCAACCTACGGAGAAGAAAATTTCCTTGGAATAGGTGTTTTTCTTTCGGGGATTGTTGTTAACAACGAAAAATTGCTTTTTTCTTCAGGATTGAAATGGAAAAATTGTAATTTTGCAGAACATATCGGGCTTGTAACAAATCTGCCGGTTATTGTGGAAAATACAACCACCCTGAATGCTCAGATTTACTTTAACTCTTCAAATCACTTAAATGACGAAAATGTTGTATTTTTTGATATGGAATGCGGAATTGGTATGCGTCAATACATTGACGGCAATATACGAAACAACATTCTTGGTGAAATCGGTCATACTGTTATTGACCTGAACGGAGTTCCGTGCTTTTGTGGTAGTCGCGGTTGTTTAGATGCTATGTGCAGTATAAATAACGCCCTTCACTTATATTCCTCCTACACAGGAAAGACCGTTTCAGAAGAAACTTTTTCTGAGCTTTTGATATCTAAAGACAAAGACGCACTAAAGGTAGCCGATATTTCTGCTGATTATCTGGCTATTGGACTTTTTAATTGCATAAAGCTTTTCAACCCAACGTCAATCGTCTGCAATATTCAGTATTATGCCGAGCATCCTTACATCCCCGACAAGGCATTAGGTACGTTAAAAAACAACATTAATAATTTCTTTGGTGTGTCTGTACCCATAAAATGTATTCGTTTGGATAAAACCGAGCTTTTATCAGGAATGGCATCTTATATGTGTGATAAATTTTTCTCTTAAATATCAATACATAAAAAAACAGAGAGCATGTGCTCTCTGTTTTGTTGTGTAACTCTATTTCTTGTTTGAAATCTTTATTTCAGTAGTTTTTGCTCCGGTTTGTTCTATTACAATATCCTTTATTTGAGCAACGCTCTCTGATTCTAAAGAATCACTTTTTACAACAACCCTCACGCTGTTCTCATCCACAAAAGCAACACAGTCAGAGTACCCCTTTGCAATTACCATATTTTCAATAGTGGCTTCATTTTCCGTATATCGAGCCATACTCTCAAGCTTTTCAATGGTTTTTTGAGACTCATCATCATTATCCAAAGATGCAACCGTCAAAAGTTCTGCTGCCTCACTTCGGGCACAATCCCTTTCATATCTTGCCCTGGCAAAATAATCAGTATATTCATCTTCAGGCCCGCTGTTTTCTTCGGCTATTGTTTCACCGGGTATCTCTAACGGTTTCTCCGAAACAACAGGAACCGCCTCCTGGGGCCGTTCCACAGACCAACGATAATAACCTGCCACCATAACCAAAACAGCAAGTCCTGATATGAGAATTTGCTTCCCTCTTATCCCTTTAAAAAACTTTTTCATAAAATCATCCCTTTCTGCCGCTGATATTCACGGGGCAGACGGCTTCCCCGTTTTTTAAGCAATACTCCCTGCTGCAACCTTAATTCTGTGACCCGATATACCATAAAGAGCCTTTACTGCTTCATAAATTTCAAGTCGTACCGATTCATCTCCCCCGCCCTCGGCAACTATCAACACACCACAAGGCATCGGACATTTTTCTTTAACGACAAACGGTTCTTCGCCCTTTTCTGTGCCATGATACATAGCTGTTTTTTCTTCAGATGAGACCAGACTGCTTGACTGACTTTCAGTATTTTTTGTGTTCTCTGATTTCTTATTTGTCCCAACAACCTTTTCACCATAGGATTCAACTGAAATCAAAGCTTTTACCCTGCCTGCGCCCTTAATCTCTTTTAATATATTTTCAAGTCGCTGCTCTTCCATTGATATGTAATCATTTTTCAAATCAGCTTTTGAATCAATTGAGGCTGTCTCTGTTTTCTTTATACTTTTATCACTTCCTGTACCAAATGCCATAACAAAAACAGCTATTATGACTGCTACAATTATCCACATCTGTTTTTTCACAGGCTTTCTCAAATTTCCTTCTGGGTCAACCTCAAATACTTGTGGGCCTTTTCTTCGCCAATTAAACAGCATTTTTTCACCACCTAATAACTCTTAATATTCACAAGATTTTCTTCTATTCCAAATTTCTCAGCTAAAATCTTTTTTATTTCTGAATCTTTGAATTTTTCACTGTGGCCTGTTACACAGATACTCTTTATTTCTCCAAAGCTTTCCATGTCCTCTTTCACAGTCACACTGACCGAAAAATCATTTTTTGTTTTCGTTTTAAGCTCCTCTGTCGCCTTTTCCTCAAGTTTTTTGACATATAATCTCCGAACAATTTCCAAATCTTTCTTCTCAATATTCTGAGTAATTCTTTGAGCGCTTAGCCTGTCATACCCTGAAGGAAAGCTTTCAAACTTTTCCGATGAAAGTGCAGTGATTGGCCGAACTATTGATAATATTAAAATAAGTCCAAAAATTGGTCTTACATATTTCTTTATCTCGCCCTCTATCATTATCAGGTCACAAACTGTTCCAAGTATGATTACTCCTGCAACCTGCATAACCCATTCTCTCATAAACTCCATAAAACTATCTCCCCAGTAACAAAGCCGAATTCCCAAGATTTATTATTACAGTAAGAATAATTATAAACATAATTACAACAGCAACTGACATTGAAAATACTGACGAAACCGAATCAGACAGGTCTGTCATACATTTTACCATCCTTTCTTCTGAAATTGGTTGAATCAAAGCTGTGCACAGCCTGAAAAGCACCAGGCATGCAGCAATTTTCAAAATTGGTATAACGGCAACTAAAACAACCATAACTATTCCCAATACCCCAAGGGAATTTTTTATTACAACACTGCAGTTCATAACTGTTTCAACTGTTTCGGATAGTATTCCGCCAACCATAGGAATCAGATTAGAAGCGGCAAATCTTGTTATTTTCACCGAAAGTCCGTCAGCACTTCCCGACACAATCCCCTGAAACCCTGTTATTCCAACAAACATTGTCAGCATTATCCCAAGTCCCCACTTGACGGTTTTGTTGATGAACTGTGTAAGCTTTTCAACGCTCAGCCCCGACGATAAATTATTCACCATACCCAAAGCTGCAGCAATCATAACCATTGGCATAAACAAAAATTCCACTGCCCATTGAGTAATTTCAACTATCCATATAAGGACAAACTCATATGTCGTCGCAGAAATCACTGCGCCCCCTGCCGCAAGAGAAGCCAAAACTACCGGGAGCAAAACTCTCATAAACATTGAAATATTTTGGATTACACTTTTCCCACAACTTACAACATTCAAAAAAGCCGCTGCCAAAATTCCTGCCATTATTACATAACAAACATAAAAAGCTCCCGAAGATATACCCTTTGACTTAAATCCGTCCTGCATGTTCGAGGTAAACAAACACAAAATTGCCAAAGCCGGAATAAACACAAGAATTTTCATTGTGTTTCGTATCTCTCTCACAAAAAGACGCAAAACACCGCTTAGAATTTCTTTAGGATGAAATATATTTTTACCTTGTGCAGCATCTAAAAGCATATCTTCAGCCGAGAATCCGGGCAAAACATTCAAAACCTCGCCCGCCGCATTTTTAAAACCATTTTCCAAAGGTTCACCATAAACTTTCAGGTAATCGTCTATAATCCACTGCTCAGATGTTTTTCTTTCTGCATACACACTTTTAGAAGATATTATTAAAACAAAAAATATTATCCACCCAATCTTTCTCATTTGCACTACCTCATTTGAAATTTAATATCTCACTAACAACTCCCAAAAGATTATACATTACAGGCAGAGACAAAACCATAATAATTATTTTCCCGCCAAATTCTATTTTTGAAGCTATTGCATTTTCCCCGGAATCACGACACAGCTCCGCTCCGAACTGAGAAACATAAGCTATTCCCGTTACCTTAAGGGCAATCCCCATATACTCCCCTTTTATGCCAACTTGTGACGAAATATCATCAAACATCTTCATTACTGATTCAAGATAAGGAGCAACCATCAAAAAAATAATAGCCGAAGCCGCAAGTGAAATTGTAATAGAAAGCTCCGGCTTCCAGCCTTTAACAAATACAGCCAAAACCGCTGCCGCAAGTCCCAGCCCTACTATTTTAAAAATTCCCATACATTCCACCGTTTTATCCAAGGTCAAACACAGACTTTATCGTTTCAAAAAGCAGACTTATCTGATCTATTATCATAAAAAGAACAACCACAAGCCCGGCAAGGGTTGTAAGCATCGCCTGGTCCTCTCGTCCGCTCCTTACCAGAAGTTGGTTAAGTACCGCAACTAAAATCCCTATTGCCGCTACCTTGAATATCAAATCTACACCATCCAAGTAAACCCCTCCACTTTTGTATATTTAAATCAAAACCAGAATAATAAAAATCCCGGCGAGAAGTCCAAGACCCCTATACATTTTAACATTTTTTTTTGCACTTTCTCGTGCCTCTTCTTCTGCAACTTTCAGTCGCATTAATGCAGCCTTTATATTGTTTTTTTCTGTGCTTCTGTTTCCACAACCAAGATTCTTTGAAAAATCAAAAACAATCTGCATATCTTCACCGCTAAGAAAAATCTCATCTTCGCACCGTTTAAAGGCTCTCGCCCATACCCGTTGCATATCTGTACCTTTTTGGTTTTTCAAACGTTCTCGGATATATACAAATACCTCTTTCAAGGCCCCGTCCATTCTCACTATGATTTTTTCAAAGGATTCATCCAACTCTAAGCATAAAAAGTCTATATCAAACTCTAATTGAGAAATAGCTGTTTCAAGCTGAACCAGTTGACTAACTCTTTTTTTGCATCCGGCAGCCAGAAGCATCCCAAGCCCACCGCAACCAAGAAGTATAGTGCTTCCGGAAATTAATGTTATCAACATATTTCAAATGCCTTTCCTAATATCCTTGTATTCGGGCCAAGTCCATCCTTTGAAAGGACAATTATTTGCCTGAAGCCGCCTTTCTCAAAAAGTTTATTAAAAAGCGGTCTTGATTTTACTTCCTCAGCGTCTCTGCCATGGGCAGAAGCTATAACCGACACGCCTGTGCCAAAACATCCCAAAATCGCATCAACATCTTTTGCTGTTGAAATTTCATCTGTAACTACAAGCTGTGGAGACATACACCGAAGAAGCATTGTAACGGAATCTGCTTTAGACGAATTTTCAAGAACATCAGTCTGAAGTCCCACATCGTTTTGAGGTACGCCCCGATACAGGGCAGCAATTTCGCCTCTGTCATCTGCAAGTGCGGTCTTTATTCCTTTGTCCGAAAGCTGGCGGGTCAGGTCTCGGAGAATTGTAGTCTTCCCCCCCATAGGAGGTGCGACAATTAAGGTATTTTTTATTCCAAACGGACTAAGCACCATACCCACAAGGTCATTTGCTGCTCCTATGAATTCCCGTGCGACCCGTATGTTTAAAGAACTGACTTCTCGAAATCCTTCCATCCTTTCGTTTTCACACACAGACTTGCCGGTAATTCCTACACGATGTCCTCCCTTTATGGTTATAAAACCTTGCCGTATGTCCTCAGAAAAAGCATAAACAGAATTTTCACATATTGCTCTGAAAATCCGTTTTAAATCCGAGTGTTTCGTTATGTATGCCCCTCCTACCGCCGGTGAAACATTACCGCTTGGCAAAACTGCAAAACTTCCGTTAGAAGTCTCTACAATTAACGGACGCCCACTTCTCAGTCTAATTTCCTGCAAGGTGTCTCCGACAGTCAAAAACGTTTTGCTCAACATACAGCAAAGATGTTCGGGCATATAACCCAAAATTTCGTTTATCCTTTGATCCATAATTTCACTCTCTTTCGCAAGGTTTGTTCTATGTATATGATACTTTGTCCGGTCTTAGAACACAAAAAAAGAACCACATAAAACTGCAGTTCTTTTTTATCTATAATATATATTCACTAATGCTGCTATATACCGTAATATCTACCAAAGCATCAACAACAATACCATCTGCCTCGTACCTTTCCTCAAACACCTTTCCTTTTTGTCGAATTAGATTTAGTTTCCCCGCCTCACTATATGGCAGATTAAGAACTAATCGTCTTAAAGTAGTTTTCAGGCTGTTTGAGATTTCTGTCAAAAGTTCATCCAGGCCAGCTCCTGTTTTTGCTGAGATATACACCGTTTTTTCAGCCGATATTCTAAGGTCATCTTCTTTCAGGTCACACTTATTCGCCACAATCAGCATTGGTATAGATTCTCCGCCCAGCTCTTTTAGCAAATCACAGGTTATCTTTATTTGCGCGCGTGCCTCATCCGAAGAAACATCACAAACATTCAAAATAAGGTCCGCATTCACTGCCTCTTCAAGGGTCGATTTAAATGCCTCAACCAAATTATGGGGCAACCGGCTTATAAGTCCAACCGTATCAACCAACATCACCATTCTTCCGTCAGGCAATTCCAAAGCTCTCGCTGTCGGGTCCAGTGTTGCAAAAAGCATGTTTTCAGCCAAAACATCTGCCTCAGAAAGTGCATTAAGTAAGGTGGACTTACCCACATTAGTATATCCGACTATAGCAACGGTTGTAACTCCGTCTTTTTTTCTCCTTTTGTGGGCATATTCACGGCGTTTTGAAAGCTCCTTCAGTTGTCCTTCAAGTTTCTCTATTCGGTGTCTTATATACCGTTTATCCATTTCAAGTTTAGCCTCACCGGGACCTCTCGAGCCTATTCCGCCACCTTGTCGCGAAAGTGCTCTGCCCATTCCGCCAAGCCTCGGAAGCCGGTATTTAAGCTGAGCAAGTTCAACCTGAAGCCTTCCCTCAGCACTCTTTGCACGTTGAGCAAAAATATCCAAAATCAAGGTAGTCCTGTCAATAACAGTAACATCCGTTGCATCCTCAATATTACGCATCTGTGAAGCAGTCAATTCGTGGTTAAAAATCACCATTTCAACATCATTATTTTTACAAAACTCCGCAAGTTCCAACAGCTTCCCAGAGCCAAGGCATGTAGCCACCTCAAAAGAATTTGTTTTTTGCACAAAGTGCGCAATAACCCGGGCCCCTGCAGTTTCTGCAAGGCTTTCAAGCTCGTCCATGGAACGCTCCATATCAAATTCGCCTGTGTCCACACCACACAGCACTGCTATGGGCTTTGTTTCTTCTTTTTTTATTTCAATTAAATCTGCCGCCATCAGCAGTCCTCCGTTTTTAGTCTTAGTATTTTCTTAGTTCAGAAGATATTCCCTTATAACCGCCTTAGCAATCGGTGCGGCAGAATCGCCTCCGCTTGTACCATCGTTTTCCAAAATAACCGCAACTGCAATTTCAGGATCTTCATAAGGAGCAAAACCAACAAACCATGAATGGTCCTTGTCACTTTCGTTTTCTGCAGTTCCTGTTTTCCCCGCCACAGAAACACCGTTTATTTTAGCCTTTGTTCCGGTTCCGTTTTCAACCGCTTCAAGCATAAGTTCACCCAAAAATTCAGCACAATCAGGTGATATTGCCCTCATAATTTCCTTTGGTTTTGAACTTTGAATGACTATATTATTTTTCGTAATAGTATCAACAATATACGGTCTCATTATTTTCCCACCATTTGCCACAGCAGAACATATAAGAGCCATTTCCATAGGAGTGGTTAAAAGCTGTCCTTGTCCTATGGCAACCAATGCCGCATCTGTATCTGTCATTTTTTTATATTCTATTCTGCTTTTTGCAATATCAAAATCGCTGTCTATGTTTTCTCCAATACCAAACCTCTTTGAAATATCCAGCATAGCCTTGCCACCCAGTTCATAACCCAACTCACAAAAAACCTGATTACTCGAAACCGCAAAAGCTCTGGCTACACCAATTTTTCCATGAGATTTTTTGTTGTAGTTTTCTACAGTTACCTTGCCCTTAACGAACTTACCAATATCGTCAAATTCTTTATCTTCTTTATTGTTTTCATATGCAGCGGCAGCTGTAACTATTTTATATGTTGAACCCGGAGGATAAAGGCCCTGAACACTTCGGCTAACCAAGGGTGCATCCTCTCTTTCAACTATTTCTCCCCAATTTTCCTCAAGAACAGATGCATTCGGATCAAAATCAGGTAAACTCACCATAGCAAGTATCTCGCCGGTCTTGGGGTTCATAGCAACCAATGCCCCTTTCTTCCCGGACATTTTTTTATAGGCACATTCCTGAAGAGCATTGCTTATTGTAAGATTAAGATCAAAACCTTTTCGTTTGTCCCCTTGAAAAATTCCTATATCGTCTTTACCCAAAAGTTCTCTGTCATATTTTTGTTCTAACAGACTTTTTCCATAAACACGTGAACAATAACCGATAACGTGACTGTACATATTTTTTTGGGGATAAACACGCTTTGAGTTTCCGTCATCTTCCTCAATTGTCTCTGCAAGAACAACACCTTCAGCGTCATAAATCTTGCCACGAACGACAAAAGCCTCCTCTTCCCATTGACGCTGGTTGTATGGATTTGTTACCACTGTTTTTGCTTTGAACATATTAAAATAAAGAAGGTAGGACACAAGAGCAAGAAAAAGGCTTGATACAACTATAAGAACACGTATGACTCTTTTATTGGTGTTCATTGTGTTTTACACCTCCTTTTCTCGCCTCAAGAGCAGATATAGCCTGCATAATGCCTAAAGACGCAAAGCTTACAACTATTGATGTGCCTCCATAGCTTACAAAGGGCAAAGTAATTCCCGTCAATGGAATAAACTTTATAACACCGCCTATTATTATAAAGGTCTGCAGAGAAAACATCAGTGTAAGCCCCAGAGCCACTGCCTTGTTGTATGAATTGTTGGTATTCATAGTAATTTTGAAGCAACGATACGCCAGAAGGAAAAACAAAATTATAACCGCAGCACCACCAAAAACTCCCATTTCTTCACATATTGCCGAAAAGATGAAGTCCGTATGTGCCTCGGGGATATAACCCGGTGAACCGTTTCCGAGTCCCCGACCAAAATAACCTCCTGAAGCTATGGCAAAAAGGGACTGGGCAATTTGATAACCCTTGTTTGACACGTCCGTCCAGGGGTCAAGCCATACGCCTATACGAACCTGTATGTGGTAAAGAAAAGAACTTCCCAAAATTCCAACGCACACGGCCGCAAGAATATTCACCCATAAAAACCATCTTTTTTTCTCATAGACATAAAGCATAAAAATATAAATCAAAAATACTACCAAAATAGTACCCCAGTCGCGCTGAAGAACCAAAAACAAAATATATGTGTAAGTCACAAGTCCTGTCATAAGCATTGGAGAGATTCTTAAAAATGGTTTTGTCCAGCTTCCCGAAAAACGACAAGCCAGAAACATAATATAAGCAATTTTCACTATCTCGGAGGGCTGAAAAGATTTACCGCCTATGCTTATCCAATTTCGTGCACCATTCACGGTATCCCCAAATACAAGCGTCAACAAGAATAATATAATTCCAATCAGAGCATATAAAAGCCAAAGTCTGTTCCAGAATCGGATATTATAATAAAGGACGTATGCCAAAAAGAATACACCGCCACCTATACCAATCCACACTATTTGTGTGCCGCCCCTCACAATATCAAGGCGACACAGCATCAATACGCCTACTGTCATAAGCATTGACGCTATCACAACCAGGAATTTATCTCCCATATTGCAAATAACCAATACAGAATATATCAGCACAAACAAGGAAAGCATTCCGAGTCCGATATAAAGAACACTTACCTGGTAATCATTTGCCATATAAAGAAGCAAAAATCCCAAAACATTCATAATAACCAACAAATATGCCGGTAATTTGTAATTCCCCTTTTTCATCACGACTCCTCCTCAAATATGACTTGGAGACCACCAAAGGAAATTTCGTCACCGCTATGAAGAGTCTTGACCTTTTTAAGTCTTAATTCGTTTAAAAATGTTCCGTTTTTGCTTCCCATATCTGCTATGTACCATTCTCCGTCATCATACCATATCTGAAAATGTTCAACCGAAAGATACATATCTTTAATGCAAATATCACAGTCTTTCCCACGACCAACAATTGCACCGTTTTCGAATATTCTGTAAGCCGATTCCATACCGCTTTTCTTTGTTTCAGCAGTTTTTACCGTACGCAAAATGGCAGAATGTTCCTGTTTATTCGCACCATGTGAATGCTTTTCTTTTTCACTGTATTCTTCATCTGTGTCTTCATCCGTTATATCCACTTCACCACGATTTGCTTTTTTTATATCCATATAGATAAGTGCAATCACGCTGAAAATGAAAAGATAGATTATTGTAGTGAACACATAGCTTAAAATTGAAGAAACCAAAGCATAAACTGACATAATCATTCTCCAATCCGCCAATATTTTCGGCAAATTTTTATGAGGCCTTTAAAAAAGTTACTTCTCAGCCTTATTGAAAACCTCTGCAAGATTAACCGGAATCTTCATACTGCTGTAAACATCGGTTTTAATGCTGACAGCTGCATTATCATTCAGCATTTGTACATAATCCTCAGCTGTTAGCTGTCTTTCATATCTTTTAATTATGTGATAACCAAACGTGCTTTCTACCGGCTTGGACACCTCACCCACACTCAAACCAAAGGACGCATCCGCAAATTCCTGAACCATCGAACCGTCATCAGCAAAGGTATAACCCTTTGAGTCCTGACCCGGGTCCTCGCTGTATTCTTCAACAAGCTCTTCAAAATCTGCCCCATTTTGAACCATTTCAAAGACCTCATCAGCTTTTTTCTTTGCATTATCCTTTGCAGCATGTGTTACTTGTCCGGTTTCGTCCTTCTCAAAACCTATAAGAATATGCTTTACCGTAACCTTGTCGTCACCCATATATTCCTCAAGTCCGGGCGTTTTTTCAAAGTCTTCAATGTTGCTCTCTATATAATCCGATACCTTTTGAGCGTAAAGTTTTACTTTTTGCACCTCAAAAAGAGTCTTTTCATCTTGATATCCGTTATCCTTTATTACCTTATCAAAGTCTTTTCCATATTGCTTTTTTAAATCATCTATCATTTTTTGGCACAACTCGTCATCGGTCTCATCCCACAAAACATCCATTTTCTTACCCACAGAAATCAAAGCATAAAGGGGTTTAATACTTGCGACAGCCTGACTTTTAAAAAAATCGGAATATGTTTTTTTGCTGTTTTGTTCAATCTCATCCCAGGAAAACTGAGATACATCAGAAATCATCCCCATTTTCAGCATTGCGTCAATATACTTAAGTCCGTATTCACCCGAAAACGCACCAAAAACTTTTTTGTTTACTGATTCACCGTCCACAGTCATCACAATATTTCCTCTCGAACCTGGAGCATCGCATCCCGATATGAATACAACAGCCACCAAAAGAACTATGCTTGTAACAATCATAAAAATCCTTTTTAGTCTCTTTTCCGTTTCTCTTTTCATATTAACCCTCTTTTCTTCGAGGCTTGGCCCCTGTCTTTATTATACACCAAACCTAAAAATATTGCTATATTTTTTCAAGAAAATCCTTAACATCCTTAAGATACTCTTTAGCATTAACAAATTTACTTAGCTTGTGATGTACCTTTGGTTTGTTTCCGTTCTTTATAACAGTCTGTCCTTTAGCAAAGCTCTCCTCCACTAAAAGGCCACTGAAATCAGGAGCATTATCGGGAGCAAAAAGCAGTGTGAGTGTTGACTTGTCGCCCTTGACCTCGGTAAACAGTTTTTTCGCAGCAATGTGCTTTATCAGTGAAACCTGCATCAAATTTTCTGTAACATCAGGAATATCACCATAACGGTCAGTAAGCTCATCATATATGTCCGCAAAGTCTTCTTCACTTTCAATTGCTGCAATTTTTTTATAAGCCGAAATGCGTTGGCCATGAGAGCCTATATATTTTTCGGGAATGAATGCACTTACGGGTAAATCTATGGTCGTCTCAATCTCTGTCTCAACGGGCAAACCCTTCATTTCTTTTATGGTTTCCTCAAGAAGCTTACAATACATCTCATACCCTACGCTCTCTAAATGACCACTCTGCTGAGGACCGATAACATTTCCTGTACCACGGATTTCCAGGTCTCTCATAGCAATTTTAAAGCCTGAACCAAATTCCGTAAAATCACGAATAGCCCTTAAACGTTTCTGAGCCTCTTCGCTCAGCACCTTATCCCTGCGATAGGTCAAATATGCGTACGCCAGACGATTTGACCTTCCCACTCTGCCTCGGAGCTGATAAAGTTGGGCAAGCCCCAGTCGGTCTGCGTCTTCCATTATGATTGTGTTAACATTAGGGATATCAAGTCCGGTTTCAATTATCGTAGTGCAAACCAGTACATCAAGCTCACCCTCAGCCATATCCTGCATGATATTTTCAAGCTCACGTTCTGACATTTTTCCGTGAGCAACACCAACTCTCGCTTCGGGTACAAGGTCTGTTATAAATGTGGCAAGTTTGTCTATGCCCTGAACTCTGTTGCGAAGGTAATAAACCTGACCACCACGAGCCATTTCCTTTATGATAGCCTCACGAATAACATTTTCGTCAAATTCAAGCACATAGGTTGCAACAGGATATCTATCCTGAGGGGGTTCCTCAATTACGCTCATATCCCTTATTCCCGTCATTGACATATGAAGTGTCCTGGGTATAGGAGTAGCGGTGAGTGTGAGCACATCTATTTCTTTCCGCATCTCTTTTATTCGTTCCTTGTGTGCAACGCCAAATCTTTGTTCCTCATCAATTATAAGCAGCCCCAGCTTTTTAAATTCCACATTTTTCTGCAATATCTTGTGGGTTCCGATAACAATGTCGACTTCACCATCTTTAAGCTGTTTAAGGGTGTTTTTTTGCTGAGTTGTGGTGCAGAACCGGGAAAGCGTTGCGATATTTATGGGATAATCCTTCATCCGTTGACGGAAGTTATTAAAATGCTGACTTGCAAGGATAGTCGTAGGCACAAGATAAGCAACCTGATATCCATCCATAACCGCCTTAAACGCAGCACGCATAGCAACTTCGGTTTTTCCATATCCCACATCGCCGCACAAAAGCCTCTCCATGGGATGAGGTCTTTCCATATCCCGCTTAATTTCTCTTATACACCGAAGTTGATCCTCTGTTTCGTCATAAGGAAAAGCTGTTTCAAAATCCCTCTGCCATTCAGTATCCTGAGAAAACTCGATGCCCTTAATGGCTTCTCTCTGGGCATAAAGCTCCACCAGTTCCTTTGCCATATCCTCACAAGACGCCTTTACCCTTTGCTTTGCCTTGTTCCAATCCTGGCCGCCGAGTCGGCTCAACTTCGTTGCCGTCCCCTCATTAGAGGAATGTTTATAAATCATATCAAGCTGGTCTGCCGGAACGTATAAAAAATCTCCGCCCTTATATACTATTTTCAGATAGTCTCTTTGGGCATTTTCAACAGTGAGCCGCTGTATTCCCATATACTGGCCTATTCCATGGCTTTTGTGTACAACAAAATCACCCACAGAAAGGTCTGTGAAGCTGTCAATTTTATTCTTTTTATCTACTTTGTATCGTTTTCTTCGTCTGCGTTCCTGACCAAAAATTTCTTTATCACTTATAATAACAGTTCTTATCAGCGGATATTCAAAGCCACGATTCAGACTACCTTTGGTTACTGTTATACTCCCCTGAGGCGGGAGTTCTTTAAGGCTTTCAACTCTTATACACGAAATTTCTTCGTCTTGTAGCTGTGCGAACAAATTGTCTGCCCGACGCTCTGAACCTGCCAATATGATTATTCTGTACTTGTTGCTCTTATAGAATTTCAGTGCATCATAAAAAAACTCCATTTTTCCGCCATAGCCATTCAGACTTTTGGCAGTGAAGCTGACCAATTTTTTTGGTTTTAGTCCCGTCGTGGAATGGGACAATGGGCACATACCCACTATACTTCCCTGAAGTCTTTCCATTCCCTCACTGTAATCCAAGAAATACTTCATTTTCCCCGAAGGTATTACCCCCCGTTCCAGATGGTCCTTCAAGCTTTCTGCAGTTCTTTGCATTTCGTTCTTATATGCATCAAAAATCCCCGCAGGGTCATCCAAAAATGTAATATAATCCTCACAATAATCGATAAGTGTGGGTATCTTATCACCATATATTTCAGGAATATATTTATCCCTGGAAGGAAACGGCGTTCCCTCACCAAGTCGCTCAATGTCCCTTTTTAATATAGAAATCAGCTTTTCAATTTCAGATGTCTTTTCTTTCTTCTTTTCAGCCGCAACAAGCTTCTTCGTAAGACTTGAAACTGCCTCTCTGCGACAGTTTTCGTCTGCTATAATTTCATCAGCAGGAGTAATCCGAGCCACCTCAACGGACTCACCCTCCGTTCTCTGGGTCTCAACATAAAATCTTCTTACCGAATCAACCATTATATCAAAGAACTCAATACGATAAGGCATATCGCTCCAGTACGGAAAGAAATCAAAAATTCCGCCTCTGACACTGAATTGTCCCGGGCCTTCTACCATTTCTTCTCGCTTATACCCAAAATCCACCATAATATGGCAAAGGTCATCAAGTTCGATTTCATCCCCTACCTTAAGACAAAGACTTTTAGACTTATACACTTCTTTGGGTACCGTTGCACTGAGCAAAGCTGAAACAGTAGTCACAACTGCAAAATTTTCATCACCAAAGGCCAGTTTATCAAGAACATCAAGTCTTTTTTTCTTTATGTCGTTTGCTGATGCTTCAATATCATAAAAAAGCAAGTCTCTGCCCGGGAACAAGAGAACATTCCCTCCAAAAAAGAACTTTATATCATCAAAAACAGCCCTTGCCTGCATCTCATTCGATGTCACCACAAGAGCGTTCTTTTTAAGAGCATTGGCTACACAAAAGCACAGATGTGCCCTGACTGAATCAGAAACCCCCATCACACTGATAGGAGACTGTCCCTTTTTCAGACCCTGTGTTATTTCTTCAAAATCCGCCAAGCTGTCTAAAATTTTCAAAAAACCGTCCATACCAAAGACCTCTAATTAAACTTCGACATAGCCTTTTCAACGCCGTTTTTTATTATTTCACCAACTGCCTCCGCAGTCTTAACCGCAATGGGCACCAGTTCCTTTATCTCTGTTTTTGTAAACTTCCCTAAAACATAATCCGCCAAATCATAATCAGGATTATCCGGGCTGCCCACGCCCAGCTTTATTCTTGGGAAAATATCGGTAGAAAGCTGATATATTATGTTCTTCATCCCATTGTGTCCGCCCGCACTTCCCTTTGGTCTTATTCGCATTTTACCCACCGGAAGTGATACATCGTCGTATATTATTATTATTTTTTCATTATCAACTTTATACCAATCACGAAACTCCCTTATGCTTTCTCCGCTGAGATTCATAAAAGTCTGGGGCTTCACAAGGACAACTCTCTCGCCCTCGATGTTTCCTTCTCCATACAGCCCATTAAACTTTGCTTTTTTTATGTCAATTCCGTATTTTGCTGCGACTGCATCCAGAGCATCAAAACCCATATTGTGCCTGGTATTTACATATTTTCGTCCCGGATTGCCGAGACCTGCTATTATATACATACTAAACGCTCTCTTTTCTGCATATACTGAAAATTACTGTGATTTCACCTTTGTCCAAAGCTCTGCACAGTATTTCTTTATGTCCGGCTCCTGATAGCTAAAGTATTCATCTTTTTCGTAATTCTGTCTTGAAACATAAGATGAAATTTCTGCATACACTGTTTTGCTAAGTTCCTCAAACACACTTTGAACCGAAGATGAATAACCAACCATTTCTGAATTTTTAACAGCGTTTTCAGGTCTTATCATAAAGTCAATAAACTTGTGTGCTAAATCTGTATTTTTGCAGGACTTGGTTATTACCATACCATCAACCCAGACATTTGTGCCCTCACTCGGCTCATAGTATCTGAGATTTGGGTTCTCGGACATAATATATGCAGCATCTCCGGAATACACAATGGCAATAGCCTTGTTCCCTGAAATCATATTGTCTATAACATCGTCTCCAACATAGATAGGCTCCATTGTATTACTCTGTTCCACGAGCCAATTATAGGCTTCATCAAGCTCAGCCTTATTATCTGTATTAAGGGAGTACCCGAGAGCCTTCAAGGCAATCATAAATGAATCACGCTCAGAATCATACATATAAAGTTTCCCTTTATATTTTGGGTTTCGGAGGAGCTCCCAGCCCTGTTTTAGGTCAGCCTCATCAACCACCGTCTTATCATAAAGAATACCCACAGAACCCCAAAAATAAGGAACTGAATACTTGTTCTCAGGGTCAGTTGGTTGATTTAAGGTTGACTTTACCAAGCCATCAAAATTGGTGATTTTTGTCTTGTCTATTTCCTGAAGATAATCCTCTTTCGCCAATCTTTCTATCATATAATCCGATGGAATAATCACATCGTATTCTTCACCGCTCATAACTTTTGTATACATAGATTCGTTTGAATCAAAGGTTTCATAAACCACGCGACATCCGGTTTCTTTCTCAAACGCACCAAGCAGTGCCGTATCTATGTATTCCCCTGCGTTATAAACTTTAAGAACTTCTTTCTTTTCGCCGCACCCGACAAGACTCAGGCAAAGAACAGCGCACATTACAAGACTAAAGATTTTTTTCATTTTGTATTACCTTCTTTCTTTTTAGTTTCGGAATCAGATTCACTATAGCCACCGCAAAAAATATTACCAGTATTACTATAGTTGATAATGCATTTATTGTAGGATTGGTTCGTTTTGTCATATTGTAAACAATCATTGAAATGTTCATCACACCATTTCCGCTGACAAAATATGAAATCACAAAATCGTCAAATGACATAGTGAATGCAAGTAAAACTCCTGCAAATATTCCCGGTTTAATCATGGGAATAATAACCTTTGTTAAAGCTTGGAAAGGTGTCGCCCCAAGGTCCATGGCTGCGTTGGCTATATTGTTGTCAAGTTCGCGAACCTTCGGGTAAACACTTGTTATAACGTAAGGAGTACAAAATGTTATGTGAGCTATGAGCATAGTCATGTATCCCTTTTCAAACTTCATTACCGTAAAAAGAAGCATAAGTCCAATTGCCGTAACAATTTCAGGATTCATTATCGGAATATTGTTCACATTAAGCAGCCATTCCTTAATCAACTTGCGATTTCTTGTCAAACCGATGGCTGTGATGGTCCCCAAAATTGTTGAGACAATCGTTGCAAGAACAGCTATACTAATCGAAACCCAAACCGCCGACATAATCTCCGAATTATTAAGCAGTTCAATGTACCATCTCGTAGAAAAGCCGTCAAACTTCGTCAAAGATTTTGACGAATTAAAGGAAAAAATCATAGTAACAAAAATAGGTGTGTAAAAAAATGCAAAGCATAAAAAAACATACAAACCCATTGACAGTTTTGCCAGTTTCTTCAACAGAAAGCCTCCTTTTCGAAAAATCAATTATCTCTCGTCTCGGCGGGGTCTATCTTCTTCATAAGGCGTATTGCAACCAAAATAATTGCAGCCAAAACAATAGAAATTGCGCTTCCAAAATTCCAGTCTCCCACCGAAACAAACTGGTTTTCTATCAGGTTGCCCATAAGTACATATTGTCCGCCACCCAAAAGTTTGGGAATTACAAAGGTTGAAATAGAAAGCAAAAAGACCATAATAACTCCATTTAAAACACCCGGAAGAGATAGTTTAAATGTAACTTTGAAAAAAGTTTGTATGGGTGTCGCCCCCAGGTCATAGGATGCCTCCACAAAGGACTTGTCCATTTTGCTGAGAGAGGTATGGATAGGAATAATCATAAACGGCAGAAAATCGCAAATTTGTCCAACCATAACTGCAAAATCCGTATACATAAGGGACATAGGCTCAAATCCAAGTCTGACAAACAGTGCATTAAGTAGTCCATTATCTGAAAGAATACTTATCCAAGCATAGGTGCGAAGCAGCATATTTATCCACATCGGCACTGTCACAAGCAAAATAAGAATACTTTGTGTGCGTTCCTTACACATAGCTATTATGTACGCCAGGGCATAGCCAAGAAAAAGACAAATGCCGACTGTAATAAGTCCAAGCCGTATAGATTTGATAAACACATTCAGGTAGACCGGCTCTGCAAATCTTTTAAAGTTTTCAAAGGTAAACTGAATATTAAGTAGAGAATTGCCACTGTTTGTAAAAGCATAGAGAAACATCATAAACAGCGGAACAACAATTAAAAGTGACGACCATGCCAAATACGGTTTCGCCAGACTCTTAAAATATTTCACTTTAATCCCCCTTTACATGCCTATTTCAATTACTTTTATACCATCTTCCACATAACGTGAATATCTTCAGGGCCAAAGGATAACCCTACCTCAAGACCTACATCAAAGAAATCTGTGGTATGTACCATATAGCTTCTGTATTTCGATTTAACCATTATCTCATAGTGAACGCCCTTGAAAACAACGCTTTCAACAGTTCCCGTAAGCTTTGCACCCTGGGTTTCCACTATGTCGATATCTTCAGGTCTCAGAACAACTTCTATTTCTTCGTTTTCTTTAAAACCCTTGTCAACGCACTCAAATTCAAAGTCATCAAAGGCCACAAGACAGTCCCGAATCATTATCCCCTCAATAATGTTTGACTCACCAATAAACCTTGCAACAAATCTATTCTCAGGTTCGTTATACACATCTGTAGGTGTTCCGATTTGCTGAATATATCCATCATTCATAACAACGACAGTATCGGACATAGAAAGAGCCTCTTCCTGGTCGTGGGTTACATAAATAAATGTAATTCCCACCTCTTTCTGGATTTTTTTAAGTTCTGACTGCATCTCTTTTCTAAGCTTTGCATCCAAAGCTCCCAAAGGTTCGTCAAGAAGCAAAACCTTGGGCTCATTTACCAACGCACGTGCGATGGCAACACGTTGTTGCTGACCACCCGAAAGAGACGTCACATCACGTTTTTCGTACCCGGAAAGCCCCACCAAGTCAAGCATTTTTTCGACTTTTTGCTTTATAACCGACTTTTCTGTCTTTTTTATGTTTAGCCCAAAAGCAACATTCTCAAAAACATTCAGATGAGGAAACAGAGCATACTTCTGAAAAACCGTATTAACTTCGCGTTTGTAGGGCGGTAGCTTCGAAATTTCTATGCCGTTAAAAAGCAATTCGCCACCATCTGATTCATCAAACCCCGCAATGATTCTCAAAGTTGTTGTCTTTCCGCACCCTGACGGGCCAAGAAGAGTCAAAAACTCTTTTTCATAGATTTTAAGATTTATCCCTTTGAGTATTTGTTGGTCATCAAAGGTTTTTGTTATATTTTTAAGTTCAATCAGAGTATTCATTCTTTCGCTCCAATCCAAAATATTTTAAAAAAATGGTGGGGTAGAAACCCAAATCATTTCGCAATCACTTTTCCCATTATTTTTCAGATAATAGCTTTCGTTACAATAAACATAGAAGGTATCACCTTTTTTAAGATGATGTTTTTCCGAACCATACACCAAATCCAGAGAGCCTGACACAATATACCCAAAATCCTCACCATCGTGTGGGTCAACCGCCTGAGATTGGCCACCCGGGAATATAGTTATTTTTATAGGCTCCATAGTGTTTTTCTGAGCGTTTGGCACAAGATAAGAAATCCTGTAATCCTCTTGTTCGTTTTCAAAATAATCTTTCTTGGTAAAGACTATATTTTCTTCTTTGTTCTCAGCAAAAAATTCCTGAAGTGACGAGCCCAAAACCTCAAGAATATCCTCAAGGGTAGATATCGATGGGGAACAGTTATTGTTCTCAAGCTGCGACAAAAAGCCCTTTGAAAGTTCGCTTCGGTTTGCCACATCCTCAAGGGTGAGCTGATTCTTTATTCTCAAGCGTTTCAGCTTCTTTCCTATGTCCACTTTTTTCACCTCAAAATTTAGTAATACAAAACTTTTTGTTTTATCTTTGTAAAACAATTGCTATTATACATAATAATACAAATTAAATCAAGTATTTTTTGAAAAAATATTCATATATTGTATTTTTTTTAAGAAAATTAAATGTTTTCTATGAAATTTCAAAAAGATTTTGTGTTTTAGCCTTTGTTTTTGTAAATTTGCGGTTGCAAAATTCTGTCAAAAATGTTATGATAATTTTATGTGTATAATTTCAATCAAAAGGAGCAATGCAGAATGATTACAGCCGACGAGTTAAAACTTTTGTGTGAGCTTTCAAAGCTTCATCTCAGCGATGAAGAATTGAAAGAATACGGAAAAGAAATGACAGATATTATCGGGCTTATGGATACCATTGGTGACTCTGCTTTTGAATACAATCCAATTGATATGTCAAATGCAGTACCGTTTTCCGAGCTTCGTGAGGACAAAATTGAAACCTTTGACAATATGAGCGGAATAGTTAATAATGGTCCTCAGGTTATCGAAAACCAATTTGTTGTACCGAAGATTGTGGACTAAAAAGGAGATTACTATGGCTACTATTTCAGAACTTAGAAAAAAACTCGACGAAAAAGCTATTTCTTCTGTTGAGTTGACAAACGAATATTTAAAAAAGATAAAAGCTTCCCAAGACCTTGGTGCATACAACACCGTATGCGAGGACGAAGCTATCAATATGGCAAAACTTGCCGATGAAAGGATTGCAAAAGGTGAAATTATGCCGCTGACAGGCATCCCTATGGCAATAAAGGACAATATCTGCACAAAGGGAATAAAAACCACCTGCTCATCTAAAATGCTTTCTGACTACATCCCTCCATACAATGCAACAGTTATGGAAAAACTTATGAATCAGGGCATTGTCATTCTTGGAAAAACCTCTATGGATGAATTCGCTATGGGCGGCTCATCTCAAACCTCTGCCCTTGAAAAGCCGAAGAACCCCTTTAACAAGGAATATGTTCCGGGTGGTTCATCAGGCGGCAGTGCGGCAGCTGTTTCAGGCGGTCTTTGTGCAGCAGCACTGGGCAGTGATACGGGCGGTTCTATTCGTCAACCTGCTTCTTTCTGTGGAATAACCGGTATAAAACCCACCTACGGCACGGTATCGCGTTTCGGGCTTGTTGCTTTCGGCAGCTCCCTTGACCAGATTGGACCAATGGCAAACAGCGCCGAGGATTGCGGAACAATTCTCAACGCAATTGCAGGTCAAGACGTCCACGACCGCACCTCAAGACGCCATACCATTGACTTTAACTCACTTTTAGGCAAAAGTGTTTCAGGTATGAAAATAGGTCTTCCAAAAGAGTTCTTTGGCGAAGGCATTGACGAAGAAGTTAAGACTGCTGTCATGAACGTGGCAAAGTTTTACGAATCTCTTGGTGCAGAGCTTGTTGAAGTTTCGATGCCTACCTTAAAATATGCAGTATCTGCATATTACCTTTTAGCGTGTGCCGAGGCAAGTTCAAACCTCTCCCGCTATGATGGTGTTAAATATGGTTATCGCACCGACTCTCCCGAAAGCTATGACGAACTTATCAAAAAGAGCCGAAGCGAAGGCTTTGGCACTGAGGTAAAGCGTAGAATCCTTCTTGGCACCTATGCTCTTTCAAGCGGATATTATGATGCTTACTACAAAAAAGCCCTTGCAGTTCGTCAACAGTGTCGCCTTGAGCATGATGAAATTTTTGCTGAATGTGACCTTATGCTGACTCCAACAGCACCTACAGTTGCATACAAAGCAGACGCCAATATTGATGACCCCGTAAAAATGTATCTTGCAGATATTTGCACTGTTACCGCAAATATTGCCGGTATTCCTGCAATATCAGTTCCCTGCGGAACAAATTCAAAGGGTATGCCAATCGGTTTCTCACTTTCGGCTAAACGCTTTGACGATGCAAAGCTTATTGGAGCTGCAAATATCTTTGAAAACGAAAACCCACATCCCGTGGCATCATTGTAAAGGAGGTACCCGAATATGTGCAAAAAATACGATACAGTCATCGGCCTTGAAATTCATGCCGAGCTTTCAACAAAGACAAAGGCATTTTGCACCTGCGATGCATCTTTCGGTGCGGATGTCAACACCCATATTTGTCCTGTCTGCACAGGTCAGCCCGGGGCACTTCCTCTCATAAACCACGAAGCGGTAGCCTATGCAATCCGTGCGGGACTTGCTCTTGGATGTGACATAAACCGCTATTCCCGTTTCGACAGAAAAAACTATTTTTATCCCGACTTACCAAAGGCATACCAGATTTCACAGCTTGACCTTCCCCTTTGTGTGAACGGCAAACTTGAACTTTCAACGGGCACTACCGTCCGTATAAACCGAATCCATCTTGAAGAAGATGCCGGAAAGCTCGTTCATGACGATTATCATGGCGAAAGCTGGGCGGACTATAATCGTTGCAGTGTGCCACTTATTGAGATTGTAACCGAGCCTGATATCAACTCCCCCGAGGAAGCGGCAGAGTTCGTGTCAAAAATTGCTCTTTATCTGAAATATCTTGGTGTTTGTGACGCAAAAATGCAGGAAGGCTCTATCCGTGCAGACGTCAATGTTTCACTGAAGCCTGCCGGCTCTTCTGTTCTCGGCGACAGAGCTGAAATCAAGAATCTCAACTCCTTCCGTTCAATTCAAAGAGCTATTGAATGTGAAATTGCCCGTCAGACCGAAATCCTTGACCAGGGCGGAAGAATTGTTCAGGAAACCCGACGTTTTGATGATGCAATGGGCACAACATCTTCACTCAGAAGCAAGGAAAACGCAAACGACTATCGGTACTTCCCTGAGCCTGATATTCTTGCTATCACCTTTACCGAAGAAGATATCGAAAAAGCAAAAAGTGAAATACCTCTTCTTCCCCATCAACGAGTTAAAAAATATATAAGCGAATACAAGCTCACCGACGAGGATGCAAGGGTTCTTACCTCTGAAAAATATCTTTCAGACTTTTTTGATGAAACAGTTGCAATTTATCCCGAATATAAAAGTGTATCAAATCTTTTTCAGACGGAAATTATGCGACGTGTTAAAGAAACTGACAGTGAAGAAATTTCTATTTCGGCTGAAGCTTTTGCTAAGGTTTGCGAAATGGCAGACAAAAACACCGTAAACCGAAATGATGCCAAGACCATAATCCGTATTATGTTCGAAAAAGGCGGAGACCCCGAAACGATTGCGATAGAAAATGGCTTTATTGTTGTTGAAGACACCGCAGCCATAGCTGAAGTTGTTGATTCACTTTTTGAAGAACGACCAGATTTGATTGAAGACTACAAAAACGGCAAAACAAATGTCTTTGGTTTCTTTATGGGTCAGGCAAACAGAGCCCTTAAGGGAAAGGCTACGCCAATGTCGGTAAAAGCTTATCTTGAAGAAAAGTTTAAAAATGTTTAAAATTCAACCTAAAAAGCTATCCCACACGGGATAGCTTTTTTATTATTCATTTATCATTCTAAGAAGTTCTTCTTCTGTTATCACCGCAACGCCAAGGCTTTGGGCTTTATCAAGCTTACTTCCGGCTTCTTCTCCGGCAACAACAAAATCGGTTTTCTTTGAAACTGAGCCTGAGACCTTTCCGCCGTTGTCTTCAATTAGCTTTTGTGCCTCTGACCGTTTGAGTGTTGGCAGTGTTCCTGTCAGAACAAAGGTCTTCCCTTCAAGTGCTCCCCCTTGGGGCGTATCTTCTGCCTCAAGGTTTACCCCTGCCAGTTTCAATCGTTCAATCAGCTCAACAGTTTCCGGCTCAGCAAAATAATGAACCAGGCTTTCCGCCATTTTTTCACCTATATCATCAATGCTCGAAACCTCATCCACCGTTGCGGACATAATATTATCTAATGAGCCAAAATGCCTTGCTATTGCCTTGGCACCTCTTGAACCTATGAGTCTGATACCAAGTCCGCACAGAAGTCTGTCAAGGGGGTTTTCTTTTGCTTTTTCAATAGCATTCAAAAGATTTTGTGCTGATTTTTCACCAAATCGCTCAAGCTGAATAAGCTGCTCAAATTCAAGATAAAACAAATCAGCCGAAGTCTTTACAAGTCCGGCATCAATAAGCTGTTCAACCACAGCATCTCCAAGCCCCTCAATATCCATAGCGCTCTTTGAAGCAAAATGAATAATACTTCTAAGCCTTTGAGCCGGACAATTTGAGCTGAGGCATCTGAGTGCCGCTTCGCCCTCTTCACGAAACAGCTCCTCACCACAAGCAGGACAATGTGTGGGCATTTTAAATTCAGTCTCATTACCCTTGCGTTTTTCCTTAAGCACTGACACAACCTCGGGAATTATGTCCCCTGCCTTTTGAACAAGAACTCTGTCGCCGATTCTAATATCCTTTGCCTCAATAAAATCCTGATTATGAAGCGTTGCACGGCTAACTGTTGAACCTGCAATTTGCACAGGTGTCAAAACAGCATTTGGTGTCACAACTCCTGTTCTTCCAATCTGAACAATAATGTCTTCGACGGTTGTCTCCTGTTGTTCGGCAGGAAATTTATAAGCTACTGCCCACTTTGGAACCTTTGAGGTTGAGCCTAATGCCTCTCTTTGAGCCAAGGAATTCACCTTAACAACCGCTCCGTCTATGTCAAAGGGTAAGTCCTTTCTGTTTTCCCCAATGCGAAGAATTTCAAGGTATGCATCTTCCATACTATTGCAAACACTTCTGACAGGGCTGACCTTGAACCCCAGGGATTTAAGCCATTCAAACCCATCGCTGTGGGTGCTGAGTTCTTTCCCCGTCACTTGCTGAATATTGAAAATAATAACATCAAGTCCACGCTTTGCAGCAATCCTGCTGTCGAGTTGACGCAATGAACCCGCCGCCGCATTTCTTGGGTTGGCAAAGGTCGGCTCTCCGTTTTGGGATTTTTCTCTGTTCACCGTCTCAAAACTCTTTCGCGGCATATAAACCTCACCACGAACCTCCAAAAGCTCTGCATCAGTATCTATCGTCAAAGGAATCGACTTGATAGTTTTCAGATTTTCGGTTATATCCTCACCAACAAAGCCGTCGCCTCTGGTTGAGCCACGCAAAAATTTCCCGTTTTCATATTCCAGGGATACCGAAAGTCCGTCAATCTTCATTTCGACCACATATTCAAACTTCTGTTCTCCCAAACCCTGTTTCACACGACTGTCAAACTCCATAAGCTCATCATAGGAGAAAACATCCCCAAGGCTTTGCATCTGCACACTGTGTACAACCTCATCAAAGCCCTCAAGCACAGCTCCACCAACTCTTTTTGTTGGAGAATTGGGGTCACTTAGGTCAGGGTTTTCTTCTTCGAGTCTTATAAGTTTCTGCATAAGTGCATCATACTCAAAATCAGAAATTGTCGGGTTATCAAGGACATAATAACTATGGTTATGCTCCTCTATGGTTTTTCTGAGCTCAAGTATCTCTTTTTCAATATTCATAATCTTTTCCCTCATCTCCCTTTAGCGTTGGTTATCGAAGCACAAAAACAGCTAAATTATTTTGCACCTTCCGTATCATCAATCTCTACAAGGCCATCAGGGGTTTCTACCATATCATGACGATTAAGCAGAAATCTTCTAATCGCGAAAAGTATCCCAATAGCTACAACTGTAACCAGGTTTTCCCAAGGAGCGGCATGTCCTACTATCAACTGACGGGCAAGAGCAAATGCTAAAACCTCTATAATTGTTTCAGGAGTATGTTTGCAAAGCATTTTTATAAGCTCAGCACCAATAGCAAGTGTAATTGCCTTATCCAAAATCACTACTAACGAATCAATTCCTTTTTCAATAAAGGAAAGATTAAACGTATCCACCACTATCCATACTGCCAGAATTACTACGGCAACACTCACAATAATCGATATAAAAAGTTCGATAAGATAGCTTATCTCAAACATTTTATCTTGAAGTTTCTTTCTCATAATATTTTCTCCTTTGCTTTTGGCTTTTATTAAATATTTTTTCGTAGAACCCGCAAAAATACTGGATTTTCTCTCTCCCGACAGCATATGTAAATATTTATTATCGGCAGACTATTTTTTTATAATTCATTTTCATGAAGAACAACACCGTTTGTTTTTAACACTTCCTGAAGTTTTTTTACGCTAAGTGCAGAAAAATCGTCTGTCATAGCAGCCGCTGTCCCGGCAGCTTGTCCCGTCACAGCGCAACAAGGAATGACTCTCATAACATCCCATAAAGTTTCGTTAACAGAAGTACATCTTCCTGCACAGATGAGATTTTTCATTTTCGAACTATAAAGCGTCCTGAAAGGAACTTCGTACACGGGACCTCTCTTTTTCCAGTTCGAAACCATACCAATCGAATCTTCAAAATATGTATGCATTTCCGTATGAGAAAGCTCGTATTCACCAACAATTTTTCTTGTCATACGTATCTGCGGTGTTGTTGCCATTGTAACAGGTAGAACAGAATCGTCAATTTCACGTTTTTTCAAAAAATCTGCATACATGGACTGATGTGACATACACATTTGTTCCGACAATTCTTCACCATCAAGTCCAGAAAAACGTTTGTTAGCAAGATGCTTTACTTCATTTTGTTCCGTTCTTTCCTCCTCAGGAACATCAGCAAAGCCTACTGTATTAAGGTTGTATCCGTTTTTACCGAAAGAGTAATACCACGCCGCAAGAACATTACCCTGGTTAAACAATTCTGTGGGTACGTCTGCAAAATGTGCGATATCACAATCACCCGTTGCATCAACTACCGATTTAACCTTATATGCAAGTCTGCCCGATTTATTTTCTGTTATGATATGTCTTATTTTACCATCATCTACATCCACACCTACAGCATATGTTCCGTAAAGTATATCTACTCCCTCTTGTAAAAGCAGTTTTTCTGCCAGAATAGCAAAAAGTTGTGGATTGTACTGTACTTCAAAACGTTTATCATTTTCTGTACGTGTGCCAATGTTGTCAAGCCAGTTTTCAGGATATATATCTTCCGCCCCATGTAATACAGAAAGTCTAAACAGCTCCTCTGCTATACCAAAGGACACCTGTCTGCCGCAGCCGTCACAAAGTGGAAGAAATATTGTAATAATCCCTGCTGTACCAAGACCACCAAGCATATACTGTTTTTCAAACAGTACAACCTTGCTCCCTTGTCTCGCCGCGGCTAAAGCTGCAGAAATCCCTGCAAAGCCACCCCCACACACCGCTACATCATATTCATTTTTTACTGCTGTTTCTAACTTTTCATTTAAAATTATAAGGTATCACTCCTTGGAATAGGATTTTGTTATTGTATAATATCCGTTTTGGATATAAACAGCTCGTGTCAAGACTTAAACAAAAAAATTAATTTATTCATAATCATAACCGTTTAAATTTGATTCATAACTCATAGTCGTTGCACCATGAGGACCTGCAAAAGGATTAACACTATGCCACACTACATTTTTATCTTCTTCATCCAACCATATTTTAACTTCCCTATCCGAATAAGCCTTAAAGAAATCATCTACTATGTATCCGCCTTTTTTATTTATGTAGACAAAAAGCACTCCATCTGTTTCGTCATTAACATGAAGAACAGTAAATTTATCATTATCTAATCTGTTTACTATTTCATATTTATTCATAAAATAATCTATTGACTCGTCATAACTTTTGCGAGGAGATTTTGCTTGGGCTGTCAATTTAATAGCATCTGCTGCATTATAAAAGTGCATAAGTACTTCATATTCACTATTTGGGTTATTCACCGCAAAACCCACCTCAGACTTTTCACCATTAATATCAATATATAATGGTGAAATTATATCTTTGGCAAAATCCTCGCTATATTTGCTATAAATATTATTATCATAATTTTCAAAAGCAGGATTTTCATTTATAGGCCTGATTTCCAAAGCTTTTGACCATTCATCAGGGTAAGCGTATAAAACATTATCTAAAAGATTATAGCTAACCCTTGCCAACATCCCCATTACTTTATTCTCATTTCTGACAAAAGATTCGAAAGAAATGGTTCTCTCATTTTCATTCCAGACCGATTTGCCTAAATATTTTGAATATCCATACTCAGCATTGGGACTATCTTGTAAATCCCCCATGTCTTCTAAACAAATAGCGGTTCTGCCACCTATGTTGTATCCTTCAATTTCGATACCGTTTAAAAAGACTTTAATATCCGTTTTGTAAATATCTCCAACAATTTTCCCAACTTTTCCTCTTGGTATTTCTGCAATTTTTATATCGTTACCCAATTCATAGAAATACGCTACTATTTCAAGTTTTCGTTCTTCATCATCATAAAAACAATGGAAGCCATAATTGTCTAAATCTTCGGCTATAACTACAGTTCTTCCACCAATATTGTAACCTTCTATGGGTTTATCGTTAACAAAAGCAAGTATATCTGTTGAATAAATATGTCCGACAATATTACTGTCAGCAAAAACTGTGCTACCAACAAGTAACAACATAACTGTTAATAATGCTATCATTAATTTTTTCATATAAACCCCTCTTTTCTTACTATTTTCGAATTCGTATCAAGCCAGGTCAAAAAATTATAATTTCAACATTATGCTCAAGTCATAACTAACACTAAAATTATAGCATAAATTGTCAAAATAGTCAATTTGAGAATAGACGATACATCTTTTAATATGCCAAAAGCACCCCGAAGGGTGCCTTTGTAAGTTTTGCTATTATACTATGCCCATAAAAACTCTACCGTAATAGCTACAATAACACATTTTGAGTCATATTAATTCAAATCAATCGGGAGCTCCATTTCATCACTGTTTCCCAACGGATTCGGTATTTCCGGTAATATGAGCGGAGTTGAAGGCTTCTCTTCTTTATTCTTATCATCGTTTGAATTTGATGCTGATTCATTAGTGTTGTTTTCGTTTTTCGGCACAGTATTTTTCGAAGGTTTTGGCGAAACAGGCTTTGAACCGCTGTGAACCGGAGAGTTTTGAGCAGGCTTGTCAGCTTCCTCTTCTTGATCCGCCATCTCGGCATCCTCTTGATTTTCACTGATGTCTTCTTTATTTTCTTTTAAATCAACATCTTCTTCAGAACTATCATCGTCATTTCCCAGGTGTAACCAAGTCTCATTTCTGTCTACAACAGTTTTCCTTCCCGACATAAGTTCATCCAATGTGATTTTTAGACTATCAGAAAACTTTTGGAACGACCCGAAATTTGCCAATATTCCATACACTGCCCCGAAAATACACAACGCCGACGTCAGCGTCAAAACCAATGTTTTAAGCCGAATTCCTATAAATTTCGGGCCACTGTCCGCCTCAACAAGCATGGCAGAAAAATTGCCATCAGGGTCCCTTTCAACCGCTAAATCAATGAGCATCTTTGCCTTTTCAGAAGAAGTCACCTTGGTATCATTCAAAACTTCAAGTACATCATTTTCATCCAAGACATCAAATAAGCTTCCGCTGGACAAAAACAGCAAATCTCCGTTGTGGACCTTGAGCGTCTTTGAAACATATGGTTCTATCATATATTCATCCGACATGAAGCCCATCCACGGAGCGGTCTTTTTCGCAACCCTTTCAACGGATACTTCCATATCTTCGTTTTCAACCAGTTCCTCAACCTCAACTGTCTCGGGCATTTCCCCGGAAACCAGTTTAAGCTTTTTCCCATGATAAATATACGCCTTTACGTTTCCCAGATTGTAGGCGGTAGCCTTTCCGCCATCTATATAGAAAGCGCCCATAGTTGCACATACACGTTTACCATCTTCCTCAAAGGTTCTTCCTTTCAGGACATTATTCGCCAAGAAAAAATAATCATCATGTATAGCGCTAAAGTCCTTACCCGCATATTCCCGAAGCATATCAGTGCCAATCCACGCAGCAATTTCTCCGTGAGCCTCACTTTCAGAACCGTCAAACAAGGCAAAAATACTTCGTCTTGATACGTTTCCATTCATTTCTGCACAAGCCGGCTCATAAATTTCTTCATTGCTTATCCCGTTCAGCAGATAATTATGCAAATTCATTCCGTTTTGTGGAGCATAAGTCACCACATAACCCATATATTTCATTTCAACACCTCAAAATTATATCCAAACTGTTGTCATTAAAATCTAAGCTTTCTTATAAAATTCCTTATAAATTTTATCATATTCAGAAAAGTGTGTCAAGTTTGATATTCATTTGGTGTCACTTTTCATTTGATTCTAGCTTTGTTTGCTATCCGGATAAGCGTTTTTTCATTTCTGTTAAAATCTTTTTTTCAAGCCTTGATACCTGAACCTGTGATATTCCCAAAGTTTCGGCTATCTGGGACTGTGTTTTTTCCTTGAAATATCTTAGGATAATTATTTTTTGTTCACGGTCTCCAAACTCTGAAAGCAAGTCCTTTATCAGAATTTTATCTATTACTTCCTTCTCACAATTCTGCTTACTTTCAATAACATCCCCCAAGGTCTTGCCATCTTTTTCACTGTCAGACAACTTTGCATTTATGGACTCAGGTTTTATTCCTGCATCTAAAGCTATTGCAATCTCCTCCGCACTTTCTCCAAGCATTTGTGCAAGTTCGTTAATTGATGGCTCACGATTCGTTTCCGCAAGGATTTTTTCTCTTACCGCCAAAGCCTTTGACCCCAATTCCTTGAGCCCACGGCTAACTTTTATAATTCCATCATCCCTGATAAACCGCTTTATCTCCCCCAGAATCATGGGTACGGCATAAGTTGAAAATTTTACATTAAAACCCGGGTCAAATTTTTGAATAGCCTTGACAAGACCCATACATCCCAACTGAAACAAATCATCATTTTCAATGCCTCTGCCCAAAAACCGCCTGATTATGCTATGTACAAGTCCTATGTTTTCTTCAACTATTTGGGTTTTTGCAAACTCATCCCCGTGCTTTGCTCTTTCCAGCAAATCAGTCAGATTTTCGTTATAAACTTTATTTTGCACAGGTCAACCCCCTATGCGTTTTTTCATACAGACCGTTGTACCCTCTCCCGGCTTAGATTCAACTGTTAATCCGTCCATAAATGTCTGCATCACCGTAAAACCCATTCCGCTCCTCTCGCACCCCGGTTTTGATGTATAAAGGGGTTGCATGGCTAGTTCTATATCCTCGATGCCCACGCCATAGTCCTTAACCTCAATTTCAATAACATTATCAATTGCCTTGCAGCTTATACTGACAATTCCTTTCATATTTGCATAACCATGCACTATGGAATTTGTGACAGCCTCAGAAACCGCAGTCTTTATATCCGCAAGTTCCGCAGCATCCAAATCAAGCTGCACAGAAAAAGCCGCAACAGCAGAACGCACAAAGGATTCATTGCAGCTTTTTGCAGGTACTTCAAGTTTCATATAATTATCCATATTTTATCACTCCTTTTCATTTGTTAATGACTGCATTCAAGTAATGTTTTCATTCCCGACAATTCAAGAATTTTATCTACCTGAGGCTTAACCCTGATAACCATTACTTTGCCGCCTCGGGCATGTATTTCTTTGTACCGTCCGGCAATAACCCCAATTCCTGAGCTATCCATAAAGCTCACTCCGTCAAAATCCAGAACCAGATTCACTATGTTTTTTGAATTAAGCTCTCTGTCCACTTTTTCACGAAGCATTGGCGCGGTATGGTGGTCTATTTCACCCTCAATCTTCACCACCAAAGTTGTCCCTATGTTCTCAAGTTTTATATCCACGCAAAGACCTCCCTTTTATTATTTTCTTTAAATATTCCATGTTTTTCCAGATTTTCCTTTTAGATTAAGCTTTTTCGTAGTATAAAAAAAGATAAAAAAATACAGTCGATAATATATATCGACTGTATCCAACTATTATTTACATAAGTAGTTTATTTAAGCCATTTTTTCAAGGCTTTCCAAAACCTTTTCAAGCATAGCCTTATATTTTTCACCCTTTTGGCGTTCTTCCTCAACTACACTTGCAGGAGCCTTGTCGGTAAAGCCCTTATTGGAAAGTTTGCCCTCTACACGCTTGATTTCTCCCTCAAGTCTGGTCTTTTCTTTTGTAAGACGCTCTATTTCTTTTTCGCGGTCAACAAGCTCGTCCATAGGAAGAAGGAATTCGGCTTTTGCTGTTGCTACTGAAACAGCATTTTCAGGAATACCTGATTTATCAGCCTTGATTTCGGTCTCAGAAGCACTTGCAAGTTTCTCAAAGAACACCTTTGCCTGTTCAAAAAGTGGAACTTCATTGGTTACAACAAAAAGCTTAACTTTCTTTGACGGGGGAACATTCATTTCACTTCTTACATTCCGTATTCCTTTTATTGCATCCATTATAGCAATCATATCGCTTTCGGCATCAGCGTCACTGAGTTCATCTGAAGCCTTCGGCCACTCTGAAATCATAATGCTTTCACCTTCATGAGGGAGAGCCTGCCACATTTCTTCGGTGATGAAAGGCATAAACGGATGAAGAAGCTTGAGTGTGTTTGAAAGAACATAAACAAGAACATTTTGGGCTGTCTCGTTGCTTTCGCCTTGTTCAAAGAACCTGGGCTTAACAAGCTCGATGTACCAGTCACAAAATTCATCCCAGATGAAGTCATAAAGCTTCTGCACAGCAATACCAAGCTCATACTTCTCAAGGTTATCTGTTACCTCATTAACAAGCTGATTATACCGATGCAAAATCCATTTATCCTCTATTTTGAGCTTTGCTTTTTCAGGCAAAGTAGCCTTGTCAATAGTCAGATTCATCATTATAAATCTTGATGCATTCCAAATCTTGTTTGCGAAGTTTCGACTTGCTTCAACCCCTGGAGCACCCACAATCTTATTAACCTCAGGGTCAGGGTTCTTACCCTTTTCAACAGGAGGTTCATAAGTTACCGGGAATCTCATATCATTACCGGGTGCAACACCTGTAACAAGAGTAAATCTCAAGGCATCTGCGCCGAACATATCAATAATCATAAGGGGGTCTACACCGTTGCCCTTGGACTTTGACATTTTTTCGCCGTTTCCGTCACGAACGAGGCCGTGAATGAACACATGCTTAAAAGGAGCCTTTCCGGTATGTTCACAAGCTGAGAAAATCATTCTTGATACCCAGAAGAAAATAATATCATATCCCGTAACAAGTGTGCTTGTGGGATAGAAATAATCGTAGTCCTCTGTCTTTTCAGGCCAACCAAGAGTCGAAAAAGGCCAAAGTGCAGATGAGAACCAGGTATCCAGGACATCTTCTTCTTGTCTCATCGGCTTTCCGCACTTGGGACAAACAGTAATATCTTCTTTTGAAACTATCATTTCGCCACAATCATCACAATAGAACGCAGGAATTCTGTGTCCCCACCAAAGCTGACGTGAGATACACCAGTCATATACATTTTCCATCCAGTTCATGTATATTTTGGAGAAACGTTCGGGAACAAATTCTGTTTCCTTGCTGTTTACAGCCTCAATTGCTGCTTCTGCAAGGGGCTGCATTTTTACAAACCACTGGTCAGAAACAATCGGTTCAATAGTTGTTCCGCAACGATAGCACTGACCTACATTGTGGGAATGGTCTTCAGTTTTCACAAGAAGTCCCATTTCTTCCAAGTCTTTTATCATTGCCCCGCGACATTCATAGCGATCCATACCCTCATACTTGCCTGCGTATGAATTCATGGTTGCATTGTCGTTCATAACTTTTATAATTTCAAGGTCATGGCGTTTACCAACTTCAAAGTCGTTGGGGTCATGAGCGGGAGTGATTTTCACACAACCTGTTCCGAATTCCTTGTCAACATATTCATCAGCAATAACCGGAATTTCTCTGTCTGTGAGGGGCAAAAGCAGCATTTTGCCAACAAGGTCCTTATATCTTTCGTCTTCAGGATTAACCGCAACAGCTGTATCACCAAAAAGGGTCTCGGGACGTGTTGTTGCAATCACAACATAATCATCAGTACCCTTTATCTGATACTTTATGTGCCAGAAATGTCCTGCATGCTCTGCGTGTTCAACCTCTTCGTTTGAAAGAGCAGTTATACAATTGGGACACCAGTTGATAATTCGGGGGCCTCTGTAAATCAAGCCTTTGTTATAGAGATTAACAAAAACCTCACGAACAGCCTTTGAACAGCCCTCGTCCATAGTGAAGCGTTCTCTGTCCCAGTCACAGGAGCAACCAATCTTTTTGAGCTGACTGATTATACGATTGCCGTATTTTTCTTTCCAGTCCCAAACTCGTTCAAGAAACTTTTCACGTCCAAGGTCATAGCGGGTAAGCCCTTCTTTTTCACGAAGCTCCGCTTCAACCTTGATTTGTGTCGCAATACCTGCGTGGTCAGTTCCGGGAACCCAAAGAGCTGAATATCCCTGCATTCTCTTGTAACGAATAAGAATGTCCTGCAAGGTTTCATCAAACGCGTGTCCCATATGGAGTTGTCCAGTTACATTTGGGGGGGGGATTACGATTGTAAATGGTTCCTTGTTTTTATCTATTTTTGTATGGAAATATCCTTTTTCAACCCAAGTGTTGTAAATCCTGTTCTCAACAGCCTTCGGGTCATATGTCTTTGGTAATTCTTTTGCCACCTGAAGCAGCCCCTTTCGTTTATAGATTTACTGTTATGCCAAAACTATCTTGAGGAATACTTTTTTACCCTTCTTAACAACTATCTTACCGTCGTTAAACAATGACTTGTCAACAAGATATGCGATGTCATCTATTTTGTTGCCATCAATGCTTACACCGCCCTGCTGAACAAGACGTCTGCCCTCACCCTTGGACGGAGCAAGTCCTGTAACCGCAAGTAAATCAACGATGTTAATACCATCTGCAATTTCAGCTTCGGCAAGTTCAAATGTAGGCATATTTGAATCGTCAGCACCGCTTCCGAAAACAGCTTTTGCTGCGCTATTTGCTTTGTTTGCTTCTTCCTCGCCATGAACCATCTTCGTCACTTCATAAGCAAGGCGCTCTTTGACTGTATTCAGCTGTTGACCTTCCAGTTTCTCATATTCAGCAATTTCTTCCATAGAAACGAATGTTACCAGCTTCATAAGTCTTATAACATCTTTATCATCAACGTTTCTCCAATACTGATAAAACTCATATGGTGTAACCTTTTCAGGGTCAAGCCAAAGTGCACCCTTTTCGGTTTTTCCCATCTTTTTGCCCTCAGAGGTTGTAAGCAATGTGAATGTCATGCCATAAGCTTCCTCAGCATCCTTACGACGAATCAACTCAATACCGCCAATAATATTTGACCACTGGTCGTCACCGCCGAACTCCATTATACAGTCATATTCCTTGTGAAGCTTATAGAAGTCATAGCTTTGCATAAGCATATAGTTGAATTCAAGGAAAGAAAGACCTCTCTCCATTCTCGTTTTAAAACATTCAGCCGAAAGCATTCTGTTAACAGAGAAATGAACACCAACCTCTCTCAAGAAATCAACATAGTTAAGGTCCAAAAGCCAGTCTGCATTATTAACCATAATTGCTTTGCCATCAGAAAAATCAATAAACTTTGACATCTGAGCCTTAAAGTTGTCTGCGTTCTTTTGAATTTCTTCTTTGCTTATCATCGGACGCATATCTGTCTTTCCTGTGGGGTCGCCAACCATAGTCGTGCCTCCGCCAAGAAGAATAATTGGTCTGTGTCCTGCATTCTGCATATGTTTCATAACAACAAGCTGCATAAAATGCCCAATGTGAAGACTGTCTGCTGTAGGGTCAAAGCCTATATAAAAGGTTATCTTTTTATCATTCAAAAGATTTTTTATTTCTTCTTCGTGTGTCATTTGAGCAATAAGCCCACGTTCTTTTAATATTTCAAATACATTCTTCATTTTAATTATCCTTTCTCTCCTGACTGTATTGGCCTTTTTAAAGCATTTCTTATTTCATTCAGCAATGCCTCAACCCCATCACCTGAAACCGAAAACTCTGCTTTGCCATTTATGAACGCCGCATATGTTCCGTGTTCCGAAACCACAAGGTTTATTATTTGAGAACTTGCCAGATTTTCATATTTTATTTCTATTTTTATTCCGTATTCATTTTCGGGCACCTTTATAAGGTCGCCTAAAAACTCTATATCTGAAAGAGCCCCTATAACCTGCCCATAAACAGCTTCACTCATAACATTTTGGTTTATGAAATATCTGCTGTTTGAGCCGTCCTGACCTTCGCGTCTAAGCTCGTAGGACTCATTCTCAGTTTGAACTTTAAGTCTTGTTATTTCATTCACATCAATGTATGTAAGTTTTCGGTCAAGTAAGTAAAATGGGTCCATTGTCAAAAATTCTAAAGACGTTGTTTTAATTTGATATACCGTATCCTCGCCTTTTTTCTTAGCGTAAATTAATCCACCTTCATCTTTTCCAAGATACAGGGTTTCTTCAACGCCATCCCAAACAAAGCTTAATTTAGCACAACTTTCTTCGTCTAATCCATATATATCAGGATTGTATACTGACTCAGAGGCAAAGGTTGTGGCTTTCATAATCGGAAGATTCATGACAATTTGTTGTTCAAATGAAGCATCATCAACCTCGTGACAATACGGACTCACCATCATATATGAATTGCGATCACTTTTCGTGAGCTCATTTCCGGTTTTAACTCTCACTTCTGTTTTTTCACCATCATATCCCGTATAGGAATAATAAGTAGGCAACGACTGAGTTCCCGCAAGAGACTCATAAATTTCAAGAATTCTCAGCTTATCAAGCTGCGGAGCCAGTATATCAAGAACGGTGGAATGTGTTTTGTATATGGTTCGGTCTCCCAAAACCCTGAACGCCGTCTCATTGTTCAGACTACCTAAGAACTTAACCTCAAGGGTTTCTCCATTACTTAAAACCAGTTTTAAGGTCCTTGCATCACTTTTATCAAAATCTTTTAGGTCTTTTCTGCTCAGTGTCCCTGTAGCTTTAAGTGTCGATGCAGCTCTGACCATTGATTCCACAGACTTCATGTTTAGATTAGAAACGCCCTTGTTTTCCGCATACCAAACTCCGTCTTCTTTTACAAGGTCATATCCGCCGCTTCTCATAGCAATCGAATAACTCACCACTTCCTCGGGATTACATATAAAAACGTCTATAGCATTGTTTGTGGTTTCACCCTGGGAAAAATAATAAAGAAAAAATCCACCTGCCATCGAAAGTACAACTACCGCTGATAAAATCAGTATCAATATTGATTTTCTCATTTTACGCCTCCTGACTTTCTGTATTATTTGCCAAATCCTGGCTTTTAACGAAAATCCGTTTGGTGTCCGCCGTCCATTTTATAATCACAGACGGCGGAAATGATATATACTTTTAATCTTCTGCTTTGTCGATTTTTATTGCGAGTTCCTTAAGCTGTATATCATCAACAACATCAGGAGAGCTCGTCATAAGTTCTGCAGCAGTTTGTACTTTGGGGAAAGCAATTACATCACGAATAGAATCACAACCTGCCATAATCATAACAAGTCTGTCAAGTCCATAAGCCAAACCACCATGGGGAGGAGTTCCATACTTGAATGCTTCAAGAAGGTATCCAAATCTCTCCCAAGCTGATTCCTTTGTAAACCCAAGCTTTTCAAACATTTTCTGTTGAAGCTCAGTATTATAAATTCTAAGACTTCCGCCGCCGATTTCAGTACCATTGAGTACGATATCATAAGCCTTTGCCCTTACATTCTCTGGCTCTGTATCCAGCTTTTCAATATCTTCATCCATAGGAGATGTAAATGGATGGTGCTTTGCAACAAAGCGATTTTCTTCCTCAGAATACTCAAAAAGAGGGAATTCCGTAACCCAAAGGAAGTTCATTTTAGACTTATCTATAACATCAAATCTGTTAGCCACTTCAAGTCTAAGGCTTCCCAGGGCGTCATAAACCACCTGGTTGCTGTCAGCTACAATAAGAATACCGTCGCCAACCTCGGCATCAGTTTTCTTAAGAATAGCCTCTATCGTTTCCTCACTCAGGAACTTTGTTATCTGGGATCTGAGTCCGGCCTCCTCGACAACAATCCAGGCAAGACCCTTCGCACGATAAGTTTTCACATATTCAGCAAGAGAATCCAGAGTTTTTCTTGTGAGGGAAGTACCCAATCCCTTTGCATTTATACATCTTACACTTCCGCCGTTTTTAATTGCATCAGTAAATACCTTAAAGTCGCAGTCTTTAACTTCATCAGATATATCAACAAGTTCCATACCAAATCTTGTATCAGGCTTGTCTGAACCAAATCTGTCCATAGCCTCACTGTAAGGCATACGCAAAAACGGGGTTTCGATATCCATATCAAGAACTTCCTTATATACCCTTTTCAAAAAGCCCTCGTTGATTTCTATAACTGTGTCAATATCCGCAAAAGAAAGCTCCAAATCCATCTGTGTAAACTCAGGCTGACGGTCTGCTCTCAGGTCTTCGTCTCTGAAGCAGCGAACAATCTGAAAATACCTGTCAAATCCCGAAACCATAAGCAACTGCTTATACTGCTGAGGTGATTGAGGAAGAGCATAAAACTTTCCGGGATGAACACGGCTGGGTACAAGATAGTCTCTGGCACCCTCAGGAGTACTCTTTGTGAGCATTGGGGTTTCAATTTCCAAAAAGCCCTGTTCATCAAAGTAGTCCCTTGCAATTTTCGCAACCTTGTGGCGCAGTATCATATTTCTTTGCATATCAGGACGTCTCAGGTCAAGATATCTGTGTTTCAGTCTCAATGCATCATTGGTGTCGATACCCTCTTCAATATAAAAGGGCGGTGTTTCTGCATCGTTCAGAATTCTTATTTCCTCGGCAATAATTTCTATTTCACCGGTTTTCATGTCAGGGTTGATGTTCTCAGGTGTACGAAGTGCAACCTTTCCACGAACAGCCACAACATATTCGCTTCGTATCTTTTCAGCTTTCTCAAAAACCTCACGGTCTGTCTCGTCATTGAATGCAACCTGAACAATACCTGTTCTGTCTCTCAATGTAAGAAATATAAGCTGTCCCAAAAGACGGTTTTTTGCCGCCCAACCACAGAGTACAACTTCTTTTCCTTCGTCCTTAGCGGTAATATCACCGCACATATTTGTTCTTTTCAGGCCTTGCAATGTTTCCATTTTTCTACCTCCCGATAATCCTTTCCGCAATTTTTTCCGCCAAAAGTTGGACTTTGGCTGTTTCACCATTTGTCATATTCTTAAGCTTACCTGTATTCTGTGCAAGTTCCTCATCACCAAGAACAATACTGAACATAGCACCAAGCTTATCCGCATATTTCATCTGAGCCTTGAGGCTTCGTCCGCAAAGGTCTTGTTCTGCGTGAATACAAAGCTTCCTGATTTCAAAAATTAGCTTCTGAGCAAACCTGTCTGCCTCGTCACCCATTGTGGCTATAAACAAGTCTGGGCCGCAAATCGAAGTCGCCAAATCTTCCTGTTGTTTTTTCAATATCAGTATAAGTCTCTCAAGTCCGGCAGCAAATCCGATACCATCCGCAGGTTTTCCGCCTAACTCCTCTACCAGGCCACTGTAACGTCCGCCACCACAGACGGTAGACTGAGCGCCCAAAGCATCTGAAACAAACTCAAAAACGGTTTTTGTGTAATAGTCCAGACCTCGTACTATATCAGGATTAACCTTATATTCAATCCCCATATTATCAAGTCGAGTCTTAACTTCACCGAAATGATCACTACACTCACCGCAAAGATAATCTATCATCTTTGGTGCATCTTTTGCAATACGTCCGCAGATTTCAGATTTGCAGTCAATAATTCGCATAGGATTCTTTTCAAGACGTTCAAGACAGGTAGGACAAAGCTCACCTTTGTAGTTTTCAAAATAATTGCGAAGTTTTTCGCTGTATTCCTTTTTACAAACAGGGCAACCAATGCTGTTTATGTTAAGTGTTACTCCACCGATGCCAAGCTTCTTTATAAACATATCTGCTAAAGAAATCACTTCTGCATCAGTTGAGGCGGAACTTGCTCCAAAGCACTCAATCCCGAACTGATGAAATTCACGAAGTCGTCCGGATTGGGGCTTTTCATACCTGAAACAAGGTATTATATAGCTGAGTTTTGTAGGTTGGGGATTGGCATAAAGGGAGTTTTCAATGTAGCTTCGTACCAGAGTTGCAGTTCCCTCAGGCTTAAGAGTCAAACTTCTTCCGCCCTTATCCTCAAAAGTGTACATTTCTTTTTGAACAACGTCAGTCGTATCACCTACACCACGCTGAAAAAGCTCAGTGTGTTCAAACATAGGTGTGCGTATTTCGTTGTATCCATAAAGTCCACAAACCTCACGGGCAGTTTTTTCTACCTGCTGCCAAAGTTTGCTGTCCTGTGGTAATACGTCTTCGGTTCCTCTCGGCTTTGTAATCATAGGTCGATTTCCTTTCTTTTCACTCTTAATGTTTCTCACTGTCGTCAAGCACATAGTCAATAAGCTCAATAACCTCATCTCTGCCTACCCTTGTTTCTGACGAAAAAGGGATAAGCACCGAATCTTCATTTAAATTAAGTTCTTCGTAAATAGCCGTCAAATTCGCTTCAATTTGTGACTTTTTAAGTTTATCAAGCTTTGTTGCCACCACAAGTGGTTCATAATTATAACTGCTAATCCAGTCAAACATCATTTTGTCTTCAGCAGTAGGCTTGTGTCTCGCGTCCACTAGCTGAATAACCTGAACAAGATTGCGTCTTTTAGAAAGATAATTTTCAATCATTCCGCCCCAGCTTTCCCGCTCTTTTTTTGAAACTTTTGCATATCCATAACCGGGCAAGTCAACAATTCTGAATTTTCCGCCAACCTCATAGAAATTAATGGTAGCGGTTTTCCCCGGGGTACTACTCGTTCTGGCTAAATTTTTTCTATTCACAAGACAGTTTATGAGGGACGACTTTCCAACATTAGAGCGGCCTACCAATGCAATCTCCGGTAAATCCTCAGGGGGATACTGGTCATATTTCACAGCAGTCGTTAAAAGTTCAGCTTTGACAAATTCCATCCGTCTCCACCTCCGCTTATTGCGTTTTCAAGAACCGTCCTTATGTCCTTTGCAAAGATAAATTCAACTTCTTGTTTGATTTTCTCAGGCAGTTCCTCAAAATCCTTTTTGTTTTCATAGGGAATAATAATTTTTCGTATTCCCATACGATATGCAGCAAGAGATTTCTCTTTAAGTCCGCCTATCGCCAAAACTCGTCCGCGAAGAGTTATCTCTCCTGTCATAGCAACATTTTTTCTGACTGCCTTCCCTGTAAGTGCCGAAAGCAGTGCTGTTGCCATTGTAATTCCCGCAGACGGTCCGTCTTTAGGGATTGCCCCATCGGGGACATGAATGTGAATATCCATATTCTTATGGAATTCACCATCCAAGCCAAACACATCACTATTTGCCCTGATAAAGCTTAAAGCAGCTTTAGCAGATTCCTTCATAACATCTCCGAGATTCCCCGTAAGTTCAAGCTTTCCCGAACCTCTCATTGTATTTACTTCAATATAAAGAGTGTCTCCGCCACTTTGAGTCCAGGCAAGTCCGGTTGCCATACCCACAAAATCCTGGTCAGCTACTTTATCATAAAGGTAAGTCTTTGAGCCCAGGTATTTTTTGAGAACCTTTTCGTTTACTGTTACAGATGCCTTTTCTTCTTCTATTATTTCCTTTGCCGCTTTTCTGCATACTGCAGCCAGCTTTCTTTCAAGGCTTCTTACCCCCGACTCACGGGTATATCCCTCAATTATCTCACATATTATCTTGTCTGATATTTTTAGGTTCTTGGCGGAAAGTCCATTCTCACGTCTTTGTTTAGGCAACAAATATTTTTTTGCTATATTCAGCTTTTCATCCTCTGTGTACCCGGAAATTTCAATTATATCCATTCTGTCATAAAGAGGCATAGGGATATTTTCAATTGAGTTTGCGGTTGTCACAAAAAGAACCTTGGACAAATCAAATGGAAGTTCAAGAAAATGGTCGCGAAATCCGTTATTTTGTTCAGGGTCCAAAACCTCAAGCATCGCAGCCGTCGGGTCACCTCTGAAATCGCTTGACATTTTATCAATCTCATCAAGAAGCACAAGCGGATTGTTGCTTCCTGCCTGTTTCATTGCATTCACAATTCTTCCCGGCATAGCCCCGACATAGGTTTTTCTGTGTCCGCGGATTTCCGCTTCGTTCTGGATACCGCCAAGGCTGACACGAACATATTTTCTGCCCAAAGATTCAGCCAAAGACCGGGCTATCGAGGTCTTTCCCGTTCCCGGAGGCCCGGCTAGGCAGATTATAGAGCCTTTCGCATCCTTGGAAAGACATTTCACAGCCAGATATTCTAAAATTCTTTCCTTTACCTTTTCAAGGCCATAATGGTCACGGTCAAGAATTTCCCTTGCGTTTTTAATATCACTGTTTTCCTCAGTAGAGATTTCCCAAGGCATAGAAAGTACTGTCTCTATATAGTTTTGAACAACACCATATTCCTGAGAGAACGACGAAAGTCTTGAAAGGCGCCCAAGTTCCTCCTCAAGCTTTTCAACTACTTCTTTGGGAAGATTTCGTTGGTTCATTTTCTCACGATAATTGTCAGCTTCAGCCTGACCTGATTCAAAGTCCCCAAGTTCTTCCTGAATAACCTTCATTTGCTCTCTGAGAATATAATCACGCTGGTTTTTATCCAGAGTATTCTTAAGCTTTGACATAACGCCATGCTCAACCTCAAGAATTTCTGTCTCTTTCTCCATAAGAGCAATAAGCTTTTCCAAACGAACCCTTATATCCAGTTCTTCAAGTATAGTTTGCTGATCATGGGGTTTCAGCGGAAAATGCGCTGCGGCAACATCCGCAAGGCTTCCCGGGTCATCAATTTCAAGCATAGACGCCATAACCTCAGGATTTACCTTTTCATACATCTCAAAATAGCCCCTAAGAAGCTTCTGAACTTTTCTCATAAGAACCTGTTCTTTAAGCTCGTCCTCAAATGGTATTTCGGTCTTCTTTGTAACGCTTACGCGAACAAGTATTTCTTCGTCCTGATATTTTGTAATACCGGCACGGCATATTCCTTCAATTAAAACTCGCATATTCCCATCGGGGAGCCTCAATATCTGCTTCACCTCAGAGACAACGCCTATCTTTGAAACATCTTTCTTTTCGGGATTTTCTATTGAGCTGTCCATCTGATAGCTAAGAAATACAAGTCTGTCCCCCGCCATTGCGTTTTCTATTGCCGCAATGGATTTTTTTCTGCCAACATCAAAATGCATAACCTCTCCGGGAAACACCGTAAGGCCCCTTAAAGGTATCAGTGGCAGTATATATCTCTTGTTTGCCATTAAACTATTTTCACCCTTTCAGAGCAAATATCATAATATGCCCATTATCCAATCCATTATACTCTTTTTTTTACCAAATATCAAGTCTTTGAGCATAATTCTTTAAACATTTTTCTAAATTTTATGTTTTAGCAAAAAAAACACCAGTTGCTTTGAGGTTTTTCAAATTTAAAAAGCCTGGCTTAACCAGGCTTTTCTCTAATTGTTAAAATATCTTGTAACAATACATACTTTCTTTTGTAATGGGTCAAAGGCACAAACCTCTTTGCCAATCTTTTCAAATCTGATCTTTTTGTATCGTTCTGTTGGTTTCAGGTCAATATATTCAGGGAAAAATTCTTCTACCAGCGAGTCATTTTTCAAAAACTCAAACGCCAAAATTTTTATATCGTCTGATTTTTCCATAAAACTGAGGTAATCCCGATTTGACAAGCAAAAATCAAAAACGAGAGAGTCCTTTAACCTTTCATCTCCATATCTTTCCTTCGAAAAATTAAACAATATCTCATAAATACTTTTTTGTGAAACGCTTTTCGAAAAATCACAGAACATCGACAATTCTAAAAACATATCAAAAGGTGTTTCGAATTCCTTCACAAGCTCATCAACAGTTCTGCAAAAAGCACCGCTGTTATAAACTCTTTCCACACAAGCAGAAACATCTTTCAGCACCAACAGTTCTCCATAACTGATTGCATTTGTTGAGACAACCTCATAAGGCGGAAAATTGCTGAATTTCCCATTCTTCTCATTTATCTCTGTTCCGTAAAGCTTTTTCAAAAACCCTAACTGAAGGTCATCAGGTCTTAACTCAAACACATCATTAAAAGATTTTTTAAACTGCTCGAAGCTTTCGTTGGGAAGTCCTGCTATCAAATCAAGATGCAGATGCATATTCTTGTTTTTGGATAGTTTTTTTACCGTTTTCGCCAGTCTTTCAAAACTTTCATGCCGGTTTATTCTCTCAAGAGTTCCGGGGTCGGTACTTTGCACTCCGATTTCCAGTTGGAACAACCCTTTGGGGCTTTCGGAAAGACTTTCAATCAATTCTTCAGTCATTGTTTCTGCCTTTACCTCAAAATGAAAAGAGGTGTTTTGAGAGTTCTTCTTTATAAACTCAACAATTTCAAGGGCACGTTTGTTATCAGCATTAAATGTTCTGTCAACAAGCTTCACCAATTTCACACCATTTTTTATGAACAGCAACAGTTCTTCTTTCACAAGCTCCACCGAACGAAACCGAACACCCTTTTCTGCAGAAGAAAGGCAAAAAGCACAATTAAAAGGACAGCCACGAGATGTTTCATAATAAACTAATTTATCAGAAAGCTCCCTCAATTCGTCCTCGCCATAAGCAAATGGTATTTTATCCAAATCCTTAGCAACACCAAAATCGTATATCCCCCGACATGGAGGATTTTGGGCAAACTCCTTTATTTGGGTTTCTCCTTCGCCGCGGATAATATGGTCTATGAACCAATTTTCAAGCAATGCCTCTGCATTGTATCCGGCTTCAGGACCACCCAACGTCAAAAGAATACTGCTGTCTGCCTTTTTTAAAATCTCACATACTTTCAAAACAAATTCAATATTCCATATATAACATGCAAAAAAGATATGCTTCTTTCCCCTTTTGAAAATATCCGATGCAACTGAAAAAACGCTGTCGTTTATTGTCCCCTCATAAATATCCGCATTTTCACCGACGGCATTTTTTAGATACCTCACAGCAAGGGAAGTATGAACATACTTCGTGTTTATTGCTACAAAAAGTGCCATAATATATTCTCCAAATCTATTAAATACATTGAAAATATTATATAATTTTTTTACTTCTGTGTCAAATAAAACTATAAGTATTTCAAATATATAAAAAGCACTCTTGCAGGTACAAAACAAGGCTAAGAAGTTTATCCCACTTCTTAGCCCTACACAGCATTTTTTCAGTTAAACGCGGTCATCATACATCTTCATAGCCTCGCATATATCATCAAAGCTATTACACTTTCCATTTTTAACATAAAGATATGATGTTGTCATACCACTTACTAAACAACTCTTTATGTCAAGGTCTGCCAAAAGACCTGCACAGAATCCGGAGTTAAAGTTGTCTCCACCGCCTGTTGTCTTCTTTGGCTTTTCACATAAAATACCCTGAACCTCTATCTCGCCGCCATCAAAAACCGCAGCCGAGCTGTCTACCGGATGAATTACAACAGTGCCGATTCCCGAGAATTCTTTGATTGCTCTTGCAACAGGGATAGACCCCTCATACTCACCCTCACACAAAACAGAATGCATAATCAAAGCCTCTGATTTGTTAAGTCCAAGATAAGTAGAGGCATACTGACTATATGAACCAAACAGCTTAAGCGCCGCCTTGATTTCTTCAGGCTGACGTTTAGCACAGTCAGCAATATCAATATATACCTTTCTGTCTTTTTTGCTTAGTCTCGGCATAACTGTTTCGAGAAACTTTTCATATATCTCATGAAAATGTATCATATAACTCCAGTTAACAAGAGTTATAATATCTGCATCATCAAAAATTTCCACCAATTCATCCACACTAACACGACTAATCAAATCATTCCAGCGGAATCGGCTTATTTCTTTGATATTGCTGAGCATTACCTTGCCATCTTCAAACTCAAACACATAATCATATCCCGGTTCACCAACCGTAATAAGTTTGCAATCTGAATTAAGGTCAAACACCGGCAGTTTTTCCGGATAACCCATTGTTCCAACGCAGGTACAATCTACCCCCATATTGGCAAGACCGTTTGCATAATGTGGGCCGCACCCCCCAAAATCAATACTGCTGAAATCAAGCTCTATATTGCCGCTCCGTCCTGCAAGGCTTGTTATTTTTTCACCAAACTTATCAATTGTTGAAAAATAAGTGCACTCCTGTTCACTAATACGGGTTTTTATCGGTCTTATAACATAGTCAACAAACCCGTCAAAACCAACAGAAACTTTCTTGCCCTGCAAAATTGCCTTTTTCTCTGCAAATTGTTCAGAATACTTCATTTCTTACCTCCAGGCAGTCTATCTTTTATGTTTTTAATAAAAAACTTTGTGAATTATAAATAAATCTACCTACCTAATATTAACCTTATTTCCTCCTTATGTCAAGTCATAATAAATAAATTATACAAACAACATTCGGAGTATACCATATCGATATTTCTTTATCAATAAAGCATGTTAAAAACTATGTCCTCAAATAGCCCTTTAATTTTCTTCTTTTTGAGAACCTGTTGGGTTAACGATACTGTATCCAACATTTACAAGATGGTCGGCAACACGTTCAAGTCCTGTTATAACTGATGAATAATAAGGGCTTACATCTATACTGCAATTACCTTCAGCAAGTCTGGCAAAGTGCTCTGCGATAAATGCCTTTTTCATAGCATCAACGCCTTCTTCGAGCTTGGTTAAATCAGATAATTTTTCTGTATGCAATGTCTCGAAGGTATAAACTGAAATCGCAAACATTTTCATAACACTATCACGCATATCCATAATACCTTTAAGGGCATGTTCCGAGAATGAAATGTTTTTGTTTATCATTTCCATTCCAATCTCATGGAAATTCTCAGCGTGGTCCCCAATACGTTCAAGGTCATTCAAAACATGGAAATATGAACCAATAGTTTTTTCATCACTTCCATTAACTGTTGCAGAAAGCTTGATTAAGAAGTTAGTCAATGCTCCGTTGGTAAAGTCGATTATCTTTTCATTTTTATAAATCAAATCGTTGTGCTCAGCCGAACCTGTATCCATTGCGGCAAAACTAAGTCGGGTATTCTCCTCAACTAACGACATCATATAATTAATTTCCTTTTTAACTTGCATAAGCGCAATGGGAGGAGTTGTTACAAGTCTTTCATCAACATATCTAAGAACCAAGGTATCTTCAATATTTTTCTTGTCCTTGATAACTTTGCAAGAGTAATTCACAAGCTGTTTTACAAACGGGAGCAACAAAACAGTTGTGCTCACATTAAATATAACATGGAAAAGTGAAACTCTCATTTGAAGTGACATCGTGTCATTTCCCGGGAATACCGATACCAAAAAGTCTACCATGGGCTCTCTAAACAGCCATATAACAGCAGTAAATAATACCGTTCCTATTGTATTAAAGGCAAAGTGAATAAGCGCAACTCTTTTCGAGTTGGCGTTTGCACCAACAGATGCCAAAAGTGCAGTTACACATGTACCAATATTTGCACCCAGAATGATAAACAAAGCAAGTTCAAGCGGCAGAACTCCGGCACCAACCATTGTAATTACTACGCCGGTAGCTGCAGATGAACTCTGTATAAGAGCTGTAAAAATAACACCAACCAATATTAACAGAAGGGGAAAATCAATCATCTTAAATATTTCGGTGAACATATTCTCAACTAAAGGATTTCCAAAGGCCTGTTCGCTGCTCATAATATTAAGACCTACAAATATCAGTCCTAAGCCACAACAAAGGCTACCTGCAATTTTAATTTTTTCCTTCTGTGCAAATCCCATCATTACGCCTGCAAAAGCAAGAATGTACATTGCCATATCAAAATAGTCATTTTTAAGGGCAACAAGAACACCTGTAATCGTTGTTCCTATATTTGCACCCATAATAATAGGTGTTGCCTGCATAAGAGTCATAACCCCTGCATTAACAAGGCCTATAACCATTACCGAAGTCGCTGATGAACTCTGAATAATCGCTGTCACACCAGCACCTATACCAACCCCGGAAAATCGATTATTGCTTATTTTTTCAAGCAAACGTTTCATTCCTACGCCAGCACTTTTTTCAAGGGCATCACCCATAAAATTCATTCCAACAATGAAAACCCCTACTCCTGCCAGCAGCCAAATCAAACTCTGTACTAATTGCATAATTTCCTGTGCTGATAACATAGTTATACTCCTTTTCTCCGTATGTTCTGTGTCTTTCCTTTATCTTTCGTACAATTAGGAATTGTACTTACTTTTACACATTTATATTTAATATAAGTCAACCTTTGTATGCCAAAAGTATTATATCATCAAAATTAGTAAAAATCAACAAATCTTGTGAAAATTGATAAATTATTTTGCAAAGCAAAACTACCTTATTTATTCATTAGCCGTGCTACTTCATCATTCATTATTTATTAAAAAATCCTGTTGAATTTAATGATTGACGAATACTAAAACAAAAAACACACCTAAAAAATCAGATATGTTTTTATGTGTTCCGGCAGCGTCTTACTTTCCCGGGCGCTGGAACGTTAAGCCAACAGTTCAGTGAACTGTTGGTAGTGTAAGTTTGCAAAAACCGAGAGGTTTTTGGGTTCAGGCAGAAATCCGCAAGGATTTCAACAATTAAAAAAAGC
>JAZNSG010000047.1:0-2269 GCA_045591035.1 Clostridia bacterium | reverse complement strand
CCTATTAAGATTTACTTCTTAGAATGGGAGTCCCACGTCATCATCTGCGCCGAATGGGAATCCTGAATTGTCATCGGGTAAAACTGAGAAACTGCCTGCATCTGCACTCTGTTAAGAAACAGCAGGTGCTGAGTCCTGTCTTTGTGCTCCGAAATTACCGCTTTCACTCTTGCTACCGCAGAATGAAACATTATCAGCAACAACGTCATAAGCTGTACGTTTGTTTCCGTTCTTATCTTCATAGTTACGAACCTGAAGTGAGCCCTGAACAGCAATCATCTGACCTTTTTTGAAAAATCTTGTCACGAAATCTGCTGTCTGACGCCAAGCAACACAGTTAATAAAATCTGTCTGTCTTTCGTCGCCTGCTCCCTGGAAACGACGGTCAACTGCAACTGTAAATGAAGTAACTGATAAACCACTTGTTGTAGTACGGAGTTCAGGGTCTGCAGTAAGTCTGCCCATAATGATTACGCTATTCAACATAATTCTTTACCTCCGATTACTTCTTAACGATTAATGTTCTGAGAACACCGTCAGTGATTTTTGCAATACGGTCAAGCTCTGCTGGGAAGTTAGCTTCTGCTTCATAGTTGAAGAGAACATAGTAACCTTCAGCCTCGTCATTGATAAGGTAAGCAAGTCTTCTCTTGCCCCATTCATCAACGCTTTCAAGAGTGCCGTTTGATTCCATAAGAGCCTTGAATTTTTCCATAAGCTCTTTTGCAGCTTCCTCACCCTTCTTAAGTGAGTAAACCATAATAGTCTCATACTTTGACATTCTTTTACACCTCCTTATGGACTTTGCCCCCCAAACTCTCCTTGGGAGGAAGGATACGGGATTAAAATTTTCCCATAGCAAATATGAATTTTATCAAAAAAAGGCTTGATTGTCAAGCCTTTTCTTCTTTTTCTCTTTTTCTTTTATGTAAAGTCGTCAATGATAGGTGACACTCTTCTCAAAAAAAATATGATGTTAAAAATTGTTTCTTGAACCTGAGACAAAAAAGTTAGTTTTTTGCTTAATGTAGCCACCGCCATCGGCGGCTTGACCTTGATAGGTCAGACAACTGGTGATACAATTTTTGCTGTCGATTGTGATTATATTTTACTGTTTCCATCACCTTCGACGCTTCTTTTTCTCATCAGTTGGCTGAACTGTCAAGGTTGGCGGTTCCCTGTGCAAGAAACTCTTTATATTTTTCATTTGGTGTTTTGAAGTTCAAGCATATCTTTATAATATTATTTGATTTCCTGTTATATGCTGCAAGCTGCTTTCTTCCGTCTTCAAGACAATACATTCTCATTTTTTTGTAAAACCGTTTTTCATCGGTTCTATGCTGTCTTTCCACCTTGCCATTATGCCTTGGGGTTGCAATTCTTATACGAGTATATTTTATTCCCAGTTTTTCAAGCTCTGCTTCAAACAATGTTGGCTTTGGTTTATCACTGTGCATTGCATTTGTCCATTCGCTTCCGTTATCTGTTTGCACTAATTCTATCTTAAACGGAAAGAAATCAACAACTTTTTTGATAAAATCCTGTGAACTGTATGTGCTGTGTTCATCATACATCTCTCTATATACCATGCGTGTATATTCATCTATTGCTGTATATTGATAATATTTCTTTCCGCCCGCAATACAATAGCTCGGCACATATTTTACATCAATCTGCACCTTTTCTCCCGGATATTTCATTTGTTCATACGGCTTTGGCTTGTATTCTTTTCTCTGCTTTGTTTCTTGTTGTAACTGCAGTCTTTTTATTGCTCGACACATACTTTTGTAGCTTCTCTTGTATCCTTTTTCTCGGATCTTTTGCCACAATACAATTTTGTCATCCTTATTCTTTTGCCAATATCTGATAATCAGCTCATATTCTTCTTGTGTATGCTCTGCAGGATGATGATGCGGTCGATGCGACTTATCTATCAGACTTTTCCAGTGACCATCATACTTTGCTTTCCACTCATATATGGCATTTCTGCTTATCTTGAACCTATTTGATGCTTTTGTTACTCCGTGTTTTTCAGAATATCGAATTACCCGTTGACGAAACCTTGCATTTGATGTTAAACTAACCATAGAAAATTCAACTCCTTTTCGGTAAGTGTTTTTGTGGTTATTAACATCATACCATATTTGAGTTGAATTTTCTTTTTTATTTGTCACCCATCAATTGTACCATAACACAACACAATTTGAAAATGTATAATATATCAAACAAAAGTCAAGTATAAATTCCCACAAAGCACAGATAATAACAT
>JAZNSG010000046.1:0-76620 GCA_045591035.1 Clostridia bacterium | reverse complement strand
GCTCGGGATGTGGCACTTTTGAAAGAAAAAGACTACAAGCTTTCCAAAGTCCAAACAGCTGACCTTTTCCCAAGATGTGCCCACATAGAATCTGCCGCACTCTTAGTGCGCGCAGATTCCGCGATATAAATTCCTGACAGAATTTGCGATATGTACTACGTACGCGATATATCTTTGATGCGATATATTTTTGAATATCCTCGCCGCAGGCGAGATATGTCAAAAATGAGAAAAGGAATTTATATCATATCGTAACGAAACGAAGTGGAGTTATATCGAATTTGCGAAGCAAATATATCGCACGAACTATAGCGAGTATATCGCTATAGTTCTGTTTTCCCAAAAAATCCTGGAAATAATTCATGTACTATTGTGAAAATATATAAAAAAAGAAATTTTTGGCATAAAGTATTGACAAAATAAACCGGTTGTGTTAAACTGCCTAATGTAGTTAGTGCCTACTAACTAATATTTTCAGCAAAGCAAAACCATGACGAGGTGATTATTATGACATTACTTGATGCGTCCGAAGGGCAGGAATATATAATAAAAAGCGTTGAAACCAATGACGAAGAATTAAATTCGTTTTTATTTTCTCTTGGCTGCTATTCAGGTGAAACAATTACAGTTATTTCTTTCAGAAAAGGTGGCTGCACCGTTTCAATAAAAGACGGAAGATACAATATTGATAATCAGTTGGCAGAGGCTATAATCATTTGATTATAGCTTCTCAAGCCTTATTTTTTTGATGTATGGTTAGCCATTACTAACTTTAATATATAAATATAGTCCGAAAGGATTTAATAAGGAGGAATACATTATGAGAATTGCTTTAACAGGCAATCCAAATTCCGGTAAAACCACAATGTATAATGCTTTGACCGGCCGCAATGAAAAAGTTGGCAACTGGGCAGGTGTTACCGTCGAGAGAAAAGAATACCCCATTAAAAAGGCTTACTGTAAGGGCGCCGAAATTATCGCCGTGGACCTTCCGGGTGCTTATTCAATGTCTCCTTTTACATCTGAAGAGAGTATCACAAGTTCCTATGTCAAAAAAGAAAATCCCGATGCTATCATCAACATTGTAGATGCCACAAACCTTAGTCGTTCTCTTTTCTTCACAACTCAGCTTTTAGAACTTGGCATACCCGTTGTTGTTGCTCTTAACAAAAGTGACATCAACGAAAAGAAAGGCACAAAAATTGATGCCAAAAAGCTTAGTGAAAAACTTGCGTGTCCTGTAATTGAAACTGTTTCTATTTCTGCAAACGGCTTACAGTCGGTTGTTGAAGCGGCAGTCAATCAGGCAGGAACTGCACAGCAGGTAGTTTATTCACAGGGAAGTATTGACCTTACGAACAAAGATGCAGTTGAAACTGCTGACAGGGCGCGTTTTGATTTTGTAAACAAAATCGTAAAAGCAGTTGAAACACGTAAGGTTCTAACGAAAGATAAAAATTTCGGTGATAAGATTGATGCCGTACTCACAAATAAATGGCTTGGTATTCCAATTTTTGCTATTGTTATGTTCCTTGTGTTCCATATTTCTCAGGCTGAAGGCCCTCTTGGACTTGGTAAATGGCTTGAAGGTATATTAGCCGGCGGGGTTGAAGTCTTCCAGGGTTATGTGGGAGAGCTTTTGGCAGATGCAAATCCACTACTTTCAGCTATTCTTGTTGACGGTATTATCGGCGGCGTCAGCGCAGTTGTTGGCTTCTTACCGCTTGTTATGGTAATGTACTTCCTTATCGCACTTTTGGAAGATTGCGGTTATATGTCAAGAGTTGCAGTTGTACTCGACCCTATCTTCAAAAAAGTTGGTCTTTCAGGTAAATCTGTAATTCCGTTTGTTATCACAGTCGGTTGTGCAGTTCCCGGCATTATGGCAAGTCGTACAATCAAAAACGAGCGTGAGCGCAGAGCAACAGCAATGCTTTCTCCGTTTATGCCTTGCGGTGCTAAAATTCCTGTAATTGCCCTTATTGCAGGAGCATTCTTTGATAATGCAGGTTGGGTTAGCACAGTTATGTACTTATCAGGTATTGTGCTTATATTCTTGGGTGCTTTACTTGTAAATAAAATCACAGGTTATAAAGCAAGAAAATCATTCTTTATCATTGAGTTACCTGAATACAAAGTTCCTTCCGTTTGGGGTGCTTTCAAATCCATGTGCAGTCGTGGTTGGGCTTACATAGTAAAAGCAGCAACAATCATTCTTCTTTGTAACATGGCAGTTCAGCTTATGCAAGTCTTTACTTGGAGCTTCCAAGTGGCAGAAACTGCGGATGCTTCCATTCTTGCAACTATTGCAAGTCCGTTTGCGTACATACTTGTTCCGATTGTAGGTGTGCTTTCCTGGCAGCTTGCAGCAGCAGCGGTTACAGGCTTCATTGCGAAAGAAAATGTTGTTGGTACACTTGCAGTTTGCTTCGTAGGACTTGAAAATCTTATTGACACAGAAGAACTTGCTCTTATGGAAGGTGCAGGTGCAGAAGTTGCCACAGTATTTGCAATTACAAAGGTTGCAGCACTTAGCTATCTGATGTTTAACCTTTATACTCCTCCTTGCTTTGCCGCTATCGGTGCTATGAATGCAGAAATGAAGAGTGCAAAATGGCTTTGGGGCGGAATCGGTCTTCAGCTTGGCACGGGTTATACTGTTGCATATTTTGTTTATACAATCGGCACACTCATCACCGATCCTGCTTCTCTCAACGTGGGTGCAGCCACTGTAGGTCTTGTAATTGTTGCGGTAATGGTTGCAATTGTTATGGCTCTTATTAACAAAACAAACACGAGCTTAAAGGCTGAATATGCCCTGAATTCCGCAAAATAATAAAGAATTGAGTGATGAATGTTATGACAAATGTTATTTTGGTTCTAATGCTATTGTTTATAGCCGGTGGAGCAGGATTATATTTGTATAAAACAAAAAAACGTGGCATTCATTGTGTTGGGTGTCCGTATGCAAAACAATGTTTGACTAAACCCTGCAATTGTAACACAGCAGCAGAAGAAACATAAAATTCTTCTTTTCTCATTTCCGCTCTGGGTTGTTATTCTTTCGCAACAAAAAAAGTCTCTTTTGCCTACCTGACAAAAGAGACTTTTTAATGATGTTAAATAATAGTATTTAATACCTCATCTGCATCGCCCGATGCATCAACTTTAACATCCGACAATTTTTCATAAATGCTGTATAATTCATTATATTCCTTTGCACCTGAATGAGGGATGTCCAAAAAATATATTCTTCCGTTTTGGGACAAGGCAGTTATATTTTCTTCTTTTAATGCAACATCGTCACCTGTGGCAATTACAACTCCTGTTTCCTTTGAAAGTTCGTTTATTGCATCGTTTTCAAGCTTTCTAAAGTTTTCCTCGCCCATTGAGGTAATAATTTGGGGTATTGCCATGCCTGATGTTTCCTCAACAACTTCATCGATATCATAAAAATTTCTGCCAAGCTTTTTTGCAATTTCTTTACCAACTGCACTTTTGTGTGACGATGGCATACCGATGAGAACAATATTTTCTTTTTGCCTTTTTAAGTTCTCAAATACTTCGTCAAGCTTTCCCTGTTCATATTTTTTGTCTAAAAATATTTCCGAAGCCAAAACGCCCTGAGCCACAAGCATATAAAGTCCGCCTTCGGCTTTTATGCCAAGCTTTTTTGCATCTGATATAAGCTGAGTTTTAAGAGGGTTATATACCGCATCAATCACGCCTGAAAGTTTTGGGAATTTAGTTATATCAATTGGTTTTGTAAAATTATTCGGGAACATACCAAGCGGAGTAGTATTTATAACAATATCCAAATCCTTATGGTATTCATATAATTCCCCATAGGTTAAGGTATCTTTGTTTTTGGTTCTTGAAACAGTTATAATTTCCTTTGCTGAAAGTGATTTGGAAACAGCCCTTGCAGTTTTAGAAGTTCCACCTGTGCCCAAAATTGCAACCTTTTTATTTTGAAAATCAATCCCTGCGTGAGCTATTAACATCCTCATTCCGTAAAAATCGGTATTATATCCATAAAGCTTGTCATCTTTATTTACAATAGTGTTTACTGCACCGATTTCCTTTGCGGCATCATCTATATAGTCAAGATAAGGAATAACCGCTTCTTTATAAGGAATCGTTACATTTATAGCCTTGAAATCGTGGCTTTTCATAAAATCGTCAAGCTTGTCCTTGGGGATTTCTTTAAGCTCGTATTTATAATCCGAAAGACTATTATGTATTTCCTTTGAAAAGCTATGCTTTAAGCGTTCGCCTATACATCCATATTTCATAATAATCACCCACTATGCCTGCAAATAGCTTCCAAGGAATATAAGATTGTTATTCCCCGCGGAAAGCTCATCTAAAATGCGGACAGTTTCATCTGCGTATATTGACGCTTCTAAATCAAAATAGAAGGAAAATTCAAAATCTCTGCCTGCAATGGGCCTTGATTCAAGCTTGGTAAGATTGAGTCCTGCCATCGCAAATTTTGAAATTGTGCTATTAAGCGAACCGGGAGTATGTGGAAGATTCATTATGATACTTATTCTGTCAGCACCGGGATATATCAAAAGCTCCTTTGTTATGCAAATAAATCTTGTAAAATTGCTGTCAGAATTTGCAACATTGTCATCAATAATACAAAGTCCGTAATTCTCGGCACAATCAGGGGAAGAAATTGCCGCTATATCCAATCTGTTTGAGTCTGCAACAAATTTGGCAGCAACAGCAGTATTTTCACAAACCGTTACCTTTATGTCGGGATACTCCTTTAAAAATTCAGAGCATTGACCGATTGCCTGCTGGTGGGAAACAATTTCTTTTATGTCTGAAATCTTAGCTCCCTTGTTTGCCATAAGAGCATGGTTTATTTTGAGCTTTACACTTTTAATAATATGAAAATTATAGTTCTTCATGAGGTCATAAACAGCAATTACAGTCCCGTGAATTGAATTTTCAATGGGCAAAATTCCATACTTGCAGGCTCCGCTCTCCACAGCCTTAAACACATCTTCAAATGTTTTAACATACTTGATGTCGGGATTTTTGAAAAGTCTGTCACAAGCAATCTGCGAATATGCGCCTTCAATGCCCTGACACGCAACAGTTCCCGATTGCGGAAAGATTTGCGGAGTACTGTCAAGTGCCTTTTGAATTTTGTTCGCAAGTTCTCCTTTTTCCGCTGCATTTCTTTTGTTCTGATAGCTCTTGCTCAAATCCATAAGGGTCGAAAAAAGCATTCGTGAATAATCAGCCATTTCCTCCCCTGCCTTTTCACTTACCTTTTTCAGGATTTCGCGTTCTCTGCCCTTTTGCAAGGTAGAAAGTCCATGTTCTTTTTTGTAATCTGCGACTTTTGATGAAGTTTCCATTCGTTTTAGAAACAGCTTCAAGATTTCATCATCTATTAAATCTATCTCATTTCTTAATTCTTCTAAACTCATTGTAGTGTACCTCTATAATTATAATATAAAATCTGATATTGCAATAGCTGATATTGCTTCAATGCAAGGCACTGCACGAACTGCAATACAAGGGTCATGTCTGCCCTTGGTAGACAAGGTTACGTTTTCTTCTTTTGAAAAGCTTATACTTTGCTGTTCCTTTGAAATCGAAGGTGTAGGCTTAAAAGCAACGTTAAATGTAATTGGCATTCCCGTAGTTATTCCGCCAAGTATGCCACCGTGATTGTTGGTTTTGGTTTTAACGGTGCTATTATCCATATAGAACTCGTCGTTATTCTCAGAGCCTTTTATCTTTGACGCTTCAAAACCAACACCAAATTCAATGCCCTTCACGCCGCCAATACCAAAAACAGCATAAGCTATAGCATTTTCGATTCCGTCAAACAGAGGCTCGCCAATTCCGGCATCAAGACCGTATATTCCACACTCAACACATCCACCGATAGAATCGCCGTCTTCTCTTACGCTCAAAATCAAATCCTGTATTTTTTCACCTGCATTTTCCGAAAATGTGGGAAAAGCACCGCTTTTTATTTTGGTTAATTGTTTCTCATCAAGCAAAAGTGTATCTATTTTATCGTCATTAACTTCACCAACCGAGGATAAGTGTGCGACTATTTCAATTCCCCGTCTTTTTAATATCTGCATTAAAATTCCGCCAACAGCACAAATAGGAGCAGTAAGTCTGCCTGAAAAATGGCCGCCACCCCTTAAGTCACAAAAACCGTTATGTTTTGTGAAAGCTGTAAAATCTGCGTGTCCGGGTCTTGGAATATCAACTTTATAATCTTCCGACCTTGTATTTTCATTTTTTATCAAAAGGCAAAGCGGAGCACCTGTTGTATAGCCATCTTTGATTCCTGATACAATTTCGGGAATATCTGCTTCCTTTCTCGGAGTGGAGTATTTGTTGTTCCCACCCTGACGGCGCTTTAAAAAGCTTTGCAGCTCCTCAAAATCAATCTTTTCCCCCGCAGGCAGATTGTCTACTACTGCACCGATAGCAGTTCCGTGGGATTCGCCAAAAATGCTAACCTTTATTTTTTTACCTGTTTCAGATGACATTAACTTTTCCTCCAATACTTTCGAAATCCTCTATAAAGGATGGATATGATTTATCTATTGCCTTTGCATCCTTCAGAATAACATCATTATCACAAATTGCACTTGCGACAAACGCCGACATTGCAATTCTGTGGTCGTTGTGGCTATCTAACGTTCCACCATTTAATTTTCCGTTTCCGTGTATAGTAAGGCTGTCTTTTGTTTCTTCAGCCTTGCCGCCAAGATTTAATATAAGCTCTTTGGTGGTCTTGATTCTATCACTTTCCTTGATTCTTAGCCTCTCTGCATTATACAGAGCTGATTTCCCCTCTGCCTTACATGCTAAAACAGACAATACAGGAAACAAATCAGGACATTCCGACACATCAAAGGAAAACGGCCTTATTTGACTTTTTTCAACTGTTATCTCATTATCCGTAGCGGTATAATTCACGCCTGCAAGAGACAAAGCATCCAATATCATTTTATCACTTTGGTGAGAATTCAAATTAAGGTTTTTTATTGTGACCTTGCCGCCGATAGCCCCCAGCACCATAAAGAATGCTGCGTTTGACCAATCGCCCTCAACGATATATTCCTTTGGGGAAATATAGCTGTCAGCCGCATTTATGCTGAATTCGTTTTCGGTTTTCCCGATATTTACGCCGAAACGTTTCAGCGTGTCAATAGTCATATTAACATAAGCAGAGGACTGCAGCTTTGATGTAAGGTTTATAGTGCTTTCCTCTTTGAGCAGAGGAAGTGCAAATAAAAGTCCTGAAATAAATTGTGAGCTTACATTTCCTGCAATATTAAATGTTCCCGCTTTGGTTTTACCTGACACAGTTATTGGAAGATTATCTGATGAAAAGCTGTTTCCGTGTTCTTTTAATAAATCAACAATAATTCCCATTGGCCGCTCAGGCAGTCTTCCTGAACCTACAAAAGTTGCACCGATTCCAAGTGCTGATAATACAGGCAATAAAAATCTTAGTGTTGAACCGCTTTCGAAGCAATCCAATGTAGGATTTTGTAAAGGCTTTTTTATAGGTGTAATTTTATATACCGTATCTTCTTTCTCAAAGTCTGCACCCATATTTTTTATACAACTTAAAGTTGCCTCAATATCTTTTGATATGTGGGATATATGTATGTTGGTTTTATCATCAGCCAACGCAGAACAAATGATGGCTCTGTGTGCATCCGACTTTGAGCAAACGGCTGAAACTTTGCCATTTGGTTCTATTGGTTTAATCCTTACCTGCATACAAGCACTTCCTTAAGCTCTGAAACTTTTATACTTTTAAGCACACAGTTTCCGATTTTTTCAGGGATAACAAGATTTATTGTATCTCCGGTTATTTTTTTGTCCTTTACCATAGCCGATAAAAGCTCACCGTCTTTCACATCTGCGTTGGTTGGAATACCGTTGTTTTCAAGGCATTTTATAATCTTTGGATATGTGTCTTCCTTTGACCAGTTTCTGCTGTCACTGATTTTTGAAATCATCGCCATACCGATTCCGACCGCAATTCCGTGAGAGATTTCAAAATCAGTTGTCTTTTCTATTGCATGACCAATTGTATGGCCAAAATTCAAAAGCTGTCTTTTGCCTGTATCAAATTCATCCTCTGATACAATTTCTGCCTTGATGGAAACGCATTTTTCAATAACGCTTTGAATGTTCCAATTATCGTTTTTTGAAAGCAGGTCAAACAATTCTCTGTCGCAAATTGCACCATACTTAATAGCTTCTGCAACGCCTTCTTTAAAAATTTCTTTTGGCAAAGTATCAAAGGTTTTAATATCACAAACAACAAGCCTTGGCTGATAAAACGCACCTGCAAGATTTTTCCCTGATTTTAAATTCACTCCTGTTTTGCCGCCTACCGATGAATCGATGGCCGCAAGAAATGTTGTGGGGATTTGGATAAAGGCAATCCCTCTCAGGTATGATGATGCCGCATATCCCGATACATCACCCACAATTCCGCCACCGAGGGCTATGATTAAGTCAGAGCGTGTTACATTATTTTCTGCCAAAAATTCTAAAATCTCACAAACAGTTTCCATTGTTTTGTGGTTTTCCCCGTGAGGAAACACAAATTTAATGGCATTAAGCCCTGCCTTTTGGAGCATAGTCAAAACCTTGTCGGAATACAGCTTGTCTACATTATCATCAGTTATTATGGCTATGGTTTTTGCCTTAGTCAGTTCCTTTATTTTATCGGGGATTATATTTAAAATATCTTTGCCTATTATGATGTCATAAGGCTTTTTAACGCCTTTAACAGTAACTTTTTTATTCATTATCAAGCGCCTCTTTTAACTCTCTACCATTTTTAAGCAGTGCCTTTAATCCGTCTGCATCACCATTTTCAAGAGCAGCTTTATACTCACCTAGATTATTAATCAGTCCGCTGATTTCATCTATAAGATTTTTCTTATTCTCCAAAAACAATTCAGTCCACATTGTTTCGTTAAGGTATGCAACTCTTGTTAGGTCCTTAAAGCTCCCTGCGGACAGACCCTTATGCTCCTGTGCAGTTTTGCTTTTTACATAAGCATTTGACAGCACATGAGCAAGTTGCGAAGTGTATGCTATAATTCTGTCGTGATCTTTTGCAGTTTTTACTGTTATTTTACCAAATCCGATAGAAAGGAAGAATATTTTTATATTAGCAAGGTCCTCAATTTTCACACTGTCATCGGGTGTCAAAATCATAGAAGCCTCTGTAAAAATCTCTGCATTTGAATACTTAAAGCCGATTTTTTCAATACCTGCCATTGGGTGTCCGCCAACGAATATGAATCCATTTTCTTTTGCGATTTCGGGAATGTTATCACATACCTTTTCTTTAACACCGCCGCAATCTATGAGGTATGTACCCTTTTTAATAAGATGAGCGTATTTTTTAACTGTCTCAACTGTTGCATCGGGGTATAATGCCAAAATGAGCATATCGCATTCGCCGATGTTTTCCTCCGTAAGCTCTTCGTTTATTGCTTCAATAATCTTGGCTTTCGTAACTATGCTTTTATCAATATCCATTCCTAAAACATAATGGTCTGTATTAAGTCTTATGGCTTTTGCCATAGAACCACCAATAAGGCCAAGTCCTATAATTCCTATTTTCATATCTTTTTAATCTCCTTACACTAATTCTGCCAAATCGTAAATCAGCTTTTCACTCTTTTCCCAACCAAGGCAGGGGTCTGTTATGGATTTACCATAAATACATTCGCCAATTTTTTGTGCGCCATCTTCAATATAGCTTTCAATCATAAACCCTTTTACAAGCTTTTTGATTGAACTGTCGTGTCTTGCACTGTGCATAACATCCTTTGCAATACGCATTTGTTGAAGGGGTTGTTTTCCTGAGTTTGCGTGGTTTGTATCAATGATTACGCCGGGATTTTCAAGCCCTGATTCATTATACATCGCACAAAGCAGCTCCAAATCTTCGTAATGGTAATTGGGAAGCGACTGGCCGTGCTTGTTTACATATCCGCGAAGAATTGCGTGTGATAACGGGTTGCCTTCAGAATGAACTTCCCAACCGCGATATATGAAGGTATGCTTATGTTGAGCCGCTTTTATTGCATTCATCATAACCGATAAATCTCCGCTTGTGGGGTTTTTCATTCCAACAGGAACGGAAATCCCACTTGCGGTTAATCTGTGTTGTTGATTTTCAACACTTCTTGCACCAATTGCCACATAAGCCAAAACATCATCTAAATATCTGTAGTTTTCGGGGTAGAGCATTTCGTCTGCACAAGAAAAGCCTGTTTCTTTAATCGCTCTTATATGCAAATCCCTGATCATCATAATACCTTTTAACATATCAGGCTTTTCAGCCGGATTGGGTTGATGAAGCATACCTTTGTAGCCTTCACCCGTTGTTCTTGGCTTGTTAGTGTAAATTCGGGGAATAATGAAGATTTTATCCGAAACCTTTTCTTGCACTTTTCTTAAACGAGAAATATAATCTATAACGCTGTCCTCGTTATCAGCAGAGCAAGGACCGATGATTAAAATAATCTTGTCGCTTTTGCCTGTAAAAATATCTGCAATTTCTTTTTCTCTTTCTGCTACAATTTTATGAAGGTCCGCAGATAAAGGGCAAATCTCTTTGATTTCCTTAGGTATAGGAAGCTTTCTTTCAAATGTTAAATTCATAATATATAATCTCCTTTAGTTTTGTTGTCTAATTTTTATGAAATGCGACTGCAGTATACCCTGCAATCTTTTTGCCTAAATCATCAGTAACCTCAACTGTATAATAACCCAAGGCTCTGCCGTCTTTATCAGTTGTGCATTTGGCAATCAGTTTGGTCCCTTTTGACGCTGCGTAAAATCGGATATTGCTTTCTATGGCAACTGATGGTACACCATTAAGATTTGATGCTACCGCAAAGGCAAGGTCCGCAAGTGTAAATATAGCACCGCCCATAACCGAGTTATGTGCATTTAACAAATCGTCACATATTGGTAATTCGCATATAACTTTATCTTTATCTGCCTCAACAATTTTGCAACCTGCATTTGTAGCAAATCGATCATTTTTATAAAGTTCTTGAAGTTCTTTAAGTTCCATTTGGTATTTTCCTTTCATGATTTATATTTGCTTTAGAAAAACAAAAAGTCCACTTGGTTTTGATCTGAAATCAAATACCCATGCGGACTTTATTTTCACTTTGTAAATGCCATCAAGCCGACGGCTAACAAGCCATCAGATTAACGGGTTTTTGCAAAGAATGAAAAACCGCACGGATAGCTATAATAAAATCGATTGTAATAAGTATTCATGTTTATTGTAGTCATATACGATTTTTCCTTTCTTCGAAATTATTTAACATTATACACCTGAATTTGTGACTTGTCAAGCACTAAATTTATTTTTTACTTTGAGCAAATTTTTTAATTATCATTTCAATAATTCAAGGATTTTATCCTTGCTCTGATAACCAACAGAGCTTTTCACAACCTGTCCGCCTTTGAATACCACAAGCGTGGGAATACTTGCAACTCTGAACTCTGCAGCAAGTTCATTTTCTTCGTCTACATTAACCTTCCCTACTTTAAATTCGCCGCTATATTCGTTGGCAATTTCTTCAATAATCGGGGAAAGCATACGACATGGGCCGCACCAGGTTGCCCAGAAATCAACAAGCACGGGTTTGTCTGACTTTAAAACTTCTTCTTCAAAATTAGATTTTGTTAATTTTATTTCTGCCATTTTTTTGACTCCTATTCTTTTGATTTGTAATATAACATACAGTGGCAAAACCCCTCAAAATCAGGGTCTTCGACTTGTGCTTTAAACTCCTTGCACATACACTTTGTATCCTCACTTTGTTCACGAACGCAAGGACAGTAGCCACCGGTTTTGGCAAGGCCTTCTTTCACAAGCCTAACAATTTCAGCATCAGGATTAAGCGAAATTTTCATTTTATACCCCCTGACTGCCACAGAATTATTATGCACAAATTCCGCAGCTTAATTGCATTTTACACGTTTCTTTACGAAAAATATAGCATATAATAATTTTCAAGTCAAGACAAACATAAAAATTTTATATTTCGATATAACAAAAATCGGTGAACCGCTAACATATTTCACCGACCTGTTCATAACGCTAAATTGTAGCAACTATTGCCACCCATTCGCCCATCTCTCGCAGCATTTTTATTTTAAGTCCTGCTTTTTCTATTGCAGCTTTAACCTCGTCCTTGCGGTCAATAATTATACCCGAACAGATAAAAACGCTGTTCTTTTTCATAAAATTCTTCACATAACCCGAAAGATTAATTATAACATCCGCCACTATATTCGCCAGAACAATGTCATACTTGGTCTCTGCCAATTTTGTGCAAAGCTCATCATCTGTTGTTATGTCCCCATCAAAACCGTGGTAAATTTCTTTGGGCAAACTATTGAGCGCCAGATTGGCGTATGCTGTTTCCACCGCCATTGGGTCAATATCAACAGCCGTCGCCTCACTTGCTCCAAGAAGCAACGCAATAACCGAAAGTATCCCCGAACCGCAGCCCAGGTCAAGGACTTTATCTCCTTTTTTCAGGTGCTTTTCAATTTCTTCTATGCACATTCTTGTGCTCTCGTGAGAGCCGGTTCCAAAGCTGCAGCCCGGATTTATGATAAACTTGACACGGTCAGTATTGGGAACATCTTCCCACTCAGGCACAATAACCACCTTTTCGCCGATTTCTATTGGCTTGAAAAACTGCTTCCAGTTTTCAGACCAGTCCTCGTCTTTCATGGGACAGCTTGAAAACATTATGTCAAAAGCCTTATCCAACTTTCCAAGCACGGTTTTCACTTTCTCCAGTTCAGCAATACCCTCATCATTATCCTCAAAATAAAGAGTTATACAGCTGTGGGCTGTTTTAAGCTTTTCAAGCTCTTCATCAACATAATCCCAGTATTTTCTGTTGTTCTCAAGGAACTCCTTAAAATCATCCTTATCGCTTATTTCAATTCCTGTTATTCCAAGGTCATAGAGTTCAGCGCAAATCGGCTCTATTCCCTCACCTTTTGTTGTAATTTTAAGCTGAATCCAATTCATAATGCTCCCATCCTTTGCATCAAAAACGCACCCGAAAGGTATATCCCGGTGCGTTTTAACAGATTTTCTAACTGTTTCTTTTTTTCAGTTTATTCTTAATCCTCCACAGATAGCCCTTTGGCACAAGCCAAAGTCTCCAAAGGGGCAAAACCACCTTCAAATAAACACGATACCCTCTGCTGTCACAAGAGATTTCCCGGTTTCTCCTTTTTACAGCGGTCATAACCCCTATAATCCACTGCTCCTTTATGCCATGCTCCAAAATCTGCTGATTGTCACCCCGAAGAACAAATCCCTCGGCATCCCGACCCACAATCCTATGCAAGACATATTGCCCGTCTGGTCTGCGGTAAAATATAACGTCATTTATACGGGGACTATCTCCCAATCCCGAAACAGTAACACTGTCCTTACCTTGCCTTATGAGAGGCCTCATGCTTATGCCATGGGGACTGAATTTCACCGAGCCGCCACTTTTCAGTTTTTCTTCTATCAAAGGTAACGCCTGGTCAAAATTAATTTTCTTTTGTTCCTTATGAAAATCACTCATCCAAAAAATTCGCCTCTTTCATTCGGCAAACGAAAGCTTTTACATCTGCCTCAGCACGAGCTTCGTCAACATCATAGGTCTCAAGCAGGGCTGCTTTAAGTTCAGCCTCGGTTGCACCCTGCGCCAAAATCTTCCACAAAAGTGCCCCACTGTCATTCAGACTTATCATTCCGTTAAAGTCCACAGCAGCAGCCCCTATGGGAACGACAACATTCTGTCCTGCAACACTGCGAAGCATATATCCGTCTTTTATTTTCATCTCAGGTTTCACTCACCTTTCAAATTTCCGTTCATTCCGTGGTACGCCACTTTTGCAGCCTCAAGCTCCATATTGCAGCCCATCCTGAACACGGTCGTTTTTGTCAAAAGCTTGTCCAACACTCCAAGAAGAGCAGACATATATTCAGGAGACTCAGGTCGAATGGTCTGGTTAAGTATTTTAAACGTGGCTTCCTTTGGGGAAACAGCTTCAATCCAGTTTTCTTTTGCTCTCTCAAGAAAGCAAATCCCTTGAAGTGGCACACCAATATTCCGGTTTTGATCCGTCTTTCCGCTCCAGGGCGTTCCGTACACTATTATCTCGTCATTGACAACACGTATAACCGGCTTGTCGTCGTTTAAAATATATGTGTTTTCTTCGCCAAAGGCTTTTCTCCAGATGCCGGTATGAGTAGATTTCCCCGTTCCGCTGGGCGCTGAAAAAAGATATGCACGTCCCTCATACACCACAGCCGAGGCATGAAGCATAAAGCCATTGAAATTCAAAAGCTTTGTGCAAAATTGTTCACCCGTCCACATATATTCACATTCAAAAACAGAAAGATGAGGATGCTGGGCGTGTCTTGAACCTATATACTTATCATCAAGACCCACAACAATTTCAGGCGTGCCCTCAAAATCTGCAAGATAACTTTTCGCCTGGGTTTCAATTATGCCGCCGCTTCTGAGTATCATCCCAACCTTAAGCCCCGCAACAAGGTATTTTTGCTTGCTTATTCCCTGAAGCTCTTTGTTATTATTCATTGACATCAGTTGGAGTAAAAATTGAGGGGATTGAGAATGTGCTTCCCTTGCAGATATAAAGGTAGTTAATGCCATTCATAGAGCCTTCAACCAAAATATCGGATTTCACAATGCCGAAGTCAAAGAAGTTGCCGCTTATTCCGATTGCTTTTCCGCCACGAATAACAAGCTTATTTATATCTGCACCGGTGATTGAAAGGTTCTTTTGTCCAACCCCATCGCCAATAACAATCATTTTGTCTGTTTTGATATCAGCAAGACTCGCATCTGCTGTTCTTATCATAACATTTCCGTCAGTTGGGATTGCATCAGCCGCATCATCTATATAATATTTAATCATTCTGTCCATAACAACAGCAAACTCTGCTCTGGAAATGTTGTTGAGGGGGTTAAGATAACCCTCGTTTCCGCCAACATAACCATAATTTATTATTGCAGCAACACCATCTCTTGCCCAATCCGAAACCAATGCACCGTCCTTAAAAGTATCAATAATTTCGGTATCTGTTGGGATAGTGTTGAGTCCGAACACTCTTGACAAAACCAAAAATGCTTCTTGTCTTGTAATTGGGCTTTCGGGGTTCAATTTGTTGTCAGAACCAGTGAATGCACCCATTTCAACAGCCATAGCCATAGCTGAATAATACCAGTCATCAGGGCTCAAATCGGTGTAACCCGAAATGTCTGCCGCCTTTGTTGCGCCGCAAGCACGAACCATAATTGTCGCCATTTCAGCTCTTGTCATATTGTCCGAGGGTTTGATATACCCATCGCTACCACCCAAAAGTCCGTTCTCAACAGCCGCAGTAAGAGCCGCTGTAGACCAGTCATCGGGCATATCCTTAAATTCAGCAGCCATAGCAACTGAGGAAAGTGCAAACAATAACACCAATACTAAAGCAATTATTTTTTTCATAGTCTTCATCCTTTCAAATTTAAAAATGCATACTTCTCTACTCTAATCATTATACTGCATTTGAACATATTTTTCAATCTTCTTTTTGAAAAATATAAAAAAGATTTAAAATTCGTTATATCTAACAAAAAATACACCCCTTTGCAGTCAATTTGACCGACAAAGGGGTTGTGTTTTATTTACAGAAGAGAAATTCCGTTCTCGGCACATTCCTCGACCATCTCCTCAGGCCATACAGAAGCCTGAACCTCACCGATATGAGCCTTGTGAAGCATGTACATACAAATTCTGGACTGACCTATGCCGCCACCGATGGTGTAGGGCAGTCTGCCGGCGAGCAAGTCTCTGTGGAACGGCAGAGCCGCGCGTTCTTCACAGTTTGCCGCCTTGAGCTGTCTGCGCATAGATTCTTCAGAAACTCTTATGCCCATACTTGATACCTCAAAGGGAATATCCAAAATATCATCATAAAATATCAAATCGCCGTTAAGCTCCCAGTCATCATAGTCAGGGGCTCTGCCATCGTGAGGCTCGCCTGACGCCAAAACGTCACCGATTTGCATAATGAACACTGCACCCTTTTCTTTGCTTATGGCGTGTTCACGCTCTTTTGGGGTAAGTCCCGGATACATATCCTCAAGCTTTTGGCTTGTGATGAATGTGATTTCTTCGGGAAGTCTCGGCGTGATTTGTGGAAACATAGAGTTTACATACTTTTCTGTCATCTTGAAAACTGAAAAAATCTTTTTTACAATATGCTTCAGTGTAGAAACTGTTCTCTCGTCCTTTTCAATTACCTTTTCCCAATCCCATTGGTCAACATATATTGAATGGATATTATCCGTTGCTTCATCACGACGGATTGCATTCATATCTGTATAAAGTCCCTCATCATAAGTAAATCCGTATTCCTTAAGAGCATATCTTTTCCACTTGGCTAAAGAATGAACAATCTGAAGATTTTTCCCTGTTTCAAGGACATCAAAAGTCACCGCACGTTCACTTCCGCTAAGGTCATCGTTAAGACCCGTCTCTGCCCCTACAAAAAGAGGAGCTGAAACCCTTGTAAGCTTAAGCTCACGGGCAAGATTTGTCTCAAAATAGTCTTTCGTAGCCTTTATCGCCACCTGTGTGTCTCTTAAATTTAACAACGAATGATAGCCCTCAGGCTTTATTATGTCTGCCATATTTTATAAATCATTGCCTTTCTTTTTTTGCATTACTCTGCTTTTTAATTTTATACAATTGTAGTTATTATACCATCTATTTTAAAAAAACACAACCCCCAAATTTTTATTTTGATAAAACTTATCTTTACAAGTATTTGACTTAAAGAGCACATTGTGATAAACTAAAAAATATACTTATTCTAAAATTTCCGAGGTGGTACAATTGAAAGACGGAAAGACCTTGAAATGGTTATATAAAGAGGCAAAAGGTCAGCTGGTTTTTGTAATTATGCTGGCTGTCTTTCGGTGTGTGCTTACGGTTTTGGGAGTACAATTTGCTCTTACCTCTAAAACTGTGATTGATGCCGCGGTTTTACATGATATGGACGGGCTTAAATCGGGAGCAATAAAGCTGTTCCTCATTATCGCCTCACAAATTACCCTTCGCCTTGTGGGCCAGAGTCTTGAACTTACCACATCGGCAAGGCTCCAGATGCGCCTGAGGCACAATCTTTTTTCGTCAATTCTTACCCGTGACTATTCCGCCGCAACATCTTATCACAGCGGCGACTTGCTTACAAGATTAAGTAATGACGCAGGTATAATTACCGGTGGTATCATTTCCCTTGTTCCAAGTGTGCTGTCTCTTGTTGTAGGCTTGGGTTACGCATTTTACGCCCTTGTTTGTCTTGACAGAAACTTTGCATTCATTTTCCTCGTGGGCGGTCTTGTTCTTCTCGCAGTTATAAGCTCGTTTCGAAAGGTTATGAAAAACCTTCACAAGCGTGTTCAAGAAACCGAAGGAAAGGTGCGTTCGTTCTTCCAGGAATCCATCGGGAGCCTTCTTATGGTTAAGGTTTTCGGCATTGAAAAAACAATATCCGAAAAGTCCGATGTGCTCCAAAGGGAAAATTATGTTGCCCAGCTGAAACGCCGCAATCTTAGTATTTTTGCCGGGAACAGCCTTGCTTTTATTTTCAGCATCGGCTCGTTTTATGCTCTTGTGCACAGCTCCATCCGGCTTTATTCCAACGCAATTTCTTTTGGTACACTCACTGCGATTATACAGCTTGTAGGCCAGATTCAATCTCCTCTTGCCGGGCTTTCGGGAATTCTGCCCCAGTATTATGCAGTTTTAGCTTCTGCGGAGCGAATTATGGAAATCGAAAATCTCCCCGAGGAGCCTGTATCCCAAAAGAGTCTTGAGCCGAAGAATGATTATGAACGTCTTAACAATATTTCTTTTGAAAACATAAGCTTTGGATACGGCCAAAACAGCATATTGGAGAACGCAAGTCTTTCTATAGCAAAAGGCGACTTCGCAGTAATCGGCGGAATTTCCGGCATTGGAAAAAGCACCCTGATAAAGCTTCTTCTCGGGGTTATCTCCCCCAACAGCGGCGGAATATATCTTGATATGAACGACGAAAAGCTTATGGTTGGGAAATTCTCCCGTCCGTTGTTTTCCTATGTTCCCCAGGGAAATCTGCTTATTTCAGGAACTATCAGAGAAACTGTTTCTATTGTCTCGCCATCCGTCTCTGACGACGAAATAATGAAAGCCGCAGAAATCAGCTGTGCGGCGGAATTTATAAACAGTCTCCCCAAGGGCCTTGATACGTATGTGGGCGAAAAAGGCTTCGGGCTTTCCGAGGGCCAGATTCAGCGACTTGCTGTAACTCGTGCAATACTTTCCGGCGCTCCCATAATTCTTCTTGACGAGGCTACCTCAGCTCTCGATGAGGCAACGGAGGAAAGACTTCTTAAAAATATTAAAGGCATGGAAAACAAAACCTGTATTATAATATCCCACAAAAAAGCAGCATTCAATGTTTGCAACAAACGGATTTTTATCGAGAACAAAAAAATACGCACAGAGGAAGTATAAAAGCACATCTTCTATATTCTACTGACAAGGCGATTTGCCTGAAATAAAACTAAAAACGACTTGTTTTTACAAGTCGTTTTTTTATTTGATGAATTATAAAACTATTGGTTAATAGTATAAGTAAATGTTTCCTCTATAAAATGAGGTGCTTCCCAATTATCCTCGTCATATACCGAAAGCGTAAATTCAATTTCTTCGACATCAGTTATTCCAAGCTCTTCAAGCTTTTCTTCACTAAACGAAATATCACTTTTTGCCTTTTTGCCTGCTTGTACGGAAGTTGCCCAAAAAGGATCGCACATATACCCATTCACTGAAACATCATTAACTGAGAACATTAAATTACTATTCGTTTTATTTTCCAAATCAACTTTCAATGTATAACCCCATAAGTTATCCGGCTCGACATCCGTGATCTTGAAAGTACAATTTTCGTCATCTACAAAAACCTTTCCCAAAACTTTCTCCGCATCTTCTTGTGTTTTTGTCTCAGCAGTATCATTCACTGCTGCATTTTGAGAAGTACACGCAACTAAATTTACACTCAATGCACATACTAATAGTAAAACTAATAATCTTTTGTTTTTCATTAAAATCTCTCCTTTAGATGTTTTAGTAGTATTTTATACTACTTTATGCTATTTGTCAATACTATATGCGATTTAAATATATAATTAATCGAGAGGTGATTATTTTGAAGCCATTGAAAGAGAAAATAAGTATAACAATTGATAGTGACATTCTTGAAAATTTGCGAGTACTTGCAGAAAAGGATGATCGTTCTTTATCTCAATATATAAACATCATTCTAAAAGCGCACATATCAAAAACAAACGCTTAAATTCCATATAAATAATAAAAAACCGTACACAACTGTGTACGGTTTTTTGGCACCCCCGGCGAGAATCGAACTCACGACTAATCCTTAGGAGGGACTTGTAATATCCACTTTACTACAGGGGCGTACTATCAAATTTATTTACTTCAAAAGTATAGCACAAAGGAGACGTCTTTTCAAGAGCTTTACAAAAATTTTACACAAAATCCGCAAGAATTGTGTTGCTTACAAAAAAACCTTCGTCAGAAAATCTGATACGATCTCCCTCGGACAAAAGAAACCCAAAATCAACATATTTTTTCAGCGCCGCTCCGAAGCAATCTTCAATTTTCACTCCAAATCTGGAATAAAAATTTTTTCTTGACACGCCCTTTTCGCATCTGAGTCCAAGAAACATAAATTCACTCATCAGGTCATCACGGCTCAGGTTCTCGCACCATTCCTCAGCGGTTTTATTTTTTTCAATTGCATCTATGTAATCCTTAATAGAGCAAAGGTTTGAAAACCTTTTCTCGTCCATGCAGGAATACGCTCCTGCTCCAAGTCCCAAAAACTCGCTGCATTCCCAATATTTCAAGTTGTGACGTGATTCAAAACCACTCTTTGCAAAATTCGAAATCTCATATCGCTCATACCCCTCAAGGCGAAGTCTCTCAACCATGCGCTCATACATATCCGCTGTCAAATCTTCGTTAGGCAAGGCTAACTCCATTTTCGAAAAGGGCGTACCCTCCTCTATTTTCAAAGCATACGCCGAGATATGCTCCGTCCCGAAACCAAGAGCCGTGTCCAGGGTTTTCTCCCAATCATCCATTGTCATGCCAGGCAGACCATACATAAGGTCAAGAGAAATGTTTTCAAATCCTGCCTTTCGTGCATTTTCAAAGCAGTCACAAACGTCCTCAAAGGTATGCATTCTGCCCAAAGTCCGCAAGGCTTCATTACAGCTTGACTGAAGTCCAATACTGAGACGGTTTATCCCTATACTTCGCAAACGCTTAAGACCATCAAATCCAATAGTTTTTGGATTGCATTCCATGGTGACTTCTGCATTTTCAGAAATTTTAAATACTGTTGAAAGCTTTTGAATGCTTTCTTCAAGCAGACCTACATCCACACACGTTGGCGTTCCGCCACCAAAATACACTGTGTCAACAATGGCAACTGTTTTTTCTCCCCACGCTTTGGCTTCTTTCATCAGGGCAGAAAAATAGGGCATCATATCCGCTTCTCTTCCCGCATAAGAGTTGAAGTCGCAATAAAGACACTTGCTCTTGCAAAAAGGAATGTGAATATAAAGCCCCAATCGTTTCATTTTTTCTCCTTAGCAGAGATTTACTCTGTAAATTATTTTTTAGTTAGTTTAATCTAACTTAAGTACTGCCATGAAAGCTTCCTGTGGTACTTCAACTGAGCCTACCTGGCGCATACGCTTTTTACCTTCTTTTTGTTTTTCAAGAAGCTTCTTCTTTCGGGTGATATCACCGCCATAACACTTAGCAAGGACATCCTTTCGCATAGCTCTGACGGTTTCACGTGCAATAATTTTGCTCCCCACCGCCGCCTGAATAGGCACTTCGAAAAGCTGTCTCGGGATAGAATCCTTGAGTTTCTCGGCAATTCTCCGCCCACGGGCATAGGCCTTGTCTTTGTGAACAATAAAGGACAAAGCATCCACCATATCCCCGTTCAGCAAAATATCGAGCTTTATAAGCTCTGCCTTCTGATAATTTTTCAGCTCGTAGTCAAAGGATGCATAACCCCTTGTCCTTGACTTCAGCGCATCAAAAAAGTCATAGATAATTTCATTAAGGGGAAGCTCGTATTGAAGGGTAACTCTGTTTTCGTCAAGGTAAGTCATATCAAGATAGGTTCCCCTACGTTCCTGACAAAGATCCATAATGCTGCCGACAAATTCTTTTGGAGTCATGATTGACGCCGAAACTACGGGTTCAAGCATATGGTCAATTTCTTGTGGTTCGGGCAGGTTTGTCGGGTTGGCGATTGACAGCTGAGTGCCATCTGTTTTCACAACAATATATTCAACCGATGGTGCTGTTGTAACCAAATCAAGATTGTATTCACGCTCAAGGCGTTCCTGAATGATTTCCATATGCAAAAGTCCAAGAAATCCACAGCGGAATCCAAAACCGAGCGCCACGGAGTTTTCTGCCTCAAACTGGAGAGCTGCATCGTTTAGCTGAAGTTTTTCAAGAGCATCGCGAAGGTCGTTATATCTAGCTCCATCTGCGGGATAGACACCGGAATAAACCATGGGCTTTACCTCTTTGTAGCCGGGCAGAGCCTCACTTGCACCTTGCTGCACGGTGGTAATCGTATCGCCCACACGAACATCCTGAACGGTTTTTATACTTGCCGCAATGAATCCAACCTCACCGGCTTTCAGTTCATCCGAGGGAAGCATACCAAGGGGGTTAAGATAGCCAACTTCAACAACATCAAAAGTGCTCCCCGTAGCCATCATTTTTATGGTATCCCCTGCACGGACCTTACCGTCAACAACACGTACATAGGCAATAACGCCCTTGTAGCTGTCATAGTATGAATCGAAAATAAGTGCTTTTAGAGGTGCCGACTCGTCGCCTTTCGGGGGCGGAATAAGCTCAACAACCTTTTCGAGAACCGCCTCGATATTTATGCCATTTTTAGCAGAAATCTGTGGTGCAGTTTCGGCTTCAATTCCGATAACATCTTCTATCTCCTGTTTAACAACCTCGGGTCTTGCACTGGGCAAATCGATTTTGTTAATAACCGGAACAAGCTCAAGGTCGTGCTCAAGTGCAAGATAAGTATTCGCAAGGGTCTGAGCCTCTATCCCCTGAGCCGCATCAACAATCAAAATTGCGCCCTCACAGGCCGCAAGGCTTCGGGAAACTTCATAGTTGAAGTCCACGTGTCCGGGGGTATCAATCAGATTCAACACATACTTTTCGCCATTCTTTGCGGAATAAAGCAGTCTCACGGCTCTCGCCTTGATGGTAATCCCTCGTTCACGTTCAAGCTCCATATTATCAAGTATCTGTGCTTGCATTTCACGGCTTGTAAGCGCCCCGGTAAGTTCCAAAAGGCGGTCTGCCAAGGTGGACTTTCCGTGGTCAATATGGGCTATAATAGAAAAATTTCGTATATTCTTCTGGTATTCGTTCATTAAAAAATTCCTTCCAAGTTGTATATAAATCAGGCGTTATAGCCATTCGGGTTTTGTTGCTGCCATCTCCATCCATCGGCACACATATCCTCAAGGTTTCTTTTCGCCACAAAGCCGATTTCTTCCCGTGCCTTTGTCGGGTCAGCATAACACTCTGCAATATCCCCGGGACGACGTGCTTCGATTTCATAGGGAAGCTCTCTGCCACAGGCTTTTCCAAAAGCCTTTATCATATCAAGAACGCTGTAGCCATGACCGGTACCCAGATTGTAGGTCACAACCCCTGATTTTTTTGAGATTTTTTCAACAGCTCTCAGATGTCCGTCTGCCAGGTCCACAACATGGATATAGTCACGAACGCCCGTACCGTCGGGGGTGTCATAATCGTTTCCGAACACATGAACAAACTCACGTTTACCCACGGCAACCTGAGCAACATATGGCATAAGATTGTTTGGTATCCCTTTTGGGTCTTCACCGATGAGACCACTTTCGTGGGCACCAACGGGATTAAAGTACCTCAGCAGAGCTATGTCCCACTCGGGGTCTGCAATTGCCAGGTCTCTAAGCATTTCTTCTATCATAAGCTTTGTTCTGCCATAGGGGTTTGTGCAGGAAAGGGGAAAATCCTCTTTTATGGGAACTGTGTGCGGATTACCGTAAACTGTTGCCGACGAGCTGAACACCAGCTTTTTTACCCCGTACTCTGACATAAGCTCACAAAGATTTAGTGTGCTGCATAAGTTATTCTGGTAATATCTAAGTGGCACAGCCACCGATTCACCAACAGCCTTAAGCCCTGCAAAATGGATAGCTGCATCAAACTTGTTCTCAGCAAAAACTCCTCTGAGGGCTTCCTTGTCAACCATATCTACCTTATAGAATTTCACGGATTTCCCCGTAATCTTCTCAACTCGGTTTAACGACTCTTCACAGCTGTTAGAAAGATTATCAACAACCGTAACCTCATACCCTGCCTCAAGGAGCTGGACACAGGTATGACTTCCTATGTATCCGGCACCACCGGTAACCAAAATATGCATAAATTTCCCCTCCTGATTTCAATTCATATCAGCTAAACTCATATCAATATATCCAAAATTTCGTTCAAATATTATTCAAGATAATCCTTAAGCTTTTTGCTGCGGCTGGGGTGTCTGAGCTTTCTGAGCGCCTTTGCCTCAATCTGTCTGATTCTTTCACGGGTAACGTTAAATTCCTTGCCAACTTCTTCAAGGGTACGTGCTCTGCCGTTATCAAGACCGAAACGAAGTCTCAGTACCTTTTCTTCCCTTGGTGTAAGGGTGCTGAGAACATCTACCAGCTGTTCTTTAAGAAGTCTGAATGTTGCCGCATCCTGAGGTGCAGGAGTTTCATTGTCCTGAATGAAATCACCAAGATGGCTGTCCTCTTCTTCACCAATCGGAGTTTCAAGAGACACAGGCTCCTGAGCAATCTTCATAATCTCGCCAACCTTGTCAATGGGCATATTAAGTTCTTTCGCAACCTCTTCGGGAAGGGGGTCATGACCAAGCTCCTGAACAAGCTGACGTGTAACACGAATAAGTTTGTTTATTGTTTCAACCATATGAACAGGGATACGTATAGTTCTTGCCTGGTCTGCGATTGCACGAGTGATGGCCTGACGAATCCACCAGGTAGCATAGGTACTGAACTTGTAGCCCTTTGTGTAGTCAAATTTATCAACAGCCTTGATAAGTCCCAGATTGCCCTCCTGGATAAGGTCAAGAAACAACATTCCCCTGCCCACATACCTTTTTGCTATACTTACCACAAGTCTCAGGTTAGCTTCAGCTAACCGTTTTTTTGCTTCTTTGTCTCCGTCAACCATTTTCTGAGCAAGTTCTGCTTCTTCCTGGCTTGAAAGCAACGGGACCTTTCCGATTTCCTTAAGATACATACGCACAGGGTCATCTATGCTTACGTTATCAGGAACGCTGAGGTCTATGAGTTCTTCCTCAGTCACCTGAAAATCATCATCAATTTCAGGAAGATATTCCTCAAAGTTACCGATAATCTCAACACCTTGTTTTTCAAGGAAGTCATAAATCTGCTCAATTTGCTCGGCATCCATTTCAACAGCCTCGAGCTTTGCGGTAATATCGCTGTAGGACAGTTCACCGTTCTTTTTGCCAAGCTCTATCAGTTCTTGAACTGCTTGTTTTTGCATTTCTTTTGAGATAACTTTTTTATCTTCGGAATCTTCTGGGTTTTCCTCAACAGGCTCCTGGACTTGGTCTTTCTTTTTTTGTGAAGCTTTCTTTGCAGGCTTTTTCTCTTCTTGAGGATTCTCCGCCTCTTCTTCCTTTGCATCAAAACTTGTTTCTTCCGCTGCCGGCTCGGCAATTGCCTCCTCAGGAGTTTCATCCTCAATCTTTTTCTTCGGTGCTCTCTTTTTCGGCTTTTTTTCCTCTTTTTCAGGCTCAGCTTCGGGTTTATCCAATGGTTCTTTTGCGGAATCAGCCTCGGTCGCCGACTTTACCTTCTTTCTTGTCTTTTTTGCGGCGGTCTCGGTCAAAGCTTCTTTTTCTTCTGATTCCACCACTTCTGTCAGGACTTCATTTGTCTCAATCTTTTCTTCCGTTTTTGTTTTCCGTGTGCTCATAACTTCTCGCCTTTCTACTTTTTATCCTTTTTAAGCCTGTCCATAATCTCTTGAAGCTTTTCAGTGTCTCCGTCCCGGGTAGATGTTTCTCCCTCTTTCTGAAGACGGTACTCGCTTATAATTTTCAGGGGCATCTCAATTGCCTTTTCGTGATTGTCAACATTCTTGTCATCGGAGAGGATTTCTGAAATCCTGCCCGCATCTTTTTCGTCAAACTCAGCTATAATACTCATAGGGCGTATTTTTTCACCCCGAATATGTGTGTCATAAATAACTTCCGCAAGTTTTCTATGAATCCCTTCGGAAAAGTCTTCGGGTTTCAAGGTCTTTGAAACCTTTTGGAACGCCACTTTTTCACAGAGCAGATTAAGCAAAAGCTTTTCAGCATTGAAAACTCTCATTTTATTAAGGTCCTGGCGTCCGCCCGTCCTTCGCTCAAAGTCACGTTTTTCGTCCCGCTCCGCTTTGTATTTTTCACCCACAGTCATCTTCCGGCTCAGGTTCTCAACCTGAACAGCTATGCTATCGGGTGAAATATCGGTCTTTCGGGCGATTTTCTTGATGTAAACCTCTCGTTCAACACTGTTTTTTATATTTGCAAGTATTTTTGCAATTTCTTCTATAAATTCGATTTTTTCTACTGTGTCTTCAAGATTATATTTTTTCTCTATCTTTCCTATTTTATACTCAATAAAGCTCTCTGCATTGTCCACAAGCAAGCCAAACAGCTCTTTGCCTTTCTTTTGGATATATTCATCAGGGTCTTTTGCGTCATTTATGGTAAGCACCCTGGCTTTTATCCCCGACTCCCTGAGTATTTCCCCTGCCCGGTCTGCGGCTTTTTGCCCTGCTTCATCAGCATCATAACAAAGCACCGCCTTGTCAGCGTATCGTTTAAGAAGCTCTGCCTGTTGGGGGGTAAACGCCGTTCCCAAAGAGGCTACCGCATTGTCAAAGCCATTTTGATGAAGAGATATAACATCCATATAGCCCTCCATAACAAGAAACTGTCCGGACTTGCTGTTTTTTGCAAGGTTCATGGCAAAAAGATTATCCTTCTTTTTGAAAACCAATGTTTCGGGGGAGTTCAGATACTTCGGCGCATTGTCTTTATCCTTTAAGATTCTTCCGCCGAAGGCTATTACATTCCCCCGCAGATCCATAATCGGAAACATTATTCTGTCCCGAAACTTGTCAAAGTACGTCCCGTTTTCACGTTTCACCGCAAGTCCGCCCTCTGAAAGTTCTTCTTCGGAATAGCCTTTTTCTTTCATAAAATCTATAAGGCCCGACCAGCTGTCAGGGGCGTATCCTATACCAAAGGCTTTAACCGTAGCACCGCTTAGCCCACGACCTTTAAGGTAATCTATCGCCGCTTCATTTCCCTTTGCGGTAAGGTTTGAATAAAAGAACCTGCCCGCCTCGGCATTCATTTCATACATACGTTTCTTTTTGTTGTGAAGTGCAGCTGCTTTGTCCCGTTCGCTTTGACTTCGATAATCGGGCACGGGAATCCCGGCTCTTTCAGCAAGAAGCTTAACCGCCTCCATAAAATCAAGGTTTTCTTTCGCCATAATAAAATGTATAACCGTTCCGCCTGCCCCACAGCCAAAACAGTGAAACAACTGCTTGTCCGGAGATACCGAAAAAGACGGCGTCTTTTTATCATTATGCAGAGGACAAAGTGCCTGAAAACGATTTCCCACTCGCTTCATGGTGACATAACGTGAAATCGTGTCAACAATATCGGTTTTCGCAATAACCTCATCAACAAACTCTTGAAAATCCACGCTTTGTTTCACATTTATCACCTCTCCTCTGTTTATGTAATTCGACAAATATCCTGATTTTCCTTGCCTTTTAAAAAAGTTTTTATATATTCCATGATTTCGGGACAAATATATCTGTATACAGGGCGATTGCATACCGGTCAGTCATTCCGGCTATGTAATCCCGCACCACAATCATATTATCCTCACTGCAGCTTGTTTTTCGTATGCCTTCGGGTATAAGCCCGGGTTCTTTCATAAGTCTCTCGAAAAGCGCTTCTATCACTGCATAAAACTTTTCTTCATCCCTTTTTGCTTTCGGATTCTTATAAACCATTTCAAACATAAATTTCCTGAGCCCAAGCATGGCTTGTCTCACGTCAGGCTCCATGGTTATATCGGGTTTGCCCTCACTTGAATGGATAACGCTTCGGATAAGAGAGCCAATACGGTCAGAATGTCCTTCACCGAGAATCTGAGAATATTCCTTCGGTATTTCCTCAAGAGAAAGCACCCCTGCACGAACCGCATCATCAATATCATGGTTTATATACGCAATCTGGTCTGCAATCCTGACAATCTTTCCCTCAAGGGTCTGTGGTTGCTTTTCACCGGTATGGCACAAAATTCCGTCACGCACCTCCTGAGTGAGATTGAGTCCGCCTTTGCGTTCCAAAACATTAACAACCCTGAGACTTTGCTCGTTATGCCTGAAACCCTCGGGGCAAAGTGCATTCAGGGCGTTTTCGCCTGTGTGTCCGAAAGGGGTATGTCCAAGGTCGTGACCCATGGCAATCGCCTCGGTCAAATCCTCGTTAAGACCCAGGGCTCTTGCAATTGTTCTTGCAATCTGCGATACCTCAAGAGTGTGAGTAAGCCGTGTTCTGTAGTGGTCGCCCTCAGGAGCAAGAAAAACCTGAGTTTTGTGTTTCAGACGCCTGAACGCCTTGGAGTGAATAACCCTGTCTCTGTCTCGCTGGAACTCGGTGCGAAACTCACAAGGCTCCTCAAAACGGGCTCTGCCCAAGGACTCGCCACTTTTCACCCCATAAGGGCTCAGGTATTCTTTTTCACGCAATTCAATCTTTTCACGAAGAGTCATAAATTCACCTTCATTAATATATAGTAAATACTTATCTATAAAATATTTTTCTTCATTTATCCCTAAAATCCTTTTTTTTAGTTGACAAAAGGATATTTTTAACCGTATAATTAAGCTAACTAAACAGAATTTTGAAAGGAGCGGCAGTTTAGTGGAAAATAACGTCGAAATACTTCGTGGCCTGAACCTTAATCCCCGCCTTGAAAAAATTGCAAAGCTGATTCCACCGTGCCGTTCTTTGGCCGATATCGGCACAGACCATGCATATATACCCATATACGCCGTACTGTGCGGACTGGCGGATTTTGCTGTTGCCTCTGACGTAAATCCGGGACCTGTGAAACGGGCAGAAGAAAACGTAAAACGCTATGGTCTGGACAAAAAAATTTCCCTTCGGCTCGGAAACGGTCTCGAAACCATAAATCCCGACGAGGCAGAGGTTATAGTTATCGCAGGAATGGGCGGACTTTTGATTTCAAACATTCTTGAAGCATCAAGGGAAATCGTAAACTCAGCAAAGCTCCTCATACTCCAGCCCATGACAGCCCAACGTGAGCTTCGTGAGTATCTTGTGAAAATTGGCCTTGCCCCGGGCACAGAATACCTAGTAGCAGAAGAGGACAAAATTTATAACATATTTGCTGTTTCTCAAAACTCCCAAACAACATACACAGAGCAAGAGCTTATCTTCGGCAAGGGTCTTGAAAAAACCTCTCCCGAGTTTTTCGAGAAACACCAGTTAGTATTGACTAACAAGTTTAAAAAACAGCTTTCGGGACTTGTTAAATCGCAAACTCCCGAAAACAAAAAAAGAGCAAAAGATATTGAGAAAATATTAGCAGAAATAAATTTATGATATTTTTGCCTGATTCAGGCAGAAAGGCAGGGCAAAACTATGGTTAGACTTTCTGACATTATCGAAGCATTGGAGCAGATTGCCCCATCGGAGCTTAAGTTTCCCTGGGACAATGTAGGGCTTTTGGTTGGGGACGAAACCCAAAAAATCAGCAAGGTGTTTGTTTGCCTTGACATCACCTCCGAAAATGTTCGGAGTGCGATTGATATGGGCGCCGACTTGATTGTTTCTCACCATCCACTGATTTACAACCCGTTAAAAGCCATTACCCCCGGAGACTTAACGGGCAGCATCGTGCGTATGCTTATCAAAAATGACATTTCTGCATTTTGTATGCACACAAGCTTTGATATGGCAGACGGAGGAATGAATGACCTTTTGGCTATCAAGCTTGGTCTTGAACACATCCGAAAGTTTTCACCCCACGAGTGCATTGAGCCAAGCGGAGAGACTCTTGATGAAATCGGTCGCGTGGGAACGCTTTCGATGCCTTTGACAATGGAGGACCTTCTCTCCCATATTCAAAACACTCTTTCCTGTCAGGCAATTAAATACGTTGGTGACCTTACCGACGAGGTTCGGACGGTTGCCCTTTGCTCGGGCAGCGGCGGTTCAAATCTTTATGCAGCATACAATGCCGGAGCGGATGTATACGTGACTGCTGACCTAAAACACGACCACGGAAGAGTGGCATCTGAAATTGGTCTCAACGTAATAGACGCCGGGCATTTTGAAACCGAAAATATTATTTGCGAATACCTTGCGGAGTTCTTCTCTCACAGTTTCCCTGATATTGAAGTTGAAGTCTCTGACGCAAAACCCTATTTCACAGCATTTTAAAAGCTATCCCCCTGTGCACGAAAAAGCTCTGCACAGGGGGTAATTTTGTATACTTTGCTGAAAAAATGTTTTTTTATTGACTTTAGCAGTTTAATATAGTATAATAACCAAAAATCATCCGTTGATGATTTCGGAATCGAAAGAAACCGGAATTTGAGGAAACTCTGGAGAATCTCCCAAAAGAGTGCCGAAGGTGCAAGATTAAAATTAATCGAATCTCTCAGGCAAAAGGACAGAGCAGTATTTTAGTTCATCTTAAAATTACGCCACAGGGATATTCAGAGTTGCTGATTTTAGCAACTTTTTTTATTTTTTAGGAGGTATTTTTATGCAGACAGTATTGGATTCAATACTAAAAATTGTACAGACAGCAAACAGCTATCTGGCAGACTATATCCTGATTTTCCTTTTAGTTGGTACAGGATTGTTTTTCACAATCAAAACACGATTTGTTCAGATCAGATGCTTTGGCGAAGGTATGAAATCGGTGTTTGGGAACATCAAACTTTTTGGTGGCAAACAAGGCTCAGGCCTTACATCATTCCAGGCTCTTGCAACAGCAATCGCAGCCCAGGTCGGAACAGGTAACATTGTTGGTGCATCAGGTGCTATTTTGGCTGGTGGACCTGGAGCAATTTTCTGGATGTGGGTTATTGCTTTTTTAGGCATGGCTACAATTTATGCCGAAGCAGTTCTGGCTCAGGAAACAAGAGTTAAAGACAGCAAGGGCGAAGTTCACGGCGGACCGGTTTATTACATGAAAAAGGCGTTCCCCGGCGGATTTGGGACCTTTCTTTCAGTATTTTTCGCAATCGCTATTACCTTGGCGCTCGGATTTATGGGTTCTATGGTTCAGTCAAACTCAATCTCAGAATCCTGCAACACAGCTTTCGGCATAGATGGCTGGATTGTAGGTCTTGTACTTGCAATCGTTTCCACAATTATTTTTGTCGGCGGAATCAAAAGAATTGCATCCGTTACCGAAAAAATTGTTCCGGTTATGGCAGTGCTGTTCCTTTTGGGCGGATTGGTTATTCTTGGTATTCGTGCTAAGTTTATTCCTGAAACCGTTGGTATGATTTTTAAGTTTGCATTTACCCCTCAGGCTCTTATTGGTGGCGGAATTGGTGCTGCTCTTAAGACTGCTGTCAGTCAGGGTGCGAAACGTGGTCTTTTCTCAAACGAAGCAGGTATGGGTTCAACTCCCCATGCTCACGCAATGGCAGACGTTGAAAAACCACATGACCAGGGCGTTGTGGCAATGATTGGTGTATTCATTGATACATTTATTGTCCTCACAATGACAGCTCTTGTTATTATTTCATGCATTTATACCGGAGACGGTGTTCTTGCAGGTCTTTCCGGTGATGCATATCTGGCAGCAACTTCGGGCGCAGATGCGATTGTTGCAAAAACCACTGCAATGCAAATGGCAGTTTCAAAGGCTCTCCCCTTCGGAAATTTCGGCAACATATTCGTTGCTGTTTGTCTTCTGTTCTTTGCTTATTCCACAATTATAAGCTGGAACTTCTTCGGCAAAATAAATGTTCAGTATCTCTTTAAAAATAATAAACTGTCTGTTGCAGTTTATTCTGTGATTGCCATTGTATTTATTTTTCTTGGCTCTCTTCTTTCAAATGATTTGGTTTGGGAGCTCACCGACTTCTTTAACTACCTCATGGTAATCCCCAACGTAATTGCACTTATAGCACTTTACAAAATCGTTGTGAAAAACTCAAAATCAAACAAGAAATAGCTTATAACGCACGAAAAGCCCAGGGGGATTTCCTTGGGCTTTTTACTTTCTCAAACACCTAAAAAACAAACAAGGAAAACCCTGTCAGTATAATTAAAAATCCAAAATTAAACGCCGAAAACAATCCTATGTAATATCCGGTTTTCCCCGGGTTATGCTTTGTGTATTCCCTGAAGGTAATCAAACTTGCAAGAGACGAGATAAGAGTTCCCACCCCGCCTATGTTCACACCCACGAGCAAATCAGCATAATTCTGAGTAAACTGGGAAAGCAGAATGGCTGATGGGACATTGCTTATGAACTGACACGAAAGTATGCTGAAAAGCAAGGTGCTTTTTTCAAGAAGAGCAGAAAAAAATTCACGCACAAGGGAAATCCGTGCCATATTCCCGGCGAAAATAAAGAAGAATACAAAGGTCAGAAGCAAGGGATAATCCACCATTTTAAGCGCCTTGCGGTCTGCGAAAAACAAAACGCCTGGTATAATTATAAGGCCCAGCAAAAAATTAACCTCACGGAATACAATAAGAATAGATAAGGCAAAAAGCATCAGATAAAGAGCGGTTCGTCCGAGGCTTGGCATCACCTTCTCATCCGAAAGTTCAAGAGGCTCACCTTTCACAAAAACCAAACAGCAAATCGTTATCAGCGTCACAGAAAGAACAAAAGGCAACGCCATAATCCCCATAAATTCCAATGTAGGGATATTAAAGACAGAATAAAGATAAAGGTTCTGGGGATTTCCGAAAGGAGTGAGCATCCCACCCAGGTTCGCCGCAATGTTCTGCATAATGAAGGTAGTCGCCATGTACTTTTCTTTTCCCGTTGAGGTCAATGTCAGAAAGCCAAGAGGTAAAAACGTCAGAAGAGCCATATCGTTTGCAATGAGCATTGAGCCGATAAAAGTAATATACACAAGTCCCAAAACACACATCCGTGCAGTTTTGAATACCCTGACAATTTTTCTTGCCAGAATAAAAAAGAAATTAACATTTTTAAGGGCACAAACTGTGGCAAGAACACAAAAAAGGCAAACCAATGTTCTGACATCAAAATATCCAAGATATTCCCAGTCCAAAGGAACAACAAGGCTTGTTGCAATTGCGGCGCAAAGTGCAATCATCATAACAATATTCTTCCTGGAAAAGTCCCTTATGCCCGAAAATATCTTTGCAGTCAATCCAAAAATATCCACATGAGCAGGTCGGTTTATTGTATGTGTTCTCATCTTCAAATTTCTCCCCGGAGCTGTTTGTTTTGCTCCTAAATTCTTTGACTTTATGTATTTCACGCAGGACAGTATATCACAAGTAAAGACCGAATGCAACCTTAAAAATAATTTTTGCAGAAAAGCTATTGTTTTTAACCCGAAAAAGCTGTATAATATATGTCAAAGCTTAAGAAAAATGGGTAACGTTTATGTTTAAGATACGGGATTTAGAACTTGAAAACAATGTATTTCTTGCCCCAATGGCAGGGGTGACCGACAAGGCATTCAGAATGATAACCAAGCCCTTTGGTCCTGCACTTATGTACACTGAAATGGTGTCGGGCAAGGGTCTTTTCTACAAAAGCAAAAAAACTGCTGATTTGCTTGAGGCTGACCCAGAAGAAAAACCCGTGGGGGCGCAGCTTTTCGGGCATGAGCCTGAGATTTTGTCTGAAATTGCCTCAAAAGCCCTTGAGTATGGTGCTCAGCTTATTGATATAAACATGGGGTGTCCCGCTCCGAAAATCGTAAACAACGGAGACGGTTCAGCCTTGTCCAAAAATCCAAAACTTGCAGGAGAGATTGTGGCTGCTGTTTGTCGCGTGGTTTCGGTTCCTGTTACGGTAAAAATTCGAAAAGGATGGGACGATGATACGATAAATGCCGTTGAAATGGCAAAGATTGCGGAAGAAAACGGCGCAAGTGCCATAACTGTTCATGGACGAACAAGTCGGCAATTTTACAGTGGTGAGGCGGACCTTGATATAATCAAGGCTGTGAAAGATGCCGTATCTGTGCCTGTTATCGGCAACGGCGACATCGTTGACGAAGAAAGTGCAAAACGAATGCTTGACTACACAGGGTGTAACGGAATTATGATAGGCAGAGGCGCTGAGGGAAATCCGTGGATTTTTCAGCAGGTTCTTCATTACCTGAAAACCGGCGAAAAGCTTCCGAAGCCGGATATTAAAACCCGGGCAGCAAAAATGGAAGAGCATCTTCGGCTCCTTGTGAAATTCAAAGGTGAATACCGAGGAATTCAGGAAGCCCGAAAGCATATCGGCTGGTATATAAAAGGGCTGACCGGCGGTGCAAGACTGCGGGAAATAATAAACAAGGCATCCACTTTTGAAGAAATGATGCAAATTATTGAGATTGTAAAAAACGGGTAGGAAACATCTTGTTTTTATTTCTTGATATCTCTTTAAAAAATGCTTTTTATGCTAAAAATCCCTTGACTTGCAAGGGATTTTGTTGTATTATGGTAATATCTATACACAATGGGTAATTTTGCTCCGTTGCCATCTTTTGCATGGCGACAAAGAGAGGGTTTTCACCCTTTGCACTATTATCCGTTTCAATGGAATTACATTCCCTGAAAGGACTTGATTTTATATGAAAATTGCTATTATGGGCTTTGGGGTTGTCGGCTCCGGAGTGGGCGAAGTTATCACAAAAAACCAGGACATTCTGGTAAAAAAATGCGGCGAACCTATTGAGATTGCCCACATTCTTGATTTGCGGGATTTCCCTGACAGTGAGTTTACCTGCTTCACAAAGAATTTCGAGGACATTTTAAATGACCCCGAGGTAGGGGTTGTTGTTGAAACAATGGGCGGCGTGAATCCTGCCTATGATTTTTCAAAAAGACTTCTTCTCGCAGGCAAACATGTTATAACCTCAAATAAAGAGCTTGTTGCAACCCACGGAACTGAGCTTTTGGGTATTGCCCGTGAAAAAAGCATAAACTATCTCTTTGAGGCAAGTGTAGGCGGAGGTATCCCCATTATCAGACCTATGTTCTCTTGTCTTACTGCAGGTGAAGCAAATGACGTTTTCGGGATTTTAAACGGAACCACAAACTACATATTAACCCAGATGTTCCAATGCGGTGAGACCTTTGAGTCTGCTCTCAAGGCTGCCCAGCAAAAAGGCTATGCAGAAGCTGACCCCACTGCTGACGTTGAAGGTTTTGATACTTGCCGAAAGATTGCTATTCTTTCTGCTCTTGCGTTCGGAAAAGCTCTCGACTGCAAGAAAATCCCCACCGAGGGAATTACAAAAATTACTGCTGATGACGTGGCATTTGCAGAAAAACTCGGCTATGCCATAAAGCTTATTGGTCACAGCACAAAGGACGAAAACGGTGCGGTTTGTGCCGCTGTTTTCCCGGCTTTCGTTCCGAAATCAAGCCCCCTGGCAGGAATAAACGATGTGTTTAACGGAATCATTGTTTCGGGTAATGATTTGGGCGAAGTTATGTTCTATGGCAGAGGCGCAGGAAAGCTCCCCACAGCAAATGCCGTGGTTGCGGACGTGGTTGACGCCATAAAGCATAAACGCGTGAATGTTATCATAAACTGGGACGAATACGACGAGAAAAACCAATCAGACGGAAGTCTCGTTAAATATGCCTACTACCTGAGATTCTCAGGTAAAGCTCCCTCAAACATTTCTTCCGGAAATGTGGTTGCTTTTTCAGACACCACTGACGAATTTGCAATTCTTACCGAACCTATGAACGTCGCAGAGCTTGAAGCATTTCTTGCAGGTTGCGGTTTCTCAGGTTGCGAACTTCTCAGCCGCATGAGAATAATTGGCGGATAAGAAAAATTTCGTTTATCTTAATAATCCGTGAAAGTTTGCGACTTTCTTCCAAAGATAAATCGCATACTGAATTAAAAAGTGAAAAGCTGACACCTCAACAGTCTTGAAGCAGACAATGAGGTCACAGTAAAATAAATTAAACTGGAGGTTTTGACTTTGGCAATTATCGTACAAAAATTTGGTGGCAGCTCGGTTGCAGACGCTGCCAAGGTAAACAACGTTGCCGGCAGAGTCGCAGACACATACCGTGAAGGGAATTCGGTTGTTGTGGTTGTTTCTGCTCAGGGCGACACGACCGATGACCTTATCGAAAAGGCCCATGAAATTAACGAATCACCATCGAAGCGTGAAATGGATATGCTTCTTGCATCGGGAGAACAGATTTCAATTGCCCTTCTGGCTATGGCAATTGAAAAACTTGGAATTCCCGTTGTTTCTCTTACCGGCTGGCAAGCAGGTTTCCGCACGAATTCAAATTCCGGAAACGCCCGTATTCACAAGATCGACACAGAAAGAATTTTGTCTGAGCTTGATAAGAAAAAGATTGTTATTGTTGCCGGATTCCAGGGCATAGACAAATACGACGACATAACAACCCTGGGCAGAGGCGGAAGCGATACATCAGCTGTAGCAATTGCGGCAGCGGTTCACGCTGACAAATGCGAAATATACACTGATGTTGATGGTGTTTACACCGCTGATCCACGAATTGTTAAGAATGCTAAAAAGCTGAATGCAATCACCTATGACGAAATGCTTGATTTGGCAAGTCTTGGTGCAAATGTGCTTCACAACCGCTCGGTTGAGATGGCAAAAAAATATGGAGTTAAGCTTGAAGTAAAATCGAGCTTTGAAAAAATTGAAGGAACAATTGTTAAGGAGGCGATTTCTGTGGAAAAAATGTTAATAAGAGGTGTGGCAAGGGATAATGATGTTGCTCGTATTGCGGTTATTGGTCTTGAGGATAAGCCTGGCATTGCTTTTAAAATATTCTCATTATTGGCTAAAAAAGGCATAAACGTAGATGTTATTCTTCAGTCTATCGGAAGATGCAACAAAAAGGATATTTCTTTCACTGTTACAAAAGCTCATCTCAAAGAAGCTCTTGAACTTCTTGAAAACGAAAAGGAATCTCTTTGCTATGAGGATATCACTCATCGCGAAGATATAAGCAAGGTTTCAGTTGTAGGTGCAGGTATGGTTAACAACCCCGGTGTTGCAGCTAAGATGTTTGAGGCTCTTTATGATGCAGATATAAATATTCATATGATTTCTACATCTGAAACAAAAATTTCTGTTCTTATAAATGTCAAGAATGCCGAAAAAGCTGTTCAGGCTATCCACGACAAGTTCCTGGCATAATTTAAGCACGTAATTATCTAAATTCATTAATCCAAGCCGAAACTGCACGGTTTCGGCTTGGAATTTAAAATCGGACAAGTTAAGGAGGTATAATCAAATGTTATCAAACGGCTTTGTTTGTATAATGGGTATGGGTACTGTTTTTATCGGACTTGTTTGTATTGTGCTTATTTGTAAACTTACAAGCATGGTAGTTCGCAACGTTTCACCAAAAAGCAGCGTTTCAGCTAAGTCTGTATCAGCCCCGGCTGCAGCAACAAATCTTCCCCCGGCAGAAAAATCTGCAATTATAGCCGGTGTTTGCGCAGCAATTGCCGAAAACCTGGGTACCGACGCAAACAACATAAAAGTTCTCTCTTTTAAAAGAAAATAACGAAAAACTCAATACAACAATCTTACACAGGCAAGAATGCTAATTTTTTTGCAGAGGATTGTTAAAAATTTGATTAATAAAATTTGGAGGATATAAAAATGAAAAAATACAAAGTAAATGTAAATGGCACAGCATACGAGATTGAGATTGAGCTTATAAGCGAAACCGAGGCTAAGGCTCCCGAAGCTGCTCCTGCAGCTGCACCTGCAGCCGCACCGGCGCCTGTTCAGGCGGGGACGGGTGAGGCTGTTAACTGCCCCATGCCCGGAACAATTGTTTCTGTTAACGTTAAGGTTGGCGACACTGTTAAAGCAGGTCAGGTTATTATGGTTTTGGAAGCTATGAAAATGGAAAATGAAATAATGGCAGGAGCTGACGGAACAGTTACCGCAGTTGCAGTTTCAGCCGGACAAAGCGTTGATGCCGGTGCACTTCTCTGCACCATTGGATAATTCCCTTTAGATTTCTTTTTGTCTGCCCACGGCAAGAAGGTATTGGGAACTATTTTGTGGGTGGAAAGGTATGAAAAATAATGAAAAGAATTTTTGCCGCAGTATTTGCGATGTTTTTGATTTCTTTAACTGTTATGCCCGTTTTTGCTGATACTCCAAGCGTTCTTAACAACTTTCACGAAGCAGAAGAAAAGATTTTCCAAGTCAAGAATGCTTCATATGACGAAAAGGAAAGCGCTATTTCTTTTACGGTTGCAAATACCGGGCTCAAAGAAACTTATGTTGCCGGTGTTATTGTACTGAGCGAGGATGAAAGTGTAAACCTCTACACTCAGGCGTACGAGGATTCTACCATGTGGGAAGCCGGTCACGAAGAAACCTTCAAGAGTATGGCGTCATTCAATGGCTACAAAGCGGGTGACAAATACCCCGAAGTAAACCTGGTTGTGCTTTACAACACTGACCTTCCGGACAGATTTGACAGTGTAAGTGAATACCAGGATATGATGAAAGAAACTCATGAGGATATTTTTAACAACAAAGCAACTCCTCTTGATGCAGTTATGAACTTTTTAAAGCAGACAGGCTTTTCAGCAATTGCACAAAATTATAAGATTCTCATAATGCTTCTTATTTCCTTTGTTCTTATGTATCTTGCGATTGTGAAAGGCTTTGAGCCGTTGCTGCTTTTGCCCATAGCTTTTGGTATGCTTCTTACAAACCTTCCCGGTGCTGAAATGTTCCACGAAGAGCTTTTCGCCGATGGCCACGTTCATTGGGATTTGTTTGGTGCGTCCAACTCAATCACCCCCGGACTGATTGACTATCTTTATCTTGGTGTAAAATTGGGTATTTATCCTTGTCTCATATTCCTGGGCGTTGGAGCAATGACAGACTTCGGTCCCCTGATTGCAAATCCCAAAAGTCTTCTTCTCGGTGCTGCAGCACAGTTTGGAATTTTTATAACCTACATCGTGGTAAGTCAGTTCGGCTTTACTCCGGAACAGGCAGCATCAACAGGCATAATCGGTGGTGCAGATGGACCTACAGCTATTTTCGTTACAACAAGACTTGCCCCTGAGCTTCTTGGTCCTATTGCAGTTGCCGCATATTCATACATGGCGCTTGTGCCTGTAATTCAGCCGCCCATTATGAAGCTTTTGACTACAAAAAAGGAACGTCAAATCATTATGAAACCTCTCCGCGAGGTATCAAAAACCGAAAAGATTGTGTTCCCAATCGCAATTACTGTTTTCGTAACACTTCTTGTTCCGTCAGCAGGTCCCCTTGTTGGAGCACTTATGCTGGGTAACCTGGCAAAAGAGTGTGGCGTTGTTGACAGAATTGCAAAAACAGCCCAGAACGAGCTTATGAACATAGTTACCATCTTCCTTGGAATTTCTGTTGGTGCAACTGCAACAGCTGAAACATTCCTTGCCCCGAAAACACTGATTATTATAGCTGTTGGTGTTGTTGCATTTGGGGTTGGGTCTGCCAGCGGTGTACTTCTTGCTAAGTTTATGAATTTGTTTACAAAGAAGAACAAAATCAACCCCCTTATCGGTTCAGCCGGCGTTTCCGCTGTTCCAATGGCAGCTCGTGTATCCCAGGTTGTTGGACAGAAAGAAAACCCCCAGAACTTCTTGCTTATGCACGCTATGGGTCCGAACGTTGCAGGGGTTATCGGCTCGGCAATTGCAGCAGGTGTGCTTATCGCATTGTTTGGTTAATGCATAACCGGGGCGCAAATAAAGCGCCCTTACAAAATCAAAAGAAAGGACTATTGCATTTATGTCAAAATTATATATCACAGACACAATTCTTCGTGATGCCCATCAGTCCCAGGCCGCTACACGTATGCGCATTGAGGATATGATTCCCGCACTTGAAGCCCTTGACAAGGTTGGCTATTGGTCCCTTGAGTGCTGGGGCGGCGCAACCTTTGACTCTTGTATGAGATTTTTAAACGAAGACCCCTGGGAAAGACTTCGCACCTTAAAACAGTATCTTCCCAACACTAAGCTTCAGATGCTTTTCCGCGGTCAGAACATCCTGGGCTACAAGCACTATGCTGATGACGTTGTTGAGCAGTTCTGCAAAAAATCAATTGAAAACGGAATTGATGTCGTCCGCATTTTTGACGCTCTTAACGACCCCCGTAATCTTGAGGCAGCCATTAAGTTTGTAAAAGAATACGGTGGACATTGTGAAGCGGCTATAAGCTACACCACAAGCCCTGTTCACAACGAAGATTACTTCGTAAAACTTGCAACAGAGCTTGAAAAAATGGGGGCAGACACCATTTGTATCAAGGATATGGCAAACCTGCTTCTTCCTTACGACGCATACAGTCTTGTGAAAAAGCTGAAAGAAAATATTTCTGTTCCTATTCACCTTCACACCCACAACACAGCCGGAACCGGCGATATGACAAACCTTATGGCAGCTCAGGCAGGTGTTGATATTGTTGACTGTGCTCTGTCGCCTTTGGCAAACGGTACGTCAAACCCCTCAACCGAGGCTATGGTTGCTACAATGAAAGGTACTGACCGTGACACAGGGCTTGATTTGGTTGATTTAAGCAAAGCAGCTGAGCACTTTCGCAAAATTGCTGATAAAATGAAAACTGAGGGTTCACTTGACCCCAAGGTTCTCAATGTAGACCCCAATGCCCTTCTTTATCAGGTACCCGGCGGTATGCTTTCAAACCTTATTTCTCAGCTTAAACAGCAAAATGCAGAAGATAAGTACTATGAAGTTCTTGCAGAAGTTCCGAGAGTTCGTGAAGACTTTGGCTATCCTCCCCTTGTAACTCCCACCAGCCAGATTGTCGGCACTCAGGCAGTTCTTAATGTTCTTATGGGCAGATACAAAATGATTTCAAAGGAATCAAAGGGACTCCTTCGTGGCGAATACGGAAGACTTCCGGGCAAGGTTAACGAAGAAGTGCGGAAACTGGCAATTGGCGATGAAGAGGTAATCACCGTAAGACCTGCCGATTTAATCGCTCCCGAGCTTGATAACTATCGCGAAGAAACAAAGGACTTTGCAAAATCTGAAGAAGACGTTCTGAGCTATGCACTCTTCCCCCAGGTAGCAAAGAAATTCTTCGACTTCCGCGACTCAAAGCAGAAAGAATGCGACTGCACTGACGAAATCAGAACCATAAACGTGGTTGATTTGTCCTAATCGGCACTTAAAAACCGCATAAAACAGAAAACAAATAAATATCCCCCGTATAACGGGGGATATTTCATTTTTGGGACATTGTATAACCTTTACTCCATGGGAGCTTTTAGATTCTTCACTGCGCTTCGAATGACAAGTGGGTCTTCTTCCCCCAAAGACGGGCAGAAAAATCGGCGCCCTTTAAAAAGGCGGAGGCATACAGAGAATTGTAAACGAGAAAGAAATTTCTTCGCAAAAATGCCGAAAATATTTTAGTTCCCGACCTTCGGCATTTTTAGTCAAGCAACCCGATATATATCGGGTTACCGAAGACGGCGGAGAAATTTGTGACGAGGGAACTAGTCTCTGTCAGGCTCTGACTTTGGCGCAACAGTTTTTGCTCCACTTTTTCTAAAAAAGTGGAAACGGGAATGATTACAATCCCTCAGTCTCACTACATTCGACAGCTCCCTTTGCACAAGGGAGCCTAAGGAGATTCTTCACTGCGTTCAGAATGACAGCGGGGGGAGTTCAGAATGCCGCCACGCAAGGATTATCAGGTTTTTCGTTATACAAAAAAAAGCTGTTAAACGCAAATGCGTTTAACAGCTTTTAGCTTTTTGTTACATGAATATGCTATCTTCGGAAACCTCGGTGGGAACAACATCAACATTGCTGTATGTGGGCATTCCTGTTCCGGCAGGAACAAGTTTACCGATAATAACATTTTCCTTAAGTCCGAGAAGCGGGTCAATCTTGCCTTTAATTGCCGCATCTGTAAGAACACGGGTTGTCTCCTGGAAGGATGCCGCCGACAAGAAGGAATCTGTTGCAAGAGCAGCTTTTGTGATACCCATAAGAACCTCTGAATGAACAGCCTCGGCTTTGCCTTCAGCAGCCATTTGCTGGTTCACTCTTTCAAGCTCATATCTTTCAACAAGTGAGCCTGTGAGGAAGTTTGTATCCCCGGCGTCTTCTATCTTAACCTTGTGCATCATCTGTCTTACAATGACCTCAATATGCTTGTCATTGATATCAACACCCTGGAGTCGATAAACTCTCTGAACTTCCTGAATGAGATAGTCCTGAACAGAGGTATATCCTTTGATTGCAAGAATATCATGGGGATTTACGGAACCTTCTGTGAGTTCGTCACCTGCTTCAATAACGTCTCCGTCATGAACCTTTATTCTTGAACCATAAGGGATAAGATAGGTTGCAGCATTTCCGTTTTCGTCATCCAAAATAGTAACTTCACGTTTCTTTTTGTTCTCGCTTATCTGAACACGTCCGCCAATTTCAGCTATGATTGCAAGACCCTTTGGCTTTCTTGCTTCAAAAAGTTCTTCAACACGGGGAAGACCCTGAGTAATATCGTCACCCGCAACACCGCCGGCATGGAAGGTACGCATGGTAAGCTGTGTACCGGGTTCACCGATAGACTGAGCCGCAATAATACCAACTGCCTCACCAATGTTAACAGCTTCACCGTTTGCAAGGTTGTGACCATAGCACTTAGCACAAACGCCATACTTAGAGCGGCACTTGAGCACACTGCGGATTTTAACAGATTCAATACCTGCAGCAATTATCTTTTCTGCGGCTTTGGGTGAAATCATATTGTTCTTTTCACAAAGAACCTCACCTGTTTCAGGATGAACAACATTTTCACAAGCGGTTCTTCCCACAAGGCGGTCTTTGAGCTTCTCGATGATTTCGTTTCCGTCCTTGATGTCCTTAACTATGATACCATCATCAGTACCACAATCATCTTCACGGATAATAACATCCTGAGAAACGTCAACAAGACGACGGGTAAGATAACCTGAGTCAGCTGTACGAAGAGCTGTATCTGTAAGGCCTTTACGAGCACCGTGAGTTGAAATGAAGTATTCAAGAACGGTAAGCCCTTCACGGAAGTTTGCACGAATAGGAATTTCGATTGTGCGGCCTGATGTATCCGCCATAAGTCCACGCATAGCGCCAAGCTGACGAATCTGGTTCACACTACCACGAGCACCTGAGTTAGCCATCATGAAGATAGGATTAAGCTCATCCAGATTCTTCATAAGTGCATCGGTAACCTTGTTGGATGTGTCGGACCAAATTTTTATTACCTTTTCGTATCTTTCTTCATCAGTAAGCATACCACGAAGGTATTTCTTTGTAATAACATCAATCTCAGCCTCAGCCTCGGCAAGAAGCGTTTTCTTTTCTTCAGGGATTTCGATATCCGAAACACCCACAGTAATAGCGCCGCGGGTAGAATATCTGAAGCCCATAGCCTTAACATCATCGAGAAGGGTAGCAGTTTCGGTAATTCCGTGAATCTTTATGCTCTTGTCAATAATTTGTCCGAGCTTTTTCTTGTCAACACGGAATGCAACCTCAAGGGCAAGTTTGTTCTCAGGAAGACTTCTGTCAACAAAGCCCAAATCCTGGGGAATCTTTTCATTGAAGATAAGACGTCCAACAGTTGCATCAATGATGCCTGTTACCTTTTCACCGTCTATTTCACGGGTAACGCGAACTTTAATTGGAGCATGAAGACCAACAGCTCCGTTAGCATAAGCCAATGTTGCCTCATCTTCAGAGGTGAACACCTTACCTGCGCCAAGCTCGTTGTCAATCTGAATTGTGAGATAGTAGCTTCCGAGAACCATATCCTGAGTAGGAACAGTAACAGGAGCACCATCCTGGGGTTTCAGCAGGTTGTTTGCTGAAAGCATAAGGAATCTTGCCTCAGCCTGAGCCTCTGCTGAAAGGGGAAGGTGAACAGCCATCTGGTCACCATCAAAGTCAGCATTAAACGCAGTACATACAAGAGGATGAAGCTTCAAAGCTTTGCCCTCAACAAGTACGGGTTCAAATGCCTGAATACCAAGTCTGTGAAGTGTAGGTGCACGGTTAAGAAGCACAGGATGCTCTGAAATTACGCTTTCAAGCACATCCCAAACCTCAGGACGAACACGTTCAACCATACGCTTTGCGGATTTTATGTTGTGTGCCAGACCGTCATTAACCAATTTTTTCATAACAAATGGTTTGAAAAGCTCCAAAGCCATTCTCTTTGGCAAACCACACTGATAAATCTTAAGTTCAGGACCTACAACGATAACCGAACGACCTGAATAGTCAACACGCTTACCGAGAAGGTTCTGACGGAAACGACCCTGCTTACCTTTCAGCATGTCCGAAAGGGATTTAAGGGGACGGTTTCCGGGACCTGTAACAGGTCTGCCGCGACGGCCGTTGTCTATGAGCGCGTCGACTGCCTCCTGAAGCATTCTCTTTTCGTTGCGAACAATAATCTCAGGAGCACCAAGGTCAAGGAGTCTCTTAAGACGATTGTTTCTGTTTATAACTCTTCTGTACAAATCATTAAGGTCAGAAGTGGCAAATCTGCCGCCATCAAGCTGAACCATAGGTCTGATTTCAGGTGGAATAACCGGAAGAACGGGCATAATCATCCATTCAGGTTTGTTGCCTGATTGACGGAATGAATCAACCACCTCAAGTCGACGAACTGTACGGATTTTCTTCTGGCCCTTTGCGCCCTCAAGGTCTGCCTTGAGTTCTTCATAAAGTGCTTCAAGGTCAATCTCTTTCAGCATTTCAAGAACAGCCTCTGCACCCATACCGGCACGGAAAGCATCATTACCATACTTTTCACATTCTTCGCGATATTCTCTTTCGCTTAAGATTTGATTTTTCATAAGCCCTGTCTTGCCCGGGTCAATAACCACATATGCTGCGAAATAAAGCACTTTTTCCAAAAGACGCGGAGACATATCAAGGATAAGACCCATACGGCTTGGTATTCCCTTAAAATACCAGATATGTGATACCGGAACAGCAAGTTCAATATGTCCCATTCTTTCACGACGAACCTTTGAACGGGTAACTTCAACGCCACAGCGGTCACAAACAACGCCTTTATAGCGAACCCTTTTGTACTTTCCGCAGTGACATTCCCAGTCCTTTTGAGGACCAAAGATTTTTTCGCAGAAAAGTCCGTCTTTTTCGGGCTTTAAGGTTCTGTAATTTATAGTTTCAGGCTTTTTAACTTCACCATGAGACCATTCTCTAATCTTTTCAGGAGAAGCAAGGCCTATCTGAATGGCATCAAATGTTTGATTTTCACTCATAATATATCACTCGACTTTCTGCTCACAAAGATAATCAAGCATCCGTCCACCACTATGAGCGCTGGGGGAACGGTTTTAAGTTTTCAAAGGAAATTCCGGATTAAAACTCTTCTTCTGCCACAGACTCATCGTCAACGAAGCTGTCTTCGTCGAAACCAACCATATCGTCATCGTCCATGGAATCTTCCGAAACAGTGTCCTCAAAATCATAGAAGAGGTCGCTGTCAATAAGGTCATCCTCGTGGAATTCACTATCATCAGCTTCTTCATAATGATTATCGGGAGCGTCCTCATTTCTGTCAATATTGACAGCAAGTGCATCGGGTTCGTCGTCAACCGACTCTTTAAGAATAACTTCATTTCCGTCTGCATCAAGGACTGTAACATCAAGAGCCAAGCTCTGGAGTTCCTTTATAAGAACCTTAAAGGATTCAGGAATACCCGGCTTTGGAATATTCTCGCCTTTGACTATTGCTTCATAGGTTTTTACACGGCCAACCACGTCATCCGACTTAACTGTCAGGATTTCCTGAAGTGTATAAGCTGCACCATAAGCCTCCAAAGCCCAAACTTCCATTTCACCGAATCTCTGTCCACCGAACTGAGCTTTACCACCAAGGGGCTGCTGAGTAACAAGTGAGTAAGGACCTGTTGAGCGGGCATGGATTTTGTCATCAACCAAGTGAGCAAGTTTGAGCATATGCATATATCCAACCGTTACACGGTTATCAAAAGGCTCACCTGTTCTTCCGTCATAGAGAACAGTCTTTCCGTCTCGGTCATATCCAGCCTGTTCCAGTGCGTCCATAATATCTTCTTCGTTTGCTCCGTCAAATACGGGAGTTGCAACCTTCCAGCCAAGAGCCTTTGCTGCATATCCCAAGTGCACCTCAAGTACCTGTCCGATGTTCATACGCGAAGGTACGCCCAAGGGGTTAAGCACTATCTGGAGGGGTGTTCCATCGGGAAGGAATGGCATATCTTCTTCGGGCAGAATTCTTGAAATAACACCCTTGTTACCATGACGACCTGCCATCTTATCACCCACAGAAATCTTTCTCTTCTGAGCAATGTAGCAGCGAACTATCTGATTTACACCGGGGGGCAGCTCGTCGCTGTTTTCACGTGTAAATACTTTAACATCAACAATAATACCATATTCACCATGGGGAACGCGAAGTGATGTATCTCGAACCTCACGGGCTTTTTCTCCGAAGATTGCACGGAGAAGTCTTTCTTCTGCAGAAAGCTCGGTTTCACCCTTGGGAGTAACTTTACCAACAAGGATATCCCCGCTTTCTACCTCAGCACCAATACGGATAATACCTCTCTCATCCAAATCACGGAGAGCGTCATCGCCCACGTTGGGGATATCACGGGTAATCTCTTCCGGGCCGAGCTTTGTATCACGGGACTCAATCTCGTATTCTTCGATATGAATAGAGGTAAGAATGTCCTCCTTAACCAATCTCTCGTTTACGAGCATAGCATCCTCGTAGTTATAACCTTCCCAGGTCATAAAGCCGATAAGGATGTTTCTTCCAAGTCCGATTTCACCATTCTTTGTGGAAGGACCGTCGGCAATAATGTCGCCCTTCTCAACTCTTTCACCTTCAACAACAATGGGGCGCTGATTTATGCACATACCCTGGTTTGAACGGGTGAATTTTATGAGTTTGTAAGAATCTGTTTCACCGTCATCGTTTTTAATTTCAATATAACGAGCAGATACCTTTGAAACTGTACCGCTGTTTTTAGCAAGGATACAAACACCTGAGTCACGGGCAGCCTTGAACTCCATACCCGTGCCGATAATAGGCGATTCGGGAAGAAGAAGTGGAACAGCCTGACGCTGCATGTTTGAACCCATAAGCGCACGGTTAGCATCATCGTTCTCAAGGAAGGGAATCATTGCTGTTGCAATTGATGTAACCTGTCTCGGTGATACGTCCATATAGTCAACTCGGCATTTGCCGGGTTCTGCGTTTACTTCAAGGAACTGGTCTTTGTATCTTGTAACAACCTTTTTAGCAATGAACTTTCCGTCCTCTGCAATCGGTTCGTTTGCCTGGGCGATATAGAATCCGTCCTCAAAGTCAGCTGTCATATATTCAACCTCATCGGTAACACAGCCTGTCTCTTTGTCAACCTTGCGGTAAGGAGCTTCAATAAAGCCATACTCATTAACCTTTGCAAAACCGGAAAGTGAGTTGATAAGACCGATGTTCGGACCTTCAGGTGTCTCAATGGGACACATGCGGCTGTAGTGTGAGTGATGAACGTCACGCACCTCAAATCCGGCTCTTTCACGAGAAAGACCACCGGGACCGAGTGCTGAAAGTCTTCTCTTGTGAGTAAGCTCACCAAGAGGGTTAATCTGGTCCATAAACTGTGAAAGCTGTGAAGAACCAAAGAATTCTTTAACAGCAGATGTCACAGGACGAATGTTTATAAGAGTCTGGGGAGTGATGGAATCCAAATCCTGAGTAGACATTCTCTCACGAACAACTCTTTCCATTCTTGAAAGACCGATTCTGAACTGGTTCTGAAGAAGTTCACCAACACTGCGGAGACGACGGTTTCCAAGATGGTCAATATCATCAATATCGCCTATACCTGCAGCTAAGTTGCCGATATAAGAGATTGATGCAATAATATCATCAACAACAATGTGACGGGGAATAAGCTCGTCACGACGTTCACGAAGCGCTGCCTTGAATTCATCTGAATTCATATCGGGGAATTCTGCTATGATTTCTTTAAGAACGCTGTAGCGAACCTTTTCGTTTATTTCATAATCACGGGGGTTGTAATCCACAAGAAGAGACATATCAACCATGCCGTTTGAAAGAACACGGGTAACCTGACCGTCTTCGGTTTTTACCGAAACAGCATTCACACCTAATCTTTCAAGAGCAACCGCCATTTCTTTTGTAATTTTTTCGTCTGCAGCAACAATAAGTTCGCCTGTTTCGGGGTCAACAAGATTTTCGGCAGAAATTCTGTCAACTATTCTTTCATCAAGGGCAAGTTTTTTGTTGAACTTGAAACGGCCAACACGGGCAAGGTCATATCTCTTTGGATCAAAGAAGAGGTTAGTAAGCAATGACTTTGCACTTTCAATTGTGGGAGGCTCACCGGGACGTAATTTGCGGTAGATTTCCAACAAGCCTTCGTCTGCGGTCTTGGTGGTATCCTTCTCCATTGTGCGGAGAAGTCTTTCGTCCTCACCAAAAAGCTCCGTAATCTCAGCGTCTGTACCGAAGCCCAAAGCACGGATGAGAACGGTGATAGGAGTTTTTCTCATTTTATCTATTTTTACATGGAAAAGGTCATTGCTGTCGGTTTCGTATTCAAGCCACGCACCACGATTGGGGATAACCTGAGACGAGAAAAGCTTTTTGCCGATTTTGTCGAACTTTTCATCAAAATACACCGATGGTGCACGAACAAGCTGGCTGACAATAACTCTTTCAGCACCATTAATAATAAAGGTGCCTGAAGGTGTCATAATGGGGAAATCACCCATGAAAATTTCTTGTTCCTTAACTTCGCCTGTTTCTTTATTAATAAGCCGAACTTTAACTCTGAGGGGAGCAGCGTACGTTGCATCACGCTCTTTGCATTCTTCAATGTCATATTTCGGATTCATATCGATTCTGTAATCAATAAATTCAAGAATCAAATTCCCTGAATAATCCGTAATGGGCGACACGTCGTGGAATACCTCTTTAAGACCTTCGCGCAAAAACCACTCATATGAATTTTTTTGGATTTCAATAAGATTCGGCATATCAATGACTTCTCTTATCTTTCCGTAACTCATTCGGGTGTTTCTGCCAAGCTTCACCGGATGTACCAAATTAATCACCTCTTCAAAATTTTCGGTCATACCGCAAGATAACCAAATTTGTATATAAATTAAGTAATGCAGCACAATATATAGTGGTAATTTTTGTAATTTTCATAAATTTTCACAAAAAATTTTCAAAGAAGTATTGCAATTTTTTCAGCCTTGTGTTATACTGAAAAAGCAATGAAAAATAGTGGTGAAAATGGTAAAAACGCAAAAATATGCACTATAATAGATGGCTATTATATCACAAGCTTTGGGCTTTGTCAATGGTTTTTGCAAAATTTTGTTGTGGCAATTTTCAGGAAGATTTTGATAGAGCATCGGATAAAATCCGATGCTGTTGTTATGTTATAGATTAATTTTTTCCCTGAATCCCGCCCTCACCGACAAAAAAAGGAGGTTCCCCCGAAAATGACGCTTTCAAACCCATCAGAATTAAAGTCAGTAATCGAAAAACACGGGTTCTCTTTTTCAAAGGCCCTGGGACAAAATTTTCTTATTGATAAAAACGTCCTTGAAAAAATTGTTTCAGGTTCGGGGATTGACAAGTCCTGGGGAGTTCTTGAAGTTGGCCCCGGCGCAGGCACACTAACCGGAGAACTTGCAAAGAAAGCGGGCAAGGTTGTGGCTGTTGAAATAGACAAGCGGCTTATCCCTATGCTTTCGGACACCCTTTCGGCCTTTGATAATGTTAATATAATTAACGAAGATATTATGAAGACAGATTTGCCCTCACTTATAGCCGAAAATTTTCAGGATATGCCTGTTGCTGTTGTTGCAAACCTACCTTATTATATAACAACACCAATAATAATGAATTTTCTTGAGAATAATATCCCCGTAAAATCCCTTACCATTATGATACAAAAAGAGGTTGCCGAGCGTATGGTTGCAAAGCCCGGTGGCAAGGATTATGGTGCACTTACTGCCGCAGTTCAGTTTTATACCGAACCAAAGCTTGTATGCCGTGCCGAGCCCCACTGCTTTATGCCTCAGCCAAAGGTTGCCTCAGTGGTAATCAGGCTTGATGTTTTGGATAAGCCCCGGGTTGATGTAAAAGACCGCAGGTTTTTGTTTGATGTTATAAAATCAGCCTTTGGCCAAAGACGAAAAACTCTTCTCAACGCCCTTTCAGGGAGTCCTTATATAAAAGCAAATAAATCCACCGTTGCAAAAAGCATTGAGGAATGTGGACTTAAGCCTGATATTCGTGGTGAAAAACTTACCCTTGAGGATTTCGCAAGGCTTTCAGACCTTTTGATGGCTGACTGAAATAATTACTTTGAAAATTAAGGAGAATTTTTATGACAAGCAAAGAAAGAGCATACTTAAGAGGACTTTCAAACAAGGTCCCATCACTTTATCAAATAGGTAAAGACGGCATAGGCGAAAACACAATCAAGCTCATAGACGACGCCCTTGAAGCACGTGAGCTTATAAAGGGGCACGTTCTTGAAAACTCAATGCTTTCTGTGCGTGAAGTCGCCCGGGAACTTGCCGAAAAAACAAATTCTCAGGTTGTTCACTGTATGGGAAACAAATTCGTGCTTTACCGGAAATCCGACAAGAACCTCTGTGAAATGTGAACAAATATTAAATTTTGATTTCAAAACGTCTTAACTTGTTGACTTTTTTATACCCATTATATATAATGAATGTATCTTTGGGGAAATTGCAAAGCAATTTCCTGAGACTTCATTGCAACGAGGTCCTCGAAAATTCTTTTGTAAAAGAATTTTCACGGCAGCAAAATCTTTGCTGTCGCGAAATAGCGTATTCACGCTATTTCGGCAAAGAACACTCGTTATAATCGTATTTAGAGCTGACAAAGAATAAGGCTTTAGAATTTTCAAGAAAGGTTATGATGCATTATGGCACTTTTTAACAAAAGAGGAAAAATTATATTAGCGATAATTTCTTCACTTTGTATCATTCTTTCAACAGTTTGCGGCGTCATAACAGCAAAGCTTGTTTCAAGCATACATTTTGGCGAAAGCATTTTGCTTAGCTCCCTTGATGCTGTCAATTTTTCCAGGGACGGAGTTGTTAACATTCTTCTTCTGGGTGTTGACGAAGGCGGTATGCGGAGCGATACTATGATGGTTGCAAGTTTAAGCGGAAAAACCGGCAAACTGAGCATCCTTTCGATTCCCCGTGATACTCGCGTTCGGATAGGCAATGGTTATCAAAAAATAAACTCAGCCATCGGAATAGGTGCCCAGGAAGTCAAACGGGGCAACCTTGACGAACCGGAAGAGCTCAGCGTACAAAAAGTAAAGGACCTCACCGGTCTTCCCATCCATTACTTTGCAAGTGTGGATTTCGAAGGTTTCAAGGCAGTTATTGACGTTTTGGGTGGCGTTGACTACAATGTCCCCTTTAATATGAAATACAGCGACCCGGCGCAAAACCTTTATATCGACCTTAAAAAGGGTATGCAACACCTTGACGGCAAAGCCGCTCACGATTTTGTAAGGTACAGATCCGGCTACGCCGATGCGGATTTGGGAAGAATAAATGCTCAACAAGATTTCCTGAAAGCACTTATCGACCAGAAGGTAAATCCCAAGTATATCGCAAAAGCTGGAGATATTTTTGAAGTAATCGGTGAGTATATACGAACAAACTATACTGTCAAAGATTTGCTTGTTCATCTTGGCACAATCGGCAACCTCTCTGCAGAATCCGTACAAATGTACCAGCTTCCCGGAAGCCCTCAGACAATCGGCGGTGTTTCTTATTATATCTGTGACCCTGATGCCACCGACGAGCTTGTGGAATCGGTTTTCAGCGAATAACCAAGACGAAGGGATAATACAAAATGAGAATTTTAATGGCGACAATGCAACTTGATATAGGCGGTGCAGAAACCCACATCGTTGAGCTTTCAAAGGCATTAAAAAAGCGCGGTGTTGAGGTCTTTATTGCCTCAAATGGCGGTTCATATGTAAAAGAGCTCGAGGATGCCGGTATCCCCCATTTCAAGGTTGCTCTGAACCGCAAATCCATTTTTTCTATGCACAAGGCTTATAAGTCTTTGAAAAGGATTATCGACGAAAACAGCATAGATATTATTCATGCTCACGCCAGAATCCCGGGATTTTTATGCGGACTTCTTCAAAAGAAGTATAAATATCGTTTTGTGACAACAGCTCACTGGGTTTTTAAAACCGCTTTTCCCTTTAATCTTCTTTCTAATTGGGGTGAGCGTTCTCTTGCAGTAAGTGACGACATAAAGGATTACCTTATCTGCAATTATGGAATCCCCGACGAAAACATCCTGACCACAATAAACGGAGTTGATACGAATAAATTCTCACCCGATATTGATTTTTCTGATATAGCAAAAGAGTTTTCTTTCGGCTTTGGCAAAAAGCGAATTGTTTATGTCAGTCGTATGGACACAGACCGAAGCTTCGCTGCACACAAACTCATCGAGGCAGTTCCTGACCTTTATAACAAAATCCCTGAGCTTGAGGTTGTTATAGTGGGCGGCGGAAATGATTTTAAGGCAATTAAAACCGAGGCCGAGTCTATGAACAAACGACTGGGAGCAAATATCCTTATCACAACCGGTCCTCGCATTGATATAAACAAGTTTGTTGCATCTTGTGATGTGTTTGTTGGCGTCAGCCGTGCAGCTCTTGAGGCAATGGCGGCAAAAAAACCTGCTATTATTGCAGGAAACGAGGGATATATCGGAATATTTGACGAAAGCAAGCTTCGGGTTGCCATTGACACGAACTTCTGTTGTCGTGGCTGCGGTGAAACCACTGCGCAAAAGCTTCGTGATGATATTTTGAGTATTCTTGAAGATGACAAATCAGCAAATCAGAAAGCTCTTGGCGAATATTCCTTTGACACTGTTATGAAATACTATTCAGTTGACACAATGGCAGCTGATGCTCTCAAAATGTATATATCCGTTATTAAGGGAAGTCTCATTGGCGAGGTTGATGATCAAAAGGAATTCCCGGGCATTGAAAAATACCTTCTTCAGGGAAACAGTCGTCGTGATATTGATGTTATGCTTTCAGGATATTATGGATTCGGAAACAATGGTGACGATTCCATTTTATCGGCTATAATTTCTTCATTAAGAGAAAGGTGCCCCAACATAAAAATAATGGTTCTTTCCAAAAATCCGGAAGAAACAGCCCGCCTTTACAGTGTGGATACAGCAGACCGCTTTGACTTTTTTGTAATCAAGCAGATGCTTAAACGCACAAAGCTTCTTATAAGCGGCGGCGGAAGCCTTTTGCAGGATATAACCAGCACAAAATCTTTGTACTATTATCTTATGATTATACGAATGGCAAAAAAGGCCGGGGCAAAGGTTATGGTTTTTGCAAACGGAATTGGTCCCATAACAAAGAAAAAAAACATTAAGCGTGTGAAAAACAATATCAAATATATCGATGCGATAACTCTTCGCGAGAGTTCGTCTTTGAGAGAGCTTAAACGGATAGCAGGGCGAGATGTTTCTGCCCGTGTCACCGCGGACCCTGTTTTCACTGTTGATATTCCCGAGGGAAACCACATTGACGAGGTCATTGCCCGTGCCGGAATAGAGCCTGGCCAGAAGTTCTTTGTGATAACTGTTCGGGATTGGAATTCAAGCGACCGCCATATTGAACGCAAGATTGCTGAATTTTCGAATTATGTTTTTTCAAAATACAACATTGTTCCATTTATAGTTCCCATGCAGAGTAAGTTCGACAGGGATATTTCCGAAGACATAGATGTTCGCCTTTCATTCCCCCACGGGGTTTGCAGAAACAGTTACCACCATGATATTCTTATGGGGATAATTGCACGGGCAGAATTTGTTCTTGGTATGAGATTCCACAGCCTCGTTTATGCTGTAAAGGCCGGTGTTCCTTCAATCGCCCTGGATTATGACCCGAAAGTCGCATCTTTTATGGAAACACTCCAAATGAAATACAAAATAAAGGTTGAGAACATTGACGTGGAAAAATTGTGTTCATTTGCTGATGAAATATTGGAAAACCGCACAAATCTCAGGGCAGAGCTTTTAGAAAAAGAGAAAGGGCTTGAGATTCTGGCTGAAGAAAACATAAATACAGCAATTGAACTTATAAAAACTGCTTCAAGATAATATGATAAACACAACAAAACGCATACCAAAAGGTATGCGTTTTGTTGTTGCATTATTGATAAAATTTTATTTTCTGTCTCAAGAAAAATTAGTCCTCAACTGCAAACTCAGACAAGGATTCTTCATACTTTGCGAGAATTAAGTTCTGAAGACTCTCTCGCATTTCTGCGTTTATGGGATGAGCAATATCCTTAAACTCTCCGTCAGGTGTTTTTCTGCTTGGCATAGCAATGAAGAGCTTTTCCTGCCCTTCAATAACCTTTATGTCGTGAACGACAAAAGCGTCATCAAATGTGACTGAAACAACAGCCTTCATTCTGCCTTCTGCATTAATTTTTCTAACCTTAATGTCTGTGATTTCCATAATGGTTGCACCGCCTTCTATCGAGCAATCGCCCAACTTTTTTATATGATAAAATCATACTGATTTTATTCCAAATACTTTATTTACTGCCCGTCAAAACTAAACAGCCTTTTACACACAAAAATCAGCCACGCTAAAAGCCACATAAGCATTTTGCCACGCCTGTAATAAAATGATTCTAAAAATAATAAAATCTTGTATTGATATATTTTTAAAAATGTAGTAAAATAATGAAGTACAGTAAAAATGTGTTAGACGATGAATGAATTGTACTGCATATAGAAAAGTATCCCAAGGAGATGAAAAGATTGAAAAATATAAGACTTTCCGACATTCCCGAAAATGCCCATATTCATATGGTGGGAATTGGTGGGATCAGCATGAGTGCTTTGGCACATATGCTCAAATTCTTCGGTTTTCAGGTAAGCGGCTCAGACAGAACCGAAACCGAAATCACAAAGCGCCTGGTCTCTGCGGGAATAAAGGTTTCCCTCGTTCACGACGGTGAAAACGTGTCCGGTGCGGATTTGGTTTGCTATACCGCTGCAATCCCGCAGGATAACCCCGAACTGGTAAAAGCCCGGGCCCTTGACATACCCACAATGGAGAGGGCAGAATTGCTTGGACAGCTTATGCTTAAGTATAAATACCCCATTGCCGTTGCCGGAACGCACGGAAAAACCACAACAACATCAATGCTGTCGCTGATTTTTCTGGAGGCCGCATTAGACCCTACAATATTGGTAGGTGGCGAACTTTCTCAAATCGGCGGAAACTACAAAATCGGGGAAGGGGACCATCTGATTTTTGAGGCCTGTGAATATGTAGAAAGCTTTCTGCATTTTCACCCCTTTATTTCAGTAATAACCAATGTGGAAGAAGACCATATGGATTATTTCACCGATATATCTCATATTATATCAGCTTTTAGAAGTTTTGCAAGACTAAATTCACCCGATGGTTGCATTATTGTATGTTCTGACGATAAACATGCCATGGAAGTTGTGCAAAACATCCAAAACAAAGTGATCTCATATAGCATAATTGGTAGAAATAACAAGTATTTTGGTGAAAACATCCACTTAAACAGTCAAGGGAAGACAGAATTTGACGTATTTGTTTGCGGAGAGTTTGCAACAAAGATAGAGCTTAGCGTCCACGGTAACCACAATGTACAAAATGCACTTGGCGCTTTTGCTGTAGCTTATGAAATGGGAATCGACAAAGATACAATAAAACGCGGCTTAGAAGCGTTTGGCGGAACAAAGCGTCGTTTTGAAAAATTGGGAGAAGTTGACGGATGCACAGTAGTGGATGACTATGCACATCATCCCACCGAAATAGAATGCACCCTAAACTCTGCAAAAAGCCTTACAGGGGGCAATCTGTGGTGCATCTTCCAGCCTCACACCTATTCACGGACCAAGGCGTTTCTTAATGAATTTGCCGAGGCACTGTCTTTGGCGGACAAAGTTATCATCGCAGATATATTCCCCGCACGGGAAAAATATGATGGCAGCATCCATTCCTGCGACCTGGCATATCTCATAGAAAACGGAATTTACCTCAATAACTTTGATTCTATAATCAAATATGTAAAGGAAAACACAAAGCCCGGTGACCTCATTATTACCATGGGCGCCGGAGATGTATATAAAATAGGCACTCGCCTGGTTGAGGGTATTTAGATTTTTATCCACAAACACAAAATACCACCCGCATCTTTGATATGCACCTCCAAAAGTGTCTAACTTTTGGGGTGCATATCAAAAATGTGGGTGGTATTTATTTTCTTTTTAAAGAGATTATGCATTCATATCATCAAAGGTCAATTCGGGAACATATTTGCAAAATTCTCTCAGTTCATCCTCATAGCAACCGAAAAGCTCACTCATATGGTGAATATATGGACCTTCGATGAGTTTTCTCTCAAGTCGTGGCCAATCTTCAAATTCACCCCAAAGGTATGTACCGCCTGTTGCCGGGCCCTCTGTTGTATGGAACTCGCCGCCAAGAAGGGTGTAGTTTCCTTTGTCGCCCTGGAATCTGGCAAGAGTGTAGTCACCGTCTTTAGCACGAAAAGCAACTCTTCCGCCAACGATAGCAGCCTTTTCGCCCTCTTTCTTCATTGAATAGGGGAAGGGACCGCAATGCCAGAGAAGCTCAGAGTTTTTGTTGATGGGATTGCGTACGGTAAATTCGCCGAACAAGGGTGTACCCTTGCCACGGGTTGCACAGGTCAAGATAGCCTGAGTGATTGCTCCGCAAATATCCGATTCACAAACTACCATATATCCTTCATCCGCCAGAAGGCTCATTGCAAGACAAGGGGTAACACCATAAGCTATCGGGAAAGCAGACCAGCACTCGGTAGTGAGCACATCCGCCTTTGTTTCTGCAAAAATTTCTTTGTATGCATAGATGAAAGCAGCCATATTTGTAAGAGCGGCATCGTCACTGCCCGAGGCATCAAACATTCCTTTTATCTTTTCAACTTCGCCCTTAAGCTCATCAGCTTTTTCCGCCAATATGCGGTTCATTTTCTGTTCCATAGCGATAAGGTTTACAGTTGAAATGTTTATGCCGAATTTCTCGGTAAGCTCAAGTTCGTTTGACATAACGCTTTTGAAAGCATTAAGACGAGTTCCCACCTGGGTAACTCTGAGAGTTCTGAAATTCTTTACCATACAGGCAACCGAGAAGAATTTCTTGAGTCCGGCTTCAAAAACCTCTGCCTCTACGGGGCAGTTTTCGATATAAGAGAAGGGAACATTAAGGCGTCTGAGCTGATTGCTGATAGCAAAAAGTCCGCACTGGCTGTCTGTGTATCTTGAACCATCCTCGGGGAATTCCATATCCTGAGGTCCCCACAAAAGAGTAGGAAGCTGAAGCTTGTATGCAAGTTGTCCTGCAGCTTCTTCATTACCAAAATTGCAGTTTATAATAAAGATAGCATCTACCTTTTGACTCAGAAAAGCCTCTTTTACTCTGTCAACATCATTGTTATCAAAAAGCAACCCTTCATCATTCAGCCATTCCAAATCAACAAATTCTGTAATCTCATCACTAAAGTTTTCTTTTATGTATTTGAGCACCTTTTCCTTGTTTTCAACAGCAGACGAAGCACGAAATGCTCCGGTTCTTGTTTTTGCGTTTGACACATCGCGACGAAGCGGCACCAGTCCGATTTTGAGATTAAATTTCATATTGATCATCCTTTGTTTTGTAAAAATTTTAAGACCTTTCTTTTTAACGCTTTCATCATACTACATTAATATTAACTTTTCAACCCTTTTTTATTTAAATTATACTTTAATTTTTTTATGTTGCAAAATAATTCTTATTATGTTATAATTATCTTGATTGAACAAGTTGACGGATTCAGAGAAAGTGAGGATATAATAATGAAGGCAATCATTAACGGAAAAATTATATTGAAAGACCGCATCGTCGAAGATAGTGCTCTTTTGTATTCTAATGTTGTTGAAGGGATAGTTCCGGCGGACAGTCTGCCGGAAAACACAGAAATTATTGACGCCCGGGGCGGTTATGTTTCTCCGGGACTTATTGACCTGCACATTCACGGATACCTTGAAAAAGACGTCTGCGACGGTGAAGAAGAAAGCATAAGAACAATCTCAAAAGGCATTCTCCAAAACGGTGTTACGGGGTATCTTCCCACAACAATGACCGTGGATATGTCTGTTATAAAAAAAGCTCTTGAAGTCCTGAGAAAGCTGAAAGAAGAAAGCAAAACCTGGGACGGTAGTGAAATCCTTGGCTGCCATGCGGAGGGACCTTTCATAAGCCAATCCTTCAAGGGTGCTCAGGACCCCAAGTTTATCTTGAAGCCCGATGCAGATTTTGCTATAGAATATTCTGATATTATAAAAATTCTTACCCTTGCTCCCGAAGAGGACGAAAAGGACTTTGAAGCCATCAGAAGAATAACCCAGGAAACCGACATTGTTGTTTCTATGGGACATACCTCTACTGATTATGAGACTGCTATGAACGGTATAAAAAACGGTGTAAAACATGCAACGCATCTCTTCAACGCTATGAGCCCTCTGGCACATCGTGCCCCCGGTGCTGTTACAGCCGCTTTTAATTCTGATATAAGCTGCGAACTTATTGTTGACACTTTCCATGTGCTTCCCGCACTTTATGATATTATCTGGAAGCTTAAGGGCAGAAAGCTCTGCTTCATAACCGACTGTCTGCCTGCCGGGGGTCTACCTTATGGTGAATATACCCTGGGTGGGACAAAAATTATTTATCAGGATATTGTTTGCCGTCTTGAGGACGGCACCGTTGCCGGAAGTGTGCTTCCTCTCAACAAGGGGGTCTGGAATGTATACACCAATTCACAAATTCCCCTTTGGGAATGTGTTAACTGTGCTTCTCTCAATCCGGCAACCGCAATTGGTGTCCAGGACAAAAAGGGTTCACTGGAAATTGGTAAAGACGCTGATATTATTATCTGTGACAAAGAATTCAATGTTCAGAAAACAATTATAAAAGGAGCTGTTAAATATGAAGCTTAAGGTCGCTGCAAAGCTTGACCCACAGTTTATGCCTCTTTCATTAGTGTGTAGAGAAATGCGTGAGGCTACAAAGATTAACGGACAAGACATAGTCATTGCCGTTGAAAGAAATAAAGGTTACACGGTTACATACAAAACCCGTGTTTTCCCGGATGGTACCGGCCACGACGAAGAGAACTTTGCCTTTGTTGAAAGAATGGCAAAATCCCTTTTGTGGGTTTCTGGCGGTTACAAAATCTATATTGCCGGAAGCGATACAATCGGAAACAAAATAAAAGACGCCTACACCGACGGCGGACTTCGTGACTTTGATGTTCATTTTATGGAAAGGGTATACGAAAAGCCCTTTGAGGTTATAGTTTGTCCCCTAGAGGACGCTCCCGAGGACAAATCCTCTGCCGCTCCTATAGGCAGACATCTTGATGGTTGCAGAATTGGCTTTGATGCCGGCGGAAGTGACAGAAAAGTAAGTGCCGTTGTTAATGGTGAAAGTGTGTACTCTGAAGAGGTTGTTTGGTTCCCTAAAATAACCGAGGACCCAAGCTATCACTATGATGGTATTCTTCAAGCTATGAAAACTGCTGCATCATATATGCCGAGAGTTGATGCAATCGGCGTTTCAAGTGCTGGTGTTTATGTGGACAATCGCATTATGGTTGCGTCACTTTTTCTCAAGGTAAGCGACGAGGATTTTGAGAAAAAGGTTAAAAATATGTATCTTGACGTTGCAAAAGAAATTGGCAAGGATATTCCGATTGAGGTTGCAAATGATGGTGATGTTACCGCACTGGCAGGTGCTATGGACCTTAACGATAACGCAGTTCTTGGTGTTGCAATGGGAACTTCTGAGGCTGGTGGCTATGTAGACCCACAGGGCAATATAACCGGATGGCTCAACGAACTTGCATTTGTTCCTGTTGACTTTTGCAAAGATGCAATGGTGGATGAATGGTCAGGAGACTTTGGTTGTGGCGTTAAATACTTCTCACAGGACGGAGTTATTAAACTTGCTCCCTATGCGGGTATTGAGCTGGACGAAAGTCTTTCTCCCGCCGAAAAGCTTAAGGTTGTTCAGGGCCTTATGGAAAAGGGTGACGAAAGAGCAAAGGCTATTTATGATACTATTGGTGCATATTTTGGCTATGCAATTGCGTTTTACACCGAATTCTATGATATAAAGCATGTCCTCATTATGGGACGAGTTACTTCGGGTGAGGGCGGAAGCATCCTACTTGAACGAGCTCAAGAGGTTCTTGATACTGAGTTCCCCGAGCTTTCAAAGAAAATTCAGCTTCACATCCCCGACGAAAACTCAAGACGAGTTGGGCAGTCAGTAGCGGCAGCCAGTCTTCCAAAAATTAAATAATTCATTCAACCCTTAAAACTTCTCCGGTTTTAAGGGTTTTTTCTTGAATCTCCTTCACAAACATGATATACTGTTTTTAAAATAACGTGAATAATATTAATACGATAAAACTATTAAACATTCAGAAAGAAGGCATCGCTTATGAATATTTCTGATGAATTAAAGTTCTATAGTATTTTGGCTGAAAAATGGCCTACAAAAAAAGACGTTATCTCTGAAATTATAAATCTCCAGGCAATCCTTAGTCTCCCAAAGGGCACCGAACATTTTATAAGTGATATTCACGGGGAACACGAGCACTTTATCCATATAATACGAACCGCCTCGGGTGTTATAAAGGCAAAAATTCATGATGTTTATAAAAACGAACTCTCCCTTGAGGAACAGATTGAACTTGCAAATCTTATCTATTATCCCGAACGGGTTCTTGAAACTGCTCCGAAAGATAGGGAGTGGCTTGAAGAGAACCTTCTCAGGCTCATTGAAATCTGCAAAGTTGCCTGTGGTAAATATACCCGTTCAAAGGTAAGAAAGGCTCTGCCTGAGAAATATGCATACATTATTGATGAACTTTTGAATTGCAACTCAAAAAATATAAATAAAGAAAGCTATTACAATAAAATTATTGAAAGCATTATAAACCTTGGTTCTTCTGATGACTTTATTATTGAAATAGCCTCGGTAATACGAAACCTCTCCATTGACCACCTGCACATAACCGGTGACATTTTTGACAGAGGTCCAAGACCTGATGTGGTTTTGGATACACTTATGGACTCCGGGAATGTTGATATTCAATGGGGCAACCATGATATCGTCTGGATGGGGGCTATGATGGGAAGCGAAGCTTGTATCTCAATTGCTGTTGCCAACAGCCTGAAGTATGAAAATACTCTCTTTTTGGAGGAGGGCTATGGCGTAAGCTTAAGACAGCTTGAGCATTTTGCCAACGAAAACTATACAGGGAAGAACACCCTGGAAAAAATGTATAAAGCGATTTCCGTAATCCGATTCAAGCTCGAAGACGAGCTTATGCAAAAAATCCCGTCTTTTGCAATGACTCACAATACCCGTCTTGACAAAATCGATTTTTCCAATATGACCTGGTGCGGCTACAAACTGAACACCGACGAATTCCCGACTATCAACAAAGACAACCCAGCTGAGCTGACTGCAGAAGAGCGGGATATCATTTCAGGACTTAAGCAAAGCTTTACCCACAGCGAGAAGATGCAAAAACACCTGAACTTCTTGTTCTCCAAGGGCGGTATATATCTTTGCTATAACGGGAACTTGCTTTATCACGGGATTGTTCCCCTTGACGAAACGGGAGATTTCTTAGAAGTTTCTTTTGGAAAAAAACATTTTTCAGGCAAGGCGTATATGGACTATTGTGAAAGAAGACTGAGAGAAGCATACAAAAAACGCACAAAGAATCTTCTTGATTTTGCTTGGTATATGTGGTGTTCACCAAACTCACCTTTGTTTGGCAAGAAAAATATGGCAACCTTTGAACGACTTTATATAGACGACAAGGCTGCACACACAGAAGAAAAGCAACCATACTTTACGTTTCAGGATAACGAGAATGTTTGCAACAAGATTTTGACCGAGTTTGGTTTAAATCCCAAAAAAGGACATATAATAAACGGACATATTCCTGTGAGATTTAAGGACGGTGAAAGTCCCATCAAAGCAAACGGAAAGCTCATCCTCATTGACGGTGGTATGTCAAAGGCCTACCGAAAGCAAACCGGGATTGCGGGATACACCCTTATCTTCAACTCCTATGGTCTGGCGCTTACCTCACATTATCCTTTTGAAAGCATAGATGCTATCATTGAAAATAACCTTGAAATGATGTCCCAGAAATTTGTTGTTGAAAAGCTCAGCCGCCGCATTCTGGTAGAAGACACAGATACGGGAAAACACCTTTTAAGTGATGTTGAGGATTTGAAAAATCTTATGTTTCTTTACGATTTCGGCACAATTCCGGAAAAATTTTAAAAATATTACATAAACCAAGGGCAGTCAAACACTTTAAAACTCCCCAGGGGCTTAAAAAGGAAAGGTCGTCTCGTTTTGGTTGAGTATAAGGCAGAGACACTAAAACAGTTAACCACCTATCCCTTTCATTTCTTACAAAAGGAGTGATATAATGAGTATTGTTATTCTTACCGCCTTAGGAGTCGGCGGCGCAACCATGGTGGGTGCAATCATTGGCTTCTTGTTCAAAAACATTTCTCACCGCTTCAGCGATATAGTTCTCTCTTTTGCCGCAGGAATTATGCTTGCAGCGGCTGTTATAGGACTTGTCCTTCCTTCTCTTGAATATGGAGGAGACTATAAAATTCTTGTTACTGTTTCAGGTGTTTTTGCGGGGGCAGTGTGCCTGAATCTCATAGACAAACTTGTGCCCCATCTTCACAAACTCGCAGGGGTAGACACCGAAAGCCACAAAAACCCTGAAAGCCTTAACAAAATTTTGCTTTTTGTGACCGCAATTGCAATTCACAATCTGCCTGAAGGTATTGCTGCGGGGGTTGGCTTTGGGTCAGGAAACACGTCAGAAGCCCTTGTCATTGCGGGAGGTATAGCTCTTCAAAATATACCTGAGGGTATGGTTATTATCGCGCCCATGCTCAGTGCCGGGGTAAGTGGTGGCAAAACTATCGTCGCAGCACTGCTAACCGGACTTGTAGAGGTGGTGGGGACATTTTTAGGATACTTTGCCGTTTCTATTTCTCAGATAATTCTCCCATTTGCTCTTGCGTTTGCAGGAGGAACGATGCTCTATGTCATAAGTGATGAAATGATTCCCGAAACCCATTCCCATGGATGTGAGCGTGGCGCAACCTTCTCACTTCTTGCAGGTTTTTGCCTTATGCTTGTATTTGATATATGGCTTGGTTAAATAAGCCCTTGACGAAAACGCCAATTAACTGATATAATTATAATAATGATTAATAAATACCTAAAGCCAACAAATGTATAAGGAGATAACTTATATGAACGCAAAAAAATTAGCTATCCTGCTTCTCACAATTCTTCTTGTCTTTGCTCCATCCGGCTGCAAAAAGAATTCCGAATCCGGCTCAACCCCCGTCTCTGAGGGAACATCATCTTCGGTCAACGAGGTTTCAGACAAGTACCCCGAAACAACAAAGGCGTCAAAAGAGGCTCTTACCAAAGGTTTTGAGTGCATTAAGGCTCTTGACTTAAAGGGAGCAGATGAATACATTGTGGGCATAAGCACCTTGACCGAAAACTCTCAGGAATTCTCAAATGAAGTTTTAAAGTATTTTGATTATGAAATTGTAAGCGGAGTTTCTTTTGATGAGTCTACCTCAACCTTTGCAGCTGACATTACTTCTGTTGATATGACCTACGTGACGCAGGAATTCACAAAAAAACAGCAGGAATATATGAAAACCCTTATAACATCTCAGGCCTTTCCCTCCGATGAGGAAATTGAGTCAAAAATGAACAAGCTTCTGCTGGATATCGTTTCGGCTCCTGACCTGAAAACAAAGACAAGTAGAGTTGATGTGGACACAAAAATAACCGACGGAAAATGGAAAGCCGAAGCCTCGGTCGAGCTGGCAAACGCTATTTACGGAGATATGCTCAGTGCAAGTGAGTCCTATAATGAAACTTATGGCGTAAACAGCGGCGCATCTCTTGTTCAAAGTGCTGAATAATCTCATATAAAACTGCGGAAATCCTGCCGCAGTTTTATTTTTTTTCACAAGATTTTAAAAAAATGTTGACTTTAGCGCTTTAACGTGCTAAAATGTTAAAGTAATTAAAGCAAGGATGTGAAATTTGATTATGAACAAAATCCAAAAACCTGAAATTGACAGATTTTTTGAAACTATTCTTAAGCTTGAAACTGTTGAAGAATGCAGTAATTTCTTTGAAGATATCTGCACAATAAAGGAAATTCAGGATATATCTCAAAGACTTGAGGTTGCCCGTATGCTTAACCAAAACAAAAGCTATGCCGAGATCTCCAAAGAAACCGGAGCAAGTACCGCAACCATAAGTCGTGTTAACAAATGCCTTATATACGGAAGTGACGGGTACAAAACTGCACTTGAGAAGATGGGAGAAACACTAAAATGAAACTGAAGGAATACATTTTTGAAAACGAGGAAAAGGCGATATTCGCCATGCGGAATCTGTTTCGTTCCTATGGTTATACAAAATTCAAAATGAGCAAGTTCGAGGAATATGACCTTTATGCAAGAAACAAGGATTTTCTTGTTTCTGATAACATAATTACCTTTAACGATGGCGACGGAAAGCTGATGGCACTCAAGCCTGACGTTACACTTTCTATTGTCAAGAACACCAAAAACTCAGAAAATAACGTAAAAAAGGTGTATTACAACGAAAACGTCTACCGCGTCTCAGGTGACACCAAGGACTTTAAAGAGCTTATGCAGGTTGGCCTTGAGTGTATCGGTGAGCTTGATGACTACTGCATTTGTGAGGCTGTTTTACTTGCAGCAAAGAGCCTTGAATGCATTTCAGAGGACTTTGTCCTTGATATTTCACACATGGGAATTATCTCATCTGCCCTTGACTTTGCCAAGCTTTCAAACGAAGGCAAAAAGGCCTACCTTAAGGCTCTTGGCGAAAAGAACCTGGGAAGCGTTCTGGCTATTTGTGAAAGTGAAGATGTTGGCGAAAAGGCAAAGAAACTGCTTTCTTCTCTGGTCAGAGTTTATGGTGAGCCTAAGGCCGTTCTTGAAGCAATAAGCACAGACCTTGCAGATGAGGAATTCAAAAAAGCCGTTAAACAGCTTGATGAAATTGCAAATGTTCTTGAATCATTGGGCTACAAAGGCAAGGTTCGTATAGACTTCTCTGTGGCAAACAATATGAACTATTACAGCGGAATTGCCTTTAAGGGATTTATAAACAAAGTCCCCGGCGGAATTTTGTCAGGCGGTCAATACGACAAGCTTATGGAGAAATTCGGTAAACCCCTTGGGGCTATAGGCTTTGCGGTTTATCTCGATATGCTTGATATTCTTAAAACCGAAAGTGAGCCTTATGATGTTGACACTCTTCTTCTTTATGACGAGAGTGAAAACATGGCCACTGTAAGTCTGTTGGTTGATAATTTAAGTAAAAACGGCGAAAGTGTTCGGGCAACAAAAACCATTCCCGAAAAGCTCAAATACAGACGACTTCTTAAAATAAAAAACGGGGAGGCGACAGAAATTGAATAATATGCTTAACATCGCCTTGCCAAAAGGTAGACTTGGTGAAAAAGTCTATTCCATGTTTGAAAAGGCCGGATTTGATTGCCCGTCAATAAAAGAAAACAACCGAAAGCTTATCTTTGAAAACCCAGAAAAGGGCATTCGATATTTTTGGGTCAAGCCCTCGGATGTTGCCATTTATGTGGAGCATGGCGCTGCAGACATCGGCGTTGCAGGGAAAGACATTTTGCTCGAATACGAACCGGATATTTATGAGCTGTTGGACCTTGACATTGGAAAATGCCGTATGGCAGTGGCTGGGATGGCAGACTTTCGTGACAGCGGTAACCGAACCCTTCGTGTTGCCACAAAGTTTACTAATATTGCAAAAACCTTCTACAAATCCCAAGGGCGTGAGATTGATATTATCCACCTTAACGGTTCCATAGAAATCGCACCGATTCTTGGACTTTCAGATGTAATTGTGGATATTGTTGAAACAGGCACAACCCTGAAAGAAAATCAGCTTGAGGTTAAAGAGACCATAGTACCCATAAGTGCAAGACTTATTGCAAACAAGTCAAGTTTCAAATTCAAGAATGCACAGATTGAAGCAATTCTTGACAGTATGACAAAGCAGACGGAGGCAAAAAAGAATGATTAAAATACTGAACTTCGGGGAGGTATCTCCTGAGGACATCTTCTCAAGAGTTGTTCCGACGATTGATGTTTCCGCGATTGTAAAAGAGATAATAGAAAATGTTCGAAATAACGGCGACAAGGCACTTTTTGAATACTGCGAAAAATTTGATAAAGCAAAGCTATCCCAGCTTTTGGTATCCAAAGACGAAATTGAAGAAGCCTATGCCTCTGTTGAGCCTGAATTTATAAAGGTTCTTGAAAAAGCGGCAAAAAACATCCGCAAGTTCCACGAAAAGCAGGTTAGAAGCGGCTTCATTATCAACGATGAGGATGGCATTGTAACAGGTCAGAAAATAATCCCCATTGACAAAGCCGGACTTTATGTACCCGGAGGAACTGCGGCTTATCCATCAACCGTTCTTATGAATGCAATCCCTGCAAAAATTGCCGGTTGCCCCCAGGTTGTTATGGTTACACCACCGGGAAGCGACGGAAAAATCAATCCTGCTATATTGGCTGCGGCAAAAATTGCAGGTGTTGACAAAATCTTCAAGGTTGGCGGAGCTCAGGCTATTGCCGCCCTTGCCTATGGCACAGAATCCATCCCCGCAGTTCACAAGATTGTGGGCCCAGGGAACGCCTTTGTTGCAGAAGCAAAAAGGCAGGTCTTCGGACAGGTTTCCATTGATATGATAGCAGGGCCAAGTGAAATTCTTGTGGTTGCGGACAAAAACAGCGACCCAAAGTTCGTTGCGGCTGACCTTCTCTCCCAGGCAGAGCATGATACCCTTGCTTCTGCAGTGCTTGTTACCGAATCACGCAGTCTTGCCCGGGCTGTTGCCGAAGAGCTTGAACGTCAGATACCACAGCTTGAGCGATGCGAAATCGCACGGAAATCCATTGACGACAACGGAAAAATCATTGTGGCAGACGACCTTATGCGTGCTATTGATATTGCCAACGAAATTGCACCCGAACATCTGGAGCTTTGCGTAGATAATCCCTTTGACTATCTCGACAAAATCCGCCACGCAGGTTCAATCTTTATGGGCCGAAGCTGTCCCGAAGCCCTTGGCGACTACCTTTCAGGCGCAAACCACACACTGCCCACAAGCGGAACTGCAAAGTTTTCGAGTCCCCTTTCAGTGGATGATTTCATAAAAAAGACCCAGTATACATACTACACAAAAGACGCTTTGGACCGTGTTGCATGGGATATTGACCTTTTTGCAAAAAAAGAGGGTCTTGGTGCTCACGCAAAAAGTGCAACCATCAGAGTTGAAAATAACGAATAAGTTAGCTAGGGCTAACTAAACACAGAAGGAAAAGATTATGAGCAGATTTTTAAAGGAAGAATTAAGAGGTCTTGTACCGTACACACCGGGAGAACAGCCTCAAATACTTAATCTCATAAAGCTTAATACAAATGAATCACCCTTTCCCCCGTCGAAACGGGCTGTGGAATATGCTTGTCGCGAGGCAGAAAAGCTTCAGCTTTATCCCGACCCTACCTGCGACAAATTGACAGAGCTTCTCGCAAATAGACTTGGGGTTTCCCCCGATGAGGTGCTTGTTACCAACGGTTCGGATGAGATTTTGTATTTTGCCTTTATGGCATATTGCAACAATAAAAAGGGCGCGGCTTTCCCTGACATAACCTATGGATTCTATAAGGTTTTCGCACAGCTTGGGAACATTCCCTACACCGAAATCCCTTTGACCGACGAACTTCGCATAGATCTTGAACAATATAAGGGCATTAATTCAACAATCTTTATTGCAAACCCTAATGCTCCCACAGGAATTTTGTTAAAACCCTCAGAAATCGAAGAGGTTATAAAGGCAAACCCTGATTCCATAGTGGTTGTTGACGAAGCATACATAGATTTTGGGGGAAAGAGCTGTGTGCCACTTATAAAGAAATACGACAATTTGCTTGTCACCCAAACATTTTCAAAATCACGTTCCATGGCAGGTGCAAGAATTGGCTTTGGAGTTGGGTGCAGTGAGCTTATTCGGGATTTGAACGCAATAAAATACTCCACGAACCCCTACAACATAAACCGAATGTCTATGTTTGCGGCGATCGGTGCACTTGAGGACGAGGAATACACAATCGAAAACTGCAAAACCATTTGCAAAAATCGTGAATACACAAAATGTGCCCTCTCTGAACTGGGTTTTGAGTGTACCGACTCCATGGCAAACTTTGTCTTTGCAAAAAGCGACAGAATTTCAGGCTCGGAGCTTTATGAAAAGCTTCGAAGTCGCGGAATTCTGGTGAGACACTTTGACAAAGAACGAATCAGAGATTATAATCGCATAACCATTGGTACAAAGGAACAAATGATGGCATTTGCAGATGGTGTGCGAGAAATCCTTCAAGAAAAATAAAAAATTATAAACTCTATACTTTTTTTGACCGAGCCTACGGTCAGAAGGGAGAAAACTATGAGAATTTCCAATATAAACAGAAAAACTTCAGAAACGAATATTTCGTTAACTCTTAATCTTGACGGAAAGGGAATAAGTGAAATAAACAGCGGTTGTGGATTTTTTGACCATATGTTGACACTTTTTTCAAAGCACGGACGCTTTGATTTGACACTCAGCTGTGAGGGGGACACCTATGTGGACTATCACCACACAGTTGAGGATATCGGAATTTGCCTTGGTCAGGCATTTACCGAGGCGTTTGGTGACAAGAAAGGTATTTCCCGCTACGGAAATATGCTTCTTCCAATGGACGAGGCTCTCATTATGACAGCAGTTGATTTGTCGGGAAGAAGTTTCCTTGCTTACACAGCAAACATCCCCTCTGAAAAGGTTGGTGACTTTGACACCGAGTTGGTTGAAGAGTTCTGGCAAGGCTTTGTTCGCAGTGCGAACTGCACCCTTCATATAAAACAGTTATACGGAACTAACTCTCATCACATAATCGAGGGAATCTTCAAATCAGCAGCACGAAGCCTCAGAGCTGCTTGTCAGATTGATGAGCTTTCAAAGGACGAAATTCCATCAACGAAAGGGGTTTTATAATGTTAGCCATTGTTGACTATGGTGTAGGAAACCTTTTTTCTTTGCAAAGCTCCCTTGAAGCGATAAACGCAGAGGTGGTTGTTGCCAAAGATGCTGAAACCATAAAGAAAGCATCCAGAATTATTCTCCCCGGAGTCGGGGCATTTGAGGATGCGGCAAACAAACTGAAACAAACAGGGTTTTTTGAACTTATAAAAGCAGAAGCGAAAAACGGAAAACCCATTATGGGCATATGTCTCGGAATGCAGATGCTTTTTGAAAAGAGTTTTGAATATGGCGAACACCAGGGACTTGGTCTTATAAAAGGTGAAATCAGGCCTATATCCGATGTTATCCCGAAAGACCTTAAAATCCCTCATATCGGATGGAACGCTCTTTCCTTCAAGGGCGAAAAGCATCCCCTTTTTAAATACATAAACGAGGGTGACTTCGTGTACTTTGTCCATTCTTATTATGGCGCAAACTGTGACGAGTCAGTTATTGCAACTTCTGAATACGGTGCTGATCTCACAGCGGCAGTTGCCCAAGGGAATGTTTGCGGCTGCCAGTTCCATCCCGAAAAAAGCGGTGACGTGGGCCTTGGGATACTTCGTGCATTTTGTGAAATGTAACACTTCATCCGAAAGTGGTATCAGCCCCTTTTATTCAAAAAGGACTGACGGACTGCTTTGTCATTCACAAAGAGGCACAACTAAAAATTACAAAACACAAATAACATTAAAGTGAGGAATAGATATGTTTATTTTTCCTGCAATAGATTTATATGAGGGCAAGGCTGTGCGGCTTCTTCGTGGCGAATACGACAAAATGACCGTATACAGCGAAAACCCCATTGAAATTGCACGGGACTTCGAGGAATGTGGTGCAACAAATATACACATCGTTGACCTTGAGGGTGCAAAAACGGGAGAAACCCCCAACATCGACATTATCCGTCAAATCGCAAGGGAAACAAGCCTTTCCGTAGAAGTGGGCGGAGGTATCCGAAGCATGGAGGTTGTTGACCGCTACATAGACGCAGGTATCAGCCGCGTCATTTTGGGTACTGCAGCTGTCAATGACGAAGCCTTTCTCTCAGAAGCCGTGAAAAAATACGGTGACAAAATTGCCGTGGGCGTGGATATAAAGGATGGCTTTGTGGCAATCAAAGGCTGGACTGAAAAATCTCAGTATACTTGCATGGATTTTTGTAAAAAAATGGAAAATTTAGGGGTGAAAACTCTGATTTGTACGGATATATCCAAGGATGGCGCTATGCAAGGCACAAACCGAGAGCTTTATCGGGAGTTATCCGAGAAGTTTGATATGCAAATTATCGCATCAGGCGGAGTAACGGATATTGAGGACATAAAAGCGCTGTCAAAGCTCAATCTTTTTGGAGCAATTATTGGCAAAGCCTATTACACAAAGGCAATTTCATTAAAAGAAGCAATCGAGGTGGCAGAATGATTACAAAACGAATTATACCTTGTCTTGATGTCAGGGACGGACGAGTGGTTAAGGGTGTGAACTTTCAGGGAATTTCTGATGTTTCATCACCTGTTGAACTTGCGGCACACTACAGCAAAAGCGGTGCGGATGAACTTGTTTTTTATGACATTACTGCATCTTTTGAAAAACGTGCCCTTTTTACAGATATTTTAAAAGAGGTTGCGCGGACAATCTTTATTCCCTTGACTGTTGGGGGTGGAATAAACACCCTTGAGGACTTTGACAGGGTTTTAAAATGTGGTGCCGACAAAGTAAGTGTAAACTCGGGCGCAATCCGAAACCCCCAGCTTATTGAGGAAGCAGCAAAGCGTTACGGAGACCAGTGTGTTGTTATTTCTGCTGACGTAAAACGTGTTGACGGAGTTTTCAGAGTTTTTGCCAAGGGCGGCAGAGAAAACACCGGGATGGAGGCTATCTCCTGGATAAAGCGCTGCGTTGATATGGGTGCAGGCGAAGTCGTTCTCAACTCTATCGACACCGACGGAGTGAAGAGTGGCTTTGACCTTGAGATGCTTGATGCTGTTTGCAACGCAGTGTCTGTGCCGGTTATTGCCTCGGGTGGTGCCGGAGGTATTTCTGACTTTGTTGAGCTTTTCAAAACTCTCCCAAAAGTAGATGCCGGACTTGCCGCATCAATATTCCACTTTGGTGAAGTGGCAATTTCTGACCTGAAAAAGACTCTCTCAAACGAAGGAATTCCTGTACGTCTTTAAAACATGACTATATATATATTGAAAGGAAATAACTATGATTAACATTAATGAACTTAAATTTGACGAAAAGGGTCTTATCCCGGCAATAGTTGTCGACGCAAAAACAAAAAAAGTGCTTACCCTTGCGTATATGAACGAAGAAAGTCTCAAAATCTCAATGGAAAAGGGACTTACTTGTTTCTGGAGCCGGTCAAGACAGGAGCTTTGGCTCAAAGGTGAAACAAGCGGAAACTATCAGCATATTGTTTCAATCACAGCAGACTGTGACAACGATGCTCTTGTTGTTATGGTTGACAAGACGGGCCCGGCTTGTCACTTGGGAAACGACTCGTGCTTTGAAAATACCCTTTGGGAAAGCGAAGAAAGACACGAATTTTCTCTAAACGGTCTTATGGATATGCTTAAAGGCAGAAAGACAGAGAAAAAAGAAGGTTCATACACCACATACCTCTTTGAAAAAGGTCTTGACAAAATACTAAAAAAAGTCGGAGAAGAAAGTACCGAGGTCATTATTGCGGCAAAGGCAGAAGACAAGGCGGAAACAGTTTATGAAATAGCTGACCTTGCTTATCACGTAATGGTTCTGATGGTTGAAGCCGGCATAAGCCTTGAGGATATCCAAACTGAACTTGCTTCCCGTCACGTGATTGACCACAAGGTAAAACAGGAGAAAATGACAAAATGATATTAGAAGATTTTCATGTTCATACGACCTTTTGCGACGGAAACAATTCCCCCGAAGAAATGGTTCTTGCCGCAATTGAGAAAAAAATGACACGAATTGGCTTTTCGGTTCATTCTTATACATCTTTTGACGACGGTTTTTGCATCCCTTTTGAAAAGCTTTCTTCATACAAGGCACATATACGCGAACTTGCCGAGAAGTATGCGGACAAAATTCAAATTCTCTACGGAGTTGAGCAAGATTATTATGCTGATTTTGATACCTCCGACTTTGATTATGCTATTTTGTCGGTGCACTACATAAAAAAAGACGGAATCTACTATCCCGTCGACCACTCTCCCGAATATTTCGCTCGGCTTTTAGATGCTTATAATGGCGACTTTATTGCACTTTCAAGGGATTATTATGAAACAGTCGGGGATTGTCTTAACAAATTCGACGGAGATATTATAGGACACTTTGACCTGGTTACAAAGTTCAACGAAAACAATCGTTTCTTTGATATGACCGACCCTGAATACCTTGACCTCGCAAAAGGTGCAATAGACAAGCTTTTACCCTATAACAAACCATTCGAAATAAACACAGGCGCAATAACACGAGGCTACCGAAGCAAAGCATATCCCCACCCTGCTTTACTTGATTATATTTTTAAAAAAGGCGGCAAGGTTATTCTTTCAAGTGATAGCCACAGCAAAGATACCCTTTGCAACCACTTCGAGGAATACGAAGAGTTTGCTAAAACCCTTGGGTTTTCTAACTTGGTTTTTAATAAATAGTTTATAATCCGCAGTATTTTTATACTGCGGCTTTGTTTCACGTGAAACAAATTTGCATTTTTAAATTGTTTCCCGTGAAACAATTTAAAAAAATATGACTGAATGTATTGAGTTTTTTTGAAAAAGTGATATAATTATAGTAATAATTAAGTTTTTACTATTCTACTAAGGGGATTTTATCCCGAAAGAGGTTGACTATGGGAAAGGTAATTGCAATTGCAAATCAAAAGGGCGGGGTGGGAAAAACCACAACTGCCGTAAATCTCAGCGCATGTCTTGGGAAATCGGGAAAAAAGGTTCTTCTTATTGACATTGACCCTCAGGGCAACACAACAAGCGGACTTGGTGTTGACCCCAAATCTGTTGAGCAGTCTGTTTATGATTGCATTATCAACGACGTTCCTATGAGCGAAGTTATCATAAAAACCGAGTTTGATAATCTTTGGATATGCCCTGCAAACATTGATTTGGCAGGGGCCGAGCTGGAGCTTGTTATGAAAGAAAACCGCGAATTTGTTCTTAAAAACTCCATCGCTCCTATCAAAGATGAGTTTGATTTTATATTTATTGACTGTCCTCCCTCTCTCGGGCTTATAACACTGAACTCGTTTACCGCAACAGACACGGTTTTGGTGCCTATTCAGTGTGAATATTATGCCTTGGAGGGTCTGAGTCAGCTGACAAATACCATAAAAATGATAAAGCAACGATTAAACCCCGGTCTTTCTCTGGAAGGCGTTCTTCTCACTATGTTTGACGCAAGAACGAATCTTTCAATCCAGGTGGTAGACGAGGTAAAGAAGTTCTTCCGGGAAAAGGTTTTTTCGACCATAATCCCCCGAAACGTGCGGCTTTCCGAGGCTCCCAGCTTTGGGCAACCCGTTATTGAATACGACCGAAACTCCAAAGGTGCAGAGTGTTATACCTATCTAGCAGAGGAGTTAATAGAAAGAAACAGCTAAATTCCACAAAGGAAGTGAAATAATGGCAGAAACAAAAGGAAAAGCAAAACCCAAAAAAGGCCTTGGAAGAGGGCTTGGAGCGTTTTTCGACGATGTTCCCCTTTCCCCCACAACGCCATCGCCTGAAATTCATGCCCCTTCTTCAAAGGACGGTTCAGGTATTAAAATCCTGAAGCTTCGTGACATTGAACCAAACCCCGACCAGCCTCGTAAAGTCTTTGAAAAGGACGCTCTTGAAACATTGGCAAGGTCAATAAAGGAACATGGACTAATTCAACCTATTCTTGTTCGTCCTGAAAAGAACGGTATTTACATTATAATTGCCGGAGAACGCCGCTGGAGAGCAGCAAAACTCGCAGGACTTAAAGAAGTTCCCTGCATTGAAGGTGATTATTCCGAAAAAGAAGTTATGGAAATCGCCCTTATTGAAAACCTTCAAAGAGAGGACCTTAACCCCATAGAAGAAGCTGAAGGCTATCGAAAGCTTATGGATACTTATGCCTTAACTCAGGAAGAGGTCTCTGAAAGAGTAGGAAAAAGCCGAAGCGCTGTAGCAAATGCACTGAGACTTAACAACCTTTCCGATTCCTTGAAAACCCTGGTGGCAAAGGGTTCAATCTCCCAGGGACACGCCAGAGCCCTGCTCTCGTTGAAAAGCGAGGACGACAGACTTCTTCTGGCAGAAAAAATCCAAAAAGAAGATTTGAGTGTGCGCCAGGCCGAAGCACTTGCATCAGCAATACAAAACAAAAAGACTCAGAAAAAATCAACTCCCATTGATAAAAATATTGAGACATACTTTAAAAATCTCTCAGCCGAGCTTTCACATAAATTTTCAACAAAGGTTTCAATCCGACACGGAAAAAAACGAGGTAAAATTGAGATTGAGTATTACAGCAACGATGACCTTGAAAACATTTTGAAGCTCCTTAAATAGTTTCCATATTTTTCCAAAAAGCAACCTGTAAAACACGCTTTATTTTCCAAAAAACCAACCATCGGAATGGAATTATATTGGTGAGTTATGCGCGTCTTAAAACCACAATTTTTTAGCAATTACAGATATTTGACACAAAAGAGGTGAAAATTAGTGAAAATTTCAAAAAAAATTATAGGGTATGCCCTTATTATGGTTTTTTTCGTAGGTATTATTGTTTTGATAGGAATTTTGTCCGACAACGAGCTTGACTCCCGCCAGAAAGAATACGAAAAAGAAATTCTTGGAACTCAAAATCAAATAGAAGCGCTTGAAAAGAAAATTGTTGACCTTTCGGCAGAAAACGACGAGCTGAAAAAGAAACTTGAGGCAGAAGAAAAACAAAATGACGAAAATGTTGAGCTTCAGTCAAAATTTGAGACCAGCTCTCAGGCTCTTAGCGACTTGAAGGATATATACGATTTATACAAAAGTGGAGACAAAGCTCAGGCAAAAGCTCTTTTGAGCAAAATTGAACCCATCGGCTTTGACGATGCAAGTCTTGCTTACTATGATTTGCTGAAAGATTTTATTAATTAACAAATAACCCCATTGGGGCTGTATAATAAAAAATGTTTTGTTGCTTTTTTACAACAGAGAGGAGATATAAAATGATAGATATAAAAATTTTGAGAAACGAACCGGAAAAACTGATTGAAGCACTTAAAAGACGAAAGGAAGACCGCATTGATGTTGATGGGCTTCTTGAGCTTGATAAAAAACGTCGTGAAGCAGTTTATCGTGTTGAGCAGATGAAAAATCAGCAAAACACCATCTCGAAGCAAATTCCTCAGTTCAAAAAGGAAGGCAAGGATACAGCAGAAATTTTTGCTGAGATGAAGGTTCTTTCTGAGGACATTAAGAAAATTGACGAAGAAGTACGTGAAATCGACGAACAAATCGAAAAGATAATGTACACCATCCCAAATATTGCAAACCCCTCAGTTCCCGACGGTGACACCGACGAGGACAACATCGAAGTGCGTCGTTTTATGGAGCCGACAAGCTTTGACTTTGAGCCAAAAGCTCACTGGGACTTGGGCGAAGACCTCGGAATCCTGGATGCTGCAACCGCTGCAAAAATAACAGGTACGAGATTTACTGTTTACAAAGGTGCCGGTGCACAGCTTGAAAGAGCAGTCATAAACTTCTATCTTGACACTCACACCACCCAAAACGGCTACAAAGAAATTTTCCCGCCTTTTATGGTGCACAGAAACAGCATGGTTGGCACAGGACAGCTCCCCAAGTTTGAAGAAGACGCATTTAAAGTTTCAAACACCGAATATTTTATGGTTCCCACAGCGGAAGTTCCTGTAACAAATATGCACCGTGACGAGATTCTTGACGGAGCAAAGCTTCCTATCAAATACGTAGCATACACAGCTTGTTTCCGTGCAGAGGCAGGCAGTGCCGGCAGAGACACAAGAGGTCTTATACGTCAGCACCAGTTTAACAAGGTTGAGCTTGTTAAGTTTGCCAACCCCGAAAACTCCTATGACGAACTTGAAAAGCTTGTAAACGATGCCGAGTCGGTTCTGAAGCTTTTGAAGCTCCCCTATCGTGTGGTTAAAATCTGTATTGGTGATTTGGGCTTTACCGCGGCTATGAAATACGACATAGAGGTTTGGATGCCAAGCTATAACCGCTTTGTGGAAATCTCATCCTGCAGTAACTTCGAGGATTTCCAGGCTCGTCGTGCAAACATAAAGTTTAAGAACAACGTCAAGGACAAAGCACAGCTTGTTCATACCCTTAACGGCTCGGGTGTTGCAATCGGCAGAACTGTTGCCGCAATTTTGGAAAACTACCAGAACGCTGATGGTTCGGTGACTGTTCCCGAAATCCTGAGGCCCTATATGGGTGGCAAAGAAGTTATTCTTCCCGAAGAATAATCTTTCCCTTAAAAAGTTTCCCCGCAAGGCGTTGCCTTGCGGGGTT
>JAZNSG010000045.1:0-5244 GCA_045591035.1 Clostridia bacterium | reverse complement strand
AGTCATCAACCGAACCACAGATAACCTCATAATCATATACCCTGGTTGGAACAGCTTCTAATTTAACTCCAAATTTCATTCCTCTCCATCTCCTTTATTCTTAAGTATCTCAATAGCTCTTTTTATTACTTCCGGGAGAGGAACCCCCATAAGCCCGGCATTTTCAATTATAGATATTGCCTCATTGGTAATAAAACCAATTATTGCCGTTGTTTTTATGTAATCCGTTCCCAAAGTCACATCAAATCTATACGCCATAACAACAAAGATTAACGTAGCACACTTTTTACATAAACCTTTCCACCCTGCACGGCTGCTGATTGCTCCCGTGTCTGACTTATTGCTCTTGTGGAAGACTCCTGCGACAACAATACCCATAACAAAGTCAATTGCCATAAATATAATTAATGTGGTCACATCCTTCGTCCATCCCCCCAAAAGCCTTGCTATAAAGCCACCAATTATTCCTGCTGCCGTACAGCAGTATACTTTTATTGTCGAAATATTCATTATTCTCTCCTTGTTATTCCCTTTTTCTGTAAGTATCTTTCAACCATCTTGCGAATACAATCTGCAGTGCAATAACCACCTAATGCCAACGATACCTGTTCCCACGATTTTCCACATAAATATCTGTTATACATAGCTTGGCTAACTAAAGAGTCTTTGCAATCCTTTATAAAATCTACAATTTCCAGTAAGCTACCGTTTAAAATAGATAACTTATACTCAAGCATTTCACATTCTTTAGAGCAAATCAAGTTTTTGTCATGTTTTTTTATCTCACTTATTGCATTCTCGGTCTTTTCAACACTTCTCTTCAATAAATATGCTCTCTTCAAATCTTCAATATATAACATCTTAATTACCTCCTCTAAGTCTTTCTATAGTTGCTGCATCTCTTGCCGCCTGTAATTGAGCCGTTGTTGTGTCTTGTGATGAATTGAATGTATATGATGACGAATAATTATTATTGTTTGTAATAGAAGTGGCTCCACCTCCTATGCCCGATGAAAAACTAACCACGGCAGCATTTGTTATTTTGCTCATCTCCGCCATCACAGTTGCCTTAACCGTTTGCATTACATGCTCAAGCTCCGCCAAAAAAGCATCACCAAAGGCCGTTGCGCTTTCATCGCCCAAATCAAAGAAATCTTCCGGGAGTTCGCCAAACTTTTCCTCCAGAATTCTTTTCATTCCTTCAGCTTCAGCAGACAACAACTTTGAGCTGTTTTGATGTGCCAGTTCTTCATTTAATGCACGGTTTTCCAAAAAAGCATTATATTGATGCTCGGTTGCATTAAGAAGAGCCTCCACATATTTCATAGCCTGGTCAATGTCCATTTCAGCAAGTTCTGCATAAACCGTTTCAGGAAGGTCAGCACGTGCCTCGCCGAGTTCATCAAGCATACTCTTGTATTTTCTCAGTTTGTTGTTTTCCTGATTGTAGTCAGCAAGTATAGCAAATTTTTCGCCGTCTACTGTACCAAACTCAACAGGCGATTTATCCGACATCAGCTTTTTTGTCAAAGCATCTTGCTCATCTTTTAACTCCCGAATCTTATCAAGCGATTCTTCTTTTAAATCGTCAAGTTTATCAAGACAATCATCAAAAGTATCTTCCGTAAAATCGGCAAGTTCTTCAGTGTACTTTTCCCACTCATCAGAACCCTCTTTAAAATATGTATCGCGTAGCTTTTCAAGTCCTTTGTAGTAGTCAGCGTGGACGATTTCTCCCCGCTCAAGCGACCTTTTAAGATTTTTATACTGTTCTTCAAAAGCTTTTGTTCTATTTACAGTTGTTTTAGTTGTCTCTTCAACAACTGTATTGGCTGTTTTTTTAGTTTCTTTGCCTAAGCTCTCTTCAGTTTTTGTAAGGCGAGACACTTCTGTTTCCGCATCTTTTAAAACAGCCAAATATCCTGATATTTCTTTGTTGACAGCATCAATCTCGGACTGCGCTGCCTTCCAAGCCTCATTGCTGTCTTCAATAACCTCAGTCAGTTCTTCGTCTTTTTCAATAACATCATGGTGTATTTGCTCAAATGTAATTATTCCCTCAGGTCGTTCCTTATACACATTTCCATCAGCATCCACATAGTCGACCTTAACAAGGCCTTTGCGTTCAGCAATAGCCTTATCCGCTTGTGTTTTTGCCTCATTTTGTATCCTTTTTTGTTCAACAAGGACTTTTGCACTCTCGCTAATTAATTCTTCTGCTGCATTTGCTGTAGCTTTGGCATACATTAATTCATAATAAGAATCGCACAATTTATCGATAGCTTCTCTTTGAAGGTTTATTTCACCTGTTTCATCATACAAAGCATCAGAAATACCAGGAATGAGTTCTTCGAGCTTTCCAGCAACAGTTTTAAAATTCTCAGTTACAATGTTTGCCTCTTCTTGAGTTACAGTTCCCTTTTTTAACTCATCATGCAAAGAATAAAGCTCATTTTTATAAATTTTTGCCTTTTCAGCAGCAGCTATTTCAGCTTCTTTGTTCTTCTCTATAGCCTTTACCGCGTCGTCATGGGCTGTCGCAACTTCGTTTACTTCTTCGAGCAGTTCATTCGTAACGGATTTATGTGTTGCCTCCAATGTTATAATCCCTGCGACAAGTGCGGCAAGAGCTGCAGCAACTAAAGTATACGGATTTTTTAACAGCTCTGCATTCATTAACTTTTGAGCTGCCGCTCCTGCTTTTGTGGCCGTTGTATAGTTCTTTACACCACTTGTTAATTGAGCCATATCATTTACAAAAAGGATGATATTTAAAGCGGTTATTGCTGTTCCAAACGTTACTAGAGCAGCTGTCGCAGTTCCAATATAGTCCTGCAAACGCCCATCTTCCCACATTTGCGTAAGTGTTTCTACATGTTTTATCAGTTTAGGCAAAACATCCTCTGTCAACTTTTCAGAAATTCCAGATGCCATTTCCCCCGTAAGAGCGACCACATTATCCTTTAACGTTGACCACTGACCATTAAGAGTTTTGGACTGCTTTTCCATAGCATTATAGAACTGTCCGCCCTCACTGGTTGCAGCTTTCATAGCATCGGCAACCATTTCAAAACTGATTTGGCCTTTTGCCATTTCATCCTTTAGGGTAGCAACACTTTTCCCCGTCTTTTCTGATATAATCTGCAACGGGTTAAAGCCCTGATTTATCATCTGCAGGAGATCTTGTCCCATTAGCCTACCTTGGGATTGCACCTGACCAAAAACAAGCGCCAGACCTTTAAATTTTTCGGCGTTACCAAGAGAAATATCGCCCAACATTTTCAAGTCGGGCATAAGTTGTTCAACATCTTCACCAAAAGCTAAAAGCGTCGTACTTGCGTTTGCAAGGTCAGTAAGTTCAAAAGGTGTCTTTGCGGCAAATCCTTTCAAATCTCCCATCAGCTTTTGTGCTTTTTCGGCACTACCAAGCATCGTAGTAAACCCAGCGTTATATTGCTCCATTTGAGCGTTATACTTAACACCAACAGCAACAATACCCGCTCCGATTGATGCAGCACTTAAAGCTATTGCTTTTGCAGTCTTATTGAAACTTTTTAGGACTTCTCCCGAATCTTTTAAAGCATCTTTTTTTATCTCCGCAAGACCCTTTTTAAATCCACTTAAGTCTACCTTGGTATCATACCGCAAAGTTCCGTCATTGTTTACGCCCAAATCATCACTCCTTTCTTAAAAATGGGTACAAAAAAAGCACTACACTTTTGTGTAATGCTTATATCTATTTTAATTTTTATTTCTATTTGAAAAAGCTCAATAATTTTAAAAGCGATACAAATGATATTATGAGAGAAATTCCATTTATCGCAAGAAAAGCCAACATAATAATTTTTATTGTTTTTGTGTGCGTTTCAATACTGTCCAACTTATCATCTATTTCTACACCTTGCAAAAATTTCATTTCAGGAGAATCATAACTGGGCATTTCTTCTTTTTTAAAGTAGTGCCCATTTTTTGTAAGAAAGTAATTTTTTATATCGTCAATATGTTTCATATCTTTTCCTCATTTCTATGTAATATTCCGCTACTCTCCATTTACAGTTTGCAGAATTATTACACCTCCCAAAAATTATTGTAAATAAAAAGCGTGCGGTATAGAGCCGCACGCGAAAAACGCACAGCTCAGACCGCCAAGTCAATCCAATACTAATCACAAGTATGAAAATAGAGCCTGCGTTTTTACCTAAAACCAAAACACATACTTATGACTATTATTATTAAATTGACTCGGCCCTTTTATTCTACCACATCAAATTACTTTTTACAATAATAACTTTTGGAGCTACTAAATCACCCTTAAAGCGTTTGCGAAAGCTTTTTCCTTTTCCTTTTCAGAACGATTGTCCGGCAAAGCATATCTTCTTTTCATGCGCATATAATAGCTTTTCATTTCTTTGTCCTTGATTGAGGATATATCCTTACACCTAAACTGCATAACCTTGACAAACTGAGTATCTTCTGATAGGTTATCAAACAGTGTTTTAAACACCCACCAATGTATATCAGCCTTTGTCAAATCAATTCTGTACTGCTGCAAAAACGCAGCATAAATCAACCCGGAATCAAGGTTAAAATCAAATACTTGCTGTTTATTTGTCGTCCCCTCTTCGCCATCTGCTTTTTTTCTCAATGTATAAAAGTCCATTATTGCAGATAAAGCTCCCATCAAATTCGGAGGTATTTCCTCAAATATTTCACATATAGCCTTAGCAAGTTCTTTGTATTCAACATTCGATGAAAAAATTGACTGAGCAAATCTCATCCATATCTTAAAATCCGTCTTTATTTTGTATTCCTTGTTATTGACAACCACACTTTCCGGCAAACGTTCCGTTAGTATATTCATCTTTTATCCTCAAAAATTTTTATATTTTGCACCGCCTCTGCAGTAAGTTCTTTAACTATATAATTAAACAGCTGTGCCGCATCAAGAAAGTTTCTTTCTCTACCCATAAATATAGCAGTAGAAATGCCTTTTCCAAGAAGTTTATCTATGTTCTCAAAGAAGAAATCACAAACCTCATCATCTGTGACAGATTCTGCATCCTTTTGAAGACGCTTCATCATCTCATCCGCTTGTTTCTTGATGTCCTTACACATTTTGTCTGTATTATTGTCTGTAGTAACTTTATATTTTTTGCCGCAGATTTCAAGCTCTACGGTCCTTGTTTGAAATTCAAATCCCATAACATTATCCCCTCTCTTTAAATCATTTAGAGGCGGAGTATT
>JAZNSG010000044.1:0-35386 GCA_045591035.1 Clostridia bacterium | reverse complement strand
AAAGCTCCTTGCACCTTCCGGTCTTGATACAAGACCAACCACCGACAGGGTTAAGGAATCTATGTTTAACATTATTTCTCCTTACATCCCCGCAGACAGTGTCTTAGACCTCTTCGCCGGGAGCGGTGCTCTTGGTATTGAGGCACTCAGCCGCGGCTCAGGCTGCTGCACATTCGTCGAAACCCATCGCGAAGCCCTTTCGGTTCTCAAGAAAAACATCGAGGCTTCACGGCTTGTGGATTGTTCAGTTGTTATTTCTTCAGATGCCTTTTCGTACCTTAAAAAATCTACGGATAGGTTTGATATTATAATTCTGGACCCACCCTATAACACAGGTTTTTTAAACAAAGCAATTGATTTGATTTATGAAAACGACTTGCTTTGTGAAAATGGTATTATCCTGGCAGAAAGCGAATTTCTGGGTGAAGAACCCGAGAATATACATTTTGACATTATCAAACGTGCAAAGTACGGCAAAACTCAGGTCTTTGTTCTTTGTCGCAATTGACAAGAAAGGTGATGACTTATTATGCAAATCGCGGTATACCCCGGCAGCTTTGACCCATGCACAAATGGTCATTTGGATATCATAAACCGAGCATCAAAGCTTTTTGACAAGGTTATCGTAGCAGTGTTGGTTAACGAGAAAAAGCAACCCGTTTTTTCTCCTGAAGAGCGTGTTTCCATGATAAAAAAAGTCACCTCCCACATACCCAATGTGGAAGTCAGGTCTTTCTCAGGTCTCTTGGCAACCTTTATGCGAGACAATAGCTACAAAGTGATTGTTAAAGGTCTCAGAGCCGTATCAGACTACGAATACGAATTCCAGATGGCACTTACGAACCGTGCCTTGTTTGAAGATATAGAAACATTTTTTATGCCTTGCAGCTCGGAATTTATGTTTCTCAGCTCAAGTCTTGTGAAAGAAGTCGCAAAATACAACGGTGATTTAAGCGGTCTTGTTCCTTTGGAAATCGTTGACCTTATAAAACATCGTTTTGGTTATTAAAAATTATCTTTAGTTTAAGGAGGTTCCTGATATGGAATTGGATACTTTAGGTTTAATAAGTGAATTAGAGGATATTATTGACAAGGGCGTTGCAGTGCCTTTTTCAGGCCGTTGCCTTCTTGATAAAGAAGAGCTCCTTGAAATCCTTCAAGAAATCCGTCTCAAGCTTCCCACAGACCTCGAGCAGGCAAAGTGGATAAAAGCCGAAAGACAAAACATCATCAACGATGCAAGAAAAGAAGCTGACGAAATCATCAAAAACGCTAATGACCAGCTTATTGCATTGGTGGATGAGAATGAAATCACAAAGAAAGCTACAATTGCTGCAGCTGAGATTATGGAACAGGCAAACGCCGAAGCTGTCGCTTCAAAGAATGCAACCTATCAGTATGCTGACTACCTCCTTGAGAACGTAGAAAACGTTGTAGTAAAAACCATTCGCGACCTTGAACAGTGCATAAACATAGTAAAGGACAATCGCAATCAAATGGGCAGACAATAAACTAAATACCCATAACCATTTAGATTTTTTAAAGCAAAGTAGAGACCAATGCGTTAAGTGAGAGACGGACGGGAAGTTGCCGTCTTTACGAAAAACATTTAGTTTGCGGTGTTGGTCTCGCATTCCGTTGCTGCAAAATCCGAAAACCTATGTTTCCCTTTTTGCAGTTAAACTGCAGAAAGGGTTCTTTTTATGAAAAAATTTTTTCCTCGCTTGACCGTACGTGACTTATGTATTCTCGGTTTGATTACAGCAATCACCGCGCTTTTATCAATTTTCTTTACCTTTCGCATAGGCACAATTTATAAGTTTCCTTTGAAATTCATTTCTGTTTTCGTTACAGCAGTGCTGTACGGACCATTCTGGGGCGGAATATGCGCCGCAATCGGTGATATCTTAAATTGTTTTATTGCCCCGGTAGGCCCCTTTGTTCCCCAAATTACTGTTCTTGAATTTATTTCAGGCTTTGTTTTCGGTCTGTTTTTTCTGAAATGCAACATTTCAAAAAAATCTTATATAAAGAGAGTACTCCTGTGTTCAATTGCACAATTGATTTTGGCAAGTGTCTTAAACACCACAGTTTACGCCTATTGGCTCAAGTGGTATCCTGATTTTAGCACAGCTTTTGCAATCAGAATCCCCGCTTGTTTATTAAACTGTGTACTTCATCTCATTATTCTTATTCCAATTTACTCTACGACAGAACATCTTAAACAGCATAAAGCCATGGGAAAGTGAGGACATAATGAAAACTGACCAATTCAACAAATTCGCAAATAGCTTCCAGGCAGTTGCAAAGCTCAGGCTTGAAAGCATCCGATGCCTTTTAAATAATCTGAATAATCCTCAAAAGGATTTGAATTTCATTCATGTTGCAGGCACAAACGGAAAAGGTTCCGTATGCAGTTTTCTTCAATGTATATTCACTGATTCCGGAAAGAAAACGGGAAAGTATATTTCGCCAAATCTGATTTCAGTATGTGAACGAATTTCTATTGACGGAAAAAATATTTCAGAAAAAGATTTGGAATACACTCTCTCCAAGGTCCAGGCGGCAGCTGAAAAAGTCCTTGCTGAGCAAGGGGACCTCCCCACGCAGTTTGAAATATGGACCGCCGCTGCGTTTTGCTATTTCAAAGAACAGTCCTGTGATATAGTCATTCTTGAAACAGGCTTGGGTGGTACCCGTGATGCAACAAACATCATCCCCCCGCCTCTCGCCTCGGTAATCACGCAGCTGGGGCTCGACCATACGGAATATTTGGGCAACTCAATAGAAGAAATCGCCATCGAAAAAGCAGGGATAATCAAAAAACCCCTTTTTGACAAGAACATAGGTATTACCATAACCGCACCTCAGCCCTCCAGTGCCGAAGAAGTTCTCAAAGCGGTCTGTTCAAAGCAAAACAATCGACTTGTTGTTTCAAATTCTCCAACATCAATTTCCCATCGCGATTTCCACGAAATATTCAGCTACCTTGGCTCAACCGGTGAGGTGTTCTCTGAGCTTGAATGTGGAATTACAGGGTCATATCAGCCTCAAAACGCGTGTCTCGCCATAGAAACAGCATTAGGCTTGGGCGTTGAAAAAAAACATATTATAAATGGTATAAGGATTGCAAAAAACCCTGCCAGATTTGAAATTATTTCAAAAAATCCTCTTGTGATATACGACGGAGCTCACAACAAAAACGGTATGAGTGCTCTTGTTACCGCTTTGAAACGATACCTTCCAAAATGGAACGGAGCAAACTTTATTATGGCTTTTATGGGTGATAAAGATATCGAAGGTGCCCTTTCGGAGCTTAAAAACTCAGGCTTATCTGAAAATTCAACCTTTATGGCTGTTCAGGTAAAGGACAATCCACGTTCAGCAAAACCCGAAGAAATCTGCAGCATAGCCAAAAAGCTATCCCTTACCTCGGTTCCCTACGATTCTCTTTCCCGTGCATATTCTGATGCTTTGGGGGAAAACAAACCCACCATAATCTGCGGTTCCCTTTACCTTTATAAGGACCTTTCGGAAATAATATAAACGAAATACCCCCGTACGGGGGTATTTGTTTTTGTATAACGAAAAAAGAGCTGCCAAAATGGCAGCTCTTTGGGTGTGATGTAATCAATATCAGCAATCACATTCGCCGTCGCATTCTTCACAGTCACAATCACAGTCAAAATCAAATACGATTTCAGCTCCGCAATTAGGGCAAAGGATTTCTCCATCCATAAGGTCCTCAGCACAAACCAAGAAATCTTCACCACATTCTTGACAACAGATTTCAAACTCTTCATCATCTTCAGCGTCATATTCAAACTCATCGAAAACTTCGTTACCTATAACCTCAATTTCTTCTTCCATATCATCGATAACATCAGCAATAAAGCCTTGTTCTTCATCAATAGCCTCAACCTCATCAGCCATATCATTAAGAAAATCAATGATAGCAGAAAGAAGCTTACCCTCATTTGTTTCTGTGTCAAGTTTCATACCTTCAGCCAAACCTTTAAGATATGCTGCACGTTTTGTTAATTCAGACATTATAAAATCCTCCGTAATTATACTTTAAAATTCACTCTTACTTCTAATTATGCCAAAACAGCAGAATGAAATTCATTTGCCAATCAGCTAATTCAAAAGCCTTGCTGAAAACAAGGCTTTTAAGATTAAATTAAACTCTTGCAAGATATTCAGATGTTCTTGTATCAATCTTGATTTTGTCACCCTCATTGATAAACATCGGAACTGTAACGATAGCTCCTGTTTCAACAGTTGCGGGTTTTGTAACATTTGTCGCTGTATTACCCTTAACACCGGGTTCTGTGGCAATAACCTCAAGTTCAACAAATGTAGGAGGTTCAACAGCAAAAACATTGCCCTTGTATGAAAGAATAGTAACAGTCATATTCTCTTTAACAAACTTAAGTGCATCCCCAAGCTGGTCAGCACTGAGAGGAATCTGTTCGTAATCCTGGTCCATAAAGTAATAAAGACCGCTGTCCTCGTAGATATACTCCATATCCTTTCTTTCGATGTGTGCCTTTTCAACCTTTTCTGTTGGATTGAAGCTTCGTTCAACAACGCCACCCGTCATAACATTCTTCATCTTTGTTCTGACAAAAGCAGCACCTTTACCGGGTTTAACATGCTGAAATTCAATAACCTGATAAACATTTCCTTCAAATTCAAAGGTAATGCCATTTCTAAATTCACCAGCTGATATCATTGGTAATTTCCTCCTAAAAAATTATTATCGTATTCTTATATCATACATTGTATACTACAATTGAGAAAAAATCAAGTAAAACTTTGAAATATTGGTATTTTTATGCTTTAGTCCGTCTTATACCCGAACAAATTCTTTCGTCACCGGGGTAAGATTTTCTATCCCATCCTTCTTCACTACCACCATATCCTCTATCCTGACTCCGCCAAAATCGGGAATATAAATCCCCGGTTCACAGGTAACAACCATGTTTTCCTTTAGCTCTATCTCAGACATTGGCGACAAATTCGGAAGCTCGTGAACCAAAAGTCCTACACCATGACCAAGGGAATGTCTAAAATATTCACCATACCCCGCATTTTCAATCACAGTCCTTGCTTTTTTATCAACATCTTTCCCCAAGACGCCCTCCCTGATAAACTCAAGTCCGATTTCCTGGGCAGCCTTAACGGTTTCATATATTTTTCTTTGTTCTTCGGTTTCTTTCCCCACAACAACAGTCCGGGTCATATCCGAACAATACCCATCCTTTATGCACCCGAAATCCATTGTCACAAAGTCACCATACTCTACCGGCTTGTCGGTTGGAACTCCGTGGGGAAGACTTGTTCTCTTCCCTGAAATCGCAATAGTTTCAAAGGAAAAACCCTCTCCACCATTTTTCTTCATATAGTACTCAAGTTCAGCCGCAATTTCTCGTTCTGTAATCCCCGGCTTTATAACCGACAGGATATGTTCAAAAGCTTTACAACAAACGAGCTCTGCTTTGCGCATAAGCTGAAGTTCGTTCTCAGTTTTTACCATTCTGAGTTTATTGAGTCTCTCCGTTCCAAACTCAAGGACTACCTCTCCCATTTTCCCCTGAAGTCTTTTGAACTCTGCCGCAGACATTTCTCCGTCCTCAATCAGAACCCTTGAAGCCCCCGATTTCTTTGCCATTTGGCTGATTTCTTGGTCCCAATGGTTTGTTTCAACGACTTTGAAGTCCTTTGCCTCATTTTCTGCTTGTTCTGTGTATCTGGAATCCGTAAAGACAATGCGATCCTCAACGGAAATCCAAACTGCACCCTCGCCTCCGGAAAATCCGCTGAAATAACGCATAGCATGAGGTGAGGTAAGCAAAACTGCATCTACATTTTCAAACAAGTCATTCAGCTTTGTATACATCCTCATACCTCCTGCAAATTTTCTGCATTTCTGCCGCATCCTTGGTTTGAGTCCCCCGTGACTCGCATATTATTATAGGAGACAACCCCCGTTTTGCCACAATTTCTGCAACAGGCTCAAACTCCGGCTCAAACTCTGTCTCATCAAAACGATGGTGCTTTTTTTCACCCGCCCTTGTATATTCAATGCGACTGTAGTGGGCATGAAACTTCTCAGCCCGCCAATCCCCAAGCTTGTGTCCGAGGATATCAAAAACTTCTTCAAAATCCTCAAAAGTCTTAAGGCTTCCAAGCCCCATGGAATTTATATGTCCAAAGTCAAGAGTTGGTATAAGCCTTTCACTTATGGTGCACAGCTCAGTCACTTCATCAACTGTGCCAAGCTGTTTAACCTTGCCCATGGTTTCAGGGCAAATATAAATATCTCCATAGCCTTCAGCTTCCGCCACTTCCAGGCTCCGCTTCAATGTATCCTTGGCAAGTTTCATAGCCTCAAGCCGAGTATTATCCCCAGCTGTTCCCGAATGGACAACTATTCTTTCTGCGCCCATACATCTTGCAGCCTGCAGCGTTCTTAAAATATATCCAATGCTGTTGTCCCGTTTTTCCTTTTCCAAAGAAGCCAGGCTTATATAATACGGTGCGTGTACCGACAAAACAATTCCAAGCTCTCTCGCCTTGTTTCCCAGCTTGCTGGCCGCCTCATCAGATATCTTAACGCCCTTTCCGCATTGATATTCATAAGCCCCGAGATTATGCTTAAAAACCCAACTGGGTGCATCAAGAGAGGACTTGTACCCTGCTTCATAAAAATCTTCGCAGTTCCCTGCAGGTCCCAGTATAGCAGACATATCTCCCTCTCCTTATCTTTTAGCTTTTTTTAAAATCCATCTTTCAAACTGCCTTTTAAAATGCACAAATCCATCCTCAACATCAGAAATAGGATTTACCAGTATAGTTTTCATTTTCAAAATGTTCCCACCAAACATATCCGTAAAAAGCTGGTCTCCAACAAGGGCAGCCTCTTTGGGTTTAATCCCCATTTGTCTACATGCCCGTCTTAAGTATTTCCCCAAAGGCTTAAGAGCCTTGCCAAAATACGGCAACCCCAAATCCTCAGAGAAAATTCTTACTCTTTCTTTGTCATTATTTGATGCTATAAAAACCATGAAACCATCCAGTTGCAATTTTTTGAGCCACTCAGCAGTTTTTTCATCAGCAACCGCATCAGCATAAGTAGCCAGTGTATTGTCTATGTCAAAAATAAATCCTTTTATTCCTTGTTCTTTCAAGGTCTTTGTATCAATATCGAAAACCGTTTCCGCATATATATCCGGAAGAAGCAAATTCCTCATACCCATCAAGCCTTTCCTTTATACCTAAAAGGGCTGTAGAAAATCTACAGCGCCCATTTTAGCTCAACTTGTTTTTAACTATTGCGTTTATAAGTTTTCCGTCAGCTCTGCCCTTGGTCTTTGGCATAACTGCCGCCATAATTTTACCCATATCCTTCATTGAAGAAGCACCTGTTTCTGCAATAGCCTCAGCCACAATAACCTCAAGTTCTTCTTCTGTAAGCTGCTCCGGAAGATACGCCAAAAGAATTTCTATCTCACGCTTAATATCCCCGATAAGGTCATCTCTTCCACTTTTTTCGTATTCGGGAAGAACATCACGACGCTTTTTAAGCTCCCTTGCAATAACATCAAGAACACCCTCGTCATCAAGCTCGGTGCGATTGTCCTTTTCAAACTGCAAAACCGAGGAGCGAACCATCTGTACCGTATTCTTTCTTATAACATCCTTATCCTTCATTGCGGCTTTCAAATCATCCATCAATTTTTCTTTAAGACCCATATTCTGTACCTCCTGCACAAATTTTAAAGACCGCAGCCTGACGACTGCGGTCTTAAATCAACTAATTATCTGAACTTGCGTTTTCTCGCAGCCTCTGATTTCTTTTTGCGTTTCACGCTGGGCTTTTCGTAATGTTCCCTTTTTCTGACTTCTGATAAAACACCTGCTTTTGCGCATGAACGCTTAAAGCGGCGAAGAGCACTGTCTAATGATTCATTATCTTTAACTCTGATTTCAGCCATTATTAATTTCCCTCCCTCCAATAAGATATTGGAAATGTGGATTTTCTTTCGTCAATCTTATTACAAAAAATTCTACCATATCATTATAACGACTTTTACTTCTTATGTCAAGCAAAATAATCAAAATTTTTTTCATGTTTTTATTAAATTTGTGGAAAGCCACAATTCAAGCACATTTCAAAGAAAAAAATTTTTTGTATTGATATATTTTTTACCTTATGGTATACTTATATGTATTATTAAGTGTTACAGGAGGAGCAGATTATGCCAATTAAGGTTTCAGACTCACTACCCGCTATTGAAATACTAAACAGCGAAAACATCTTTGTTATTACGGAAACACGTGCCCTTACTCAGGACATCCGTCCTTTGGAAATAGCCGTTCTCAACCTTATGCCTACAAAGGTAGAAACCGAAACCCAACTTCTCAGAGTTTTGGGTAACACTCCTCTCCAGATAAATGTTCAATTCATCAACACAAAAACCCACATTTCAAAAAACACCTCAAAAAGCCATATCGAGACCTTCTACAAGACCTTTGACGACATAAAAGACAGCAAGTTTGACGGTCTCATAATTACGGGTGCTCCCGTTGAGAAAATGCCTTTTGAAGAAGTGGACTATTGGGAAGAACTTTGTGAGATTATGGAATGGTCAACACGAAATGTTACCTCTACTTTTCATATATGTTGGGGGGCTCAGGCGGCACTTTATTACCACTATGGTGTGCCCAAAACAGATATGCCCGAAAAGGTGTTCGGAGTATTCGAGCATACTGTTGTTCCCGAAAAGAAACATAAAATCCTTCTTCGAGGCTTTGATGACACCTTTTATGCTCCTCACTCACGTCACACCGGAGTAAATAAAGAGGATATCGAAAAGGTCCCATCTCTGGAAATTCTTGCTGAATCCAAAGATGCGGGGGTATATATTATCACCGATAAAAATGAGCGTCGGTTTTTCATAACGGGTCATTCGGAATACGATGCAGACACGCTCCAGAAGGAATATATGCGTGATATAAACCGAGGGCTTGACATAAAAGTACCGAAGAACTATTTCCCGGATGACGACCCGGCAAAAACCCCTATGGTGAAGTGGCGCTCCCACGCAAATCTGCTTTATTCAAACTGGCTTAACTATTTTGTTTACCAGACTACTCCCTATGACATAAAGTCCATAGGCTGATTTTTGAAAGGTGCAACTATTATGACAAAATGGAAAACTATGACAGTTAACTGTCCCGCTTGTTTCGAAGATAACTCATTTAAAATATGTTCACATATTGATATATCTGAGAATCCTGAACTCAAAGACCAAATTTTTGACCGCAGTCTGTTCAAATTCAGTTGTCCACAATGTGGTGAAGAGATTCTTGTTTCTTACGATTGCATATATACCGATAGTGACAAAAACTTTATGGTAGCCCTTGTCTCCAATCAAGAAGAAGCAACAACCCTGGTAGCTGATGGTTACACATTGAGAGTTGTGCGAAGCATAAACGAGCTTGTTGAAAAAATTGCCCTTATGGAAGACGGTATAGACGACAGGGTAATCGAGCTTTACAAGATTATGCTTGAAGACCAGTTCGAAGAGGAACGCAGTGGCTCCGAAATTTTAGGAATATACTATGGTGGTCAAAATTCCGAGGACAAAAGTCTTCTTTTTTACATCATCACAGCAAACGCCGAAAACTGTCGGGCTACCCTTTCTTTTGAAACTTACAACGCTATAACAAACCAATTTTCAAACATTCCCAAAATGAACGATAACTGCTTTGAAATTAATCAGGCCTGGGCAATCGACACTCTCAAGTCAGGTTTTGAGACTTCCGAGAAATAATTTAGAATCATATTCCAAAACCCTTCCCCGTACAATGTATGGGGGAGGGTTTTATGTTTATTTCAATTCGTATCAACAAAACAGCGTCCATAATATGTATTGTCCTTGCACTCTCCGCATTATTTTTCGGAACTTTGACCTTTCAAAAGACAGTACCCGCAGAAAGCAAGTCTGCGACAAACCAGGCTCCCCAAAAAAACACCGATTTCATCAAATGGGTTGATTTCCAAGTAACAAGCTCTGCTATGAACAAAGCAATGAAGATTGATATTGAAAGTCAAAAAACAAAAACACCTGTTAACTGGATTGACCTTTTGGCCATATATGCCGCTCACCACGGAGGAAATTTTTCTTCTTTTAAAGCCACTGAGCTTACGCAGATTTATGACCGCATAAAAAATGGAGAATCTATCGAATCTTTAACAAAAGACCTGAAATATTATCCCTATTATGCCCAGGCATACAACGCAGTTTTAGGTGGATTCGTAGGTGATTTTGAAATCCAGCAGAATGCCGAAAATTCCCAAAGTCCCGTCTGGACAAAAAAGTACGGGCTCAAGGCTTTTTCTCCCATAGCAAAAAATTATGGTTACTCTCACTATGACGACTTTGGAGCAAGTCGCTCCTATGGTTACAAACGAAAGCACTTAGGCCACGATATGATGGGGAATGTTGGCACACCCATTATTGCTGTTGAAAGCGGAACAGTTGAGGCAATCGGCTGGAATCAATATGGTGGATGGAGGCTGGGTATACGCAGTTTTGACAAAAAACGTTATTATTACTATGCTCATTTGCGAAAAGACCACCCATATCCCGTTGACCTGTCCATAGGACATACAGTTAAGGCAGGTGATGTAATCGGGTATCTGGGTATGACCGGTTACAGTTCAAAGGAAAACGTAAACAACATCGACACACCTCATCTGCACTTTGGAATTCAGCTGATTTTTGATGAGTCCCAAAAAGACGGAAATGGTGAAATATGGATTGACTGCTATGAAATAATAAAATTCTTGGATCAAAATACCTCGGCTACAGTTAAAGATGAACTGACGAACGAACGACGCCGAAAATATGATTTTTTTGAAAAGTCTGTTGAAAATATGGAATAAGGAAAGGAACTGTATTTATGTATGTTATAAAAATGAAAACTCTCGTATATTACTTTGCTGTATTCGCTGTTACTCTGGCAAGTATCGGACTGATTAAAATTCATAGCAGCAACTCCGCAGTTCAGCCCGTTTCTCAGACCGAAAGTCTGAAAGCAGAAACGAACGACGCCGAAACTGCACTACCTTCCGCTGCACAAAAAGAAAAGATAGACGTTCCAATCCTTATGTACCACAACATATATCGGCACAGCGGCGGCAACAGCCGCTACATCATAACCGAAAAAGCCTTTGAAGATGACCTTGGATACCTGAAAGACAACGGGTATACCACCATAGTTATGCAAGACCTCATAGACTACGTTTATTCGGGAAAAAAACTACCTGAAAAGCCCGTTGTACTCACCTTTGACGACGGATATTCAAACAACTATCTATATGCCTATCCACTGCTTAAAGAATATAACTCAAAAGCAGTTTTGTCCATAATCGGCTACTATACCGACCTTTACACAAAATCACCTGACGAAAACCCAAATTATTCCCATGTCACTTGGGATAATATAAACGAAATGTTGAAATCCGGACTTGTTGAGTTTCAGAATCACTCATACGATATGCATACCACCGACAAAGGCAGAAACGGAACAAAGAAAAAAAGCAGTGAAAGCAACGAGGCTTACAAAACTGCTTTAACTTCTGACCTGAATAAGCTTCAGGAAGCTTTTAAATCCAACACCGGCTACACTCCGAACACCTTTACCTATCCCTTCGGCAGTGTAAGCAATGCGTCATTTGATATTATAAAAGAAATGGGGTTCAAGGCGTCTCTTTCCTGCGAAAGCGGAATGAACCATGTGAGTCAAAATCCCGAATGTTTGTTCATGATGAAACGCTATCTCAGAACTCCCGAAAAATCTGCAAAGGACCTGCTGCATTAAACCTGTCCTTCTGATTTAAGTTTTTCTTTGGCTAACACCTTTTTTCGCACAAAGAAATATGCGATAGCCATAGCACTACCTGACACAATCCACGTCACAGGAAACGAATAGTATATCATTTCATAAGTAGGATGAATTGGCCATATATAAATAACCCAAAATATTCTGAGCACACAAATGCCAACTACGTTTATTGCAGTAGGGAGCACTGATTTTCCCATACCTCGGAGAGCTCCACTGAGGACCATCGACGGAGCAAATAAAAAATATACTGCAACAGCAGAATAAAGCATATTTGCACCTATTTCAATAATCCGGACATCCTTTGTGAAAAACCCAAGAAAAAATCGGTTGAAGCTCACAACCACTGTAGTAAAAAGAACCGTTGCAACGCAAGAGAAAAACAGGGAAACTTTTACAGCCCTATCAACTCTGTAATATTTCCTTGCCCCCATATTCTGACCCACAAAGCTGACCGTTCCCTGCTCACATGCCGCAACAATCAAGTTTGAGAAAGCCATATAATTCCACGTAATACTGTGTGCCGCCATGGTAAGATTGCCAAAACTGTTTATGGCACTTTGGACAAAAACATTTGAAAGTCCGAACAAAACACCGTTTATCCCCGATGGTATACCAATAGAAAGAATTTTAATGAGCTCTTTTTTGTATAGCCTGAGCTTTGATATTTTCAAACAGAAATTCGAGTCACTTTTTCCTAAAATTGCAATTATCCAGACTGCAGAAATTCCCTGGGCAACAATTGTTCCCAAAGCAACCCCCACAACATCCAACTTAAACACGATTACACAAACCAAGTTAAGTACAATATTAGCTATTCCCGAGATAGCCAATATTTGGAAAGGTTTTTTAGTCTCACCCACTGCCCTGAGGACTGATGACCCAAAATTATATATAAGATTGAAAGGCGTCCCCAAAAAATACAGACGCATATAAAGAACTGACTGGTCTATAACATTCGGCGGTGTGCCCATAGCAGTCAAAAAATATTCCGCACCAAACCAACCAACCATAGTAAGGGGTAATCCAATTATAATTCCCATCAAAACAGAGGTATGCATCGCTTTTCCGAGTCCATCATAATTCTCTGCTCCGAAAAAACCTGCACATACCACGTTTGTCCCAACAGAAAGTCCCATAAAAAGAGTAATTATAAGTGCTGTGAGCGATGATGTCGAGCCAACAGCCGCCAATGCCGTCTCACTTGCATATCTACCGATTACCATAGTATCTGCAGCAGTATAAAATTGTTGAAGTAGTCCCGAAAAAAGCACGGGGATGACAAAAGCAGTATATTTTTTTATTATAGAGCCCTCTGTTAAATCATTCCCTAATTTCATACAATTCTCCCCCAATTCCCTGTACCCTTCTTTCCCGTATATTCTACTCTTTATCCCTTGATTTGTCAAGGTATTAGTCCCTTAAAATATCTGTTTTTATTAATTTTTTGCGCCTTTTTTATTTGGGCTATCAAACTAATCTCCTTTTATGTCACAGCTCGGAAATGTTAAAAGAAAAAGAAATTTGTTTTTTCTTGACTTTTTTTCGTTAATATAATAAACTGTACATATCATTTAGTTTTTTTGGAGGATATTTTTATGTCAGCTGAAACCCGTCGCCGTCGTGGTGACCGAAAGGATGCAAAATTGGTAAGAGATATTGATGGAATGCATGTTATCGTTCCCCTTATCCACCCAAATCGCTGTGACAACGAGGCTTTTGTTTCTGAACGGATTGACCTTACGAATATGAACCTTTATCTTGAAAAGCTCAACAAAGACAATCCCGAATTCAAGTATACCATGTTTCACATAATAGTTACAGCAGTCATCCGCTGTATTACTTTAAGGCCACAAATGAACAGGTTTATTGCCAATTACAGCCTTTATGAAAAAAATGAAGTTGCTGTGGCTTTTACCATCAAGAAACAGTTTGCCGACGAGGCAGGCGAAGGTCTTGCTTTTATTCATGCAGACGAAAAAACAAACCTTGAAAGTGTTCACGAAGACATAAGGGCTCAGGTTATGAACTGCAGGCACGGAAAAGGCGATGCCTCCTCAAATATTATGGATATTCTTAAAAAATTCCCAAGGCCCATAACCCGGCTTATCGGGAAAACCGCAAGGCTTCTTGACAAATACGGGAAGCTCCCCAATGCACTTATTGAAACCGACCCATATCATTCTTCAGCTGTCCTCACAAATCTTGGTTCAATAAAACTGAAAAGCGGCTACCACCATCTGACAAACTGGGGGACAAACTCTGTTTTTGTTGTTATAGGTGAAAAAAAATTCCGTCCAGTATTCAATGATGACGGAAGCTACGAAATGAAGGATACCCTTGACATTGGGCTTACGGTTGATGAACGCATAGCCGACGGGTATTATTTTTCAAAGACAATACGGCTTCTTAAAAAACTTCTTGAAAACCCTGAACTTCTTGAACAAGCCGCATCAACACCCGTTGAGTATTAAGGAGAATTTCTATGAGACACACTGTAAATGCGCCTTGGCTGAACTTTACAGGGAATATTCCTACGCACCTTGAATACCCTGGTGGTTCGATGTATGATGCGGTAAAAGAAATAGCCGACGAATACCCCGATGCCATAGCTTTTGACTTTATGGGCAAATCAACTACATACAAAACCTTTATGGAAAAAATTGAAAGTTGCGCCAAAAGTCTCAAGACGATTGGGGTCCGGGAAAATGACCGGGTAACCATTGCTATGCCAAACTGTCCTCAGGCAGTTTGTCTGTTTTATGCTGTGAATCTTGTTGGCGGAATCTGCAATATGATTCACCCTCTGTCAGCCGAGAAAGAAATTGAGTTTTACATAAACGAATCCGAAAGTGTAACCATTATCACTCTTGACCAATTTTATCACAAAATTGAAGCCATTCGTCACAATACAAAACTTGTGAATGTTATTATAGCTTCAATAAAGGACGAACTTTCAAAACCCGTCCGTGCCGGATATATGTTCACAGAAAGCTACAAAATCAAAAAAATCCCTGATGATGCACCCGTAATTCGCTGGAAAGATTTTCTAAAACTTGAGAAAGCTTGTTTTTGGAATTACAAAGTTGAAAGAAAAGCCAGCGACCCGGCAGTTATCCTTTACTCAGGCGGAACAACCGGAAAAACCAAGGGTATAGTTCTGACAAACGGCAATTTTAACGCTATGGGCAAACAAACAATTGCCTCAAACCCCATGTTCAGGCCCGGTGACAAAATGCTTGCAGCAATGCCTATCTTTCACGGATTCGGGCTCGGTGTTTGTATCCACGCTATGCTTATCAGTGGCGGACGAAGCATTCTTGTCCCGAGATTTACTGCAACCAGCTATGCAAAACTGATTACAAAATACAAATGCAACTTTATGGCAGGTGTACCTACCCTTTTCGAAGCACTTCTCAGGATACCCTCACTGGAAAAAGCAGACCTTTCTTTTCTTAAAGGGGTATTCTCAGGTGGTGACTCACTATCCATTGAGCTTAAAAAGAAGCTTGACAAATTTCTCTACGACCACAAGGCAATCATTCAGGTGCGTGAAGGCTACGGAACAACAGAAACCGTCTGTGCTTGTTGTCTGACCCCGCCAAACTTAGCAAAGGTCGGAAGCATAGGTCTGCCGTTCCCCGATACATACATAAAGATAGTGAAACCTGACACAGAAAAAGAATTGCCCTATGGTGAGATTGGTGAAATTCTTCTTGCAGGTCCATCTGTTATGAAAGAATATCTTAACAATCCCGAAGAAACCGCCAAAACCCTAAGGACCCACAAAGACGGGCTCACCTGGGTTTACACAGGGGACTTGGGCTGTATGGATTCGGAAGGCTTTGTTTATTTCAAAGGTCGTGCAAAGCGAATGATTGTAACCTCAGGCTACAATGTTTACCCAAACCAGATTGAAAATATTCTTGACGCCTGTGAGCTTGTGCAAATGAGTTGTGTCATCGGGGTCAAGGATGATTATCGTATGCAACAAGTAAAAGCGTTTATTACTCTTAAGCCCGGAGTCCCCGAAAACGATGAAACAAAAGAGCAAATCCTCTTTCACTGTTCAAAGCATATTGCGAAATACGCTATACCCCGTGAAATAGAGTTTAGAAGTGATCTCCCGAAAACTATGGTGGGGAAAGTTAATTACCGAAAACTTGAAGAAGAATCAAACCTTCAGGTTAAGGAAGAATCATCAAGAGAAAAAGAACTTCAACCTGTATAATAATTTAAGTGCTGTTAAAACGACTGTTTTAACAGCACTTTTTAAATCTCTTTCTGTAGTATTTTCGAAAAACAATGACTTCCGCAAAAAGCCCTAAGGGAAGTGCCGCAAATATATCAACAACCGAATGTTGCTTAACGAAAGCCACCGAAAGGCAAATGAGAATAACCACGATTGTCACAAAAATCTTCACGCCATTGGACGCTGTTCTTTCTTTCAGCCAGGCTGAGGCAATTCCCAAAGAGTACGCCACGTGCAGTGACGGACAAACTCCTGTATTGGTATCCGCCGAATAGATAAGCCCCACAAGATATGTCAGGATATTATCTCTCGGAAAAACCTCAGGTCTCAAATCCTGGCGACTCGGTGCAACTATAAAAATAATTGTTGCGACCACCTGGGTAATTATTATGTATTTTTGGAGAGCTTTAAAGTTCTCAACATTATACCTGAGAAAATATATTAAAGACCATGCAATAAGAAAATACCACCCGACATAAGGGATAATAAACAGCTCACAAAAGGGAATAATGTCATCAATGAAGCAATGAACCACGTAACAATTCTCCACAGGAATAAATCTTTCCGTCAGGTAATACGCCAGAAAATATCCAAACCAGCTGAGAATTAAAAGCAAATGCCTGTATTCAGGCCTTGTAATATTCGTTAGTCTCAGATTTTTGTAGTCATAGACCTCTCTCTGCATATTTGATCCTCTCTTTAAATATTTGTTTTGTACTCTCTCTTTGATACATTTGCATAAGGAACAACCAAATGCTTTGGCAAACCTTTTGCAATATTGGTTATCTCTTCCTTAAGATAGCTGCAAATCCGCTCCCGCTCATCGGCAATTGGATTTTCCGGGCAAAACCAAATAGGCTTTCCAATATACATTGACCTGAGCCTAGGTGCTATATAAAGGGGTGTAAAACTTAAAGGTTCACCCGTTTTTTTATAATACAGCCTTGCCACATCCACAAACTTGTCCTGAAAATTATTTACTATATTATTATATGGCTCATAGCACTCAGGGAAGATTATAACATTTTCCCCTTCCTCTATTGCATCAATGGTATCCCGAAAGGTTGAACGAAGCCTGATGTCATGATAAACCGCAATAGTTTGGGCATTATTAAATACACAAACCGAAAGCGGTGCAATTATGTATGAAAGCAAATGATATAAAGGGTGCAATATCTTTGGCTTTCTGCTCCAGAAGTCTTCAAACGCATATGATGGTACTTCTTTAAGCTTCATCATCTGAGCCGCACACCATATTTTTCGTTTTCCTGGAAAATGAAGCTCTCCGCAAATAGGGCCATTCATCTGAGTATGGTTTCCCACAACAATTCCTGCATCTTTTGGCAAGTTTTCTTCACCAAAAACCGAAATTTTCGGGTAGACCAAATCAACCATCCATCTGATAACCCTGAAACATTTATTTAAAAATGTATTTTTCTTCATAATATACACCTGCCAAACTACATTAAATTATAATTATTGTCGAGGAAACGGCGAAACGCCGTTTTTAGCGGAACAAGTTCCGCAACTTTCAAGCAAGGGGCTTGAAAGCTTCGTATAATTGCAATGAAGTCTCAGGAAACTGCTTTGCAGTTTCCCTGTCAAAACAATGTTTTGACAGGGAAAAAACGTATTTTGCGTTTTTCCCTAAGAGACCTTTATTATACTCTTAATTGAAACATAAGTCAATGCATATTCACTCAAAAAATTTATTATTATTGTCGCTAAAACGGTAAAACGCCGCTTTAGCGGAACTCATTTTGCAACGAGGTATCAGCAATTTGCTTTTGAGGTAATCTTTTTGCATCCATTAAACACATTTTTATAATTGTAACGATACATAAATCGTTAAATGCACTGTTTAAAATTTTTTTTGAAGAAATAATTGACTTTGAAAATAACTCGTGCTATAATTTTATTACTACTCAGTATGCCAACAAATTGAGCTTGTGGTATGCGATTATTAAATCACTGTTGGTGTTTTGAATTGTTAAATTGTTATTAAAAGGAGTGTATGAAGTGAAAGGAATAACACCTAAAATTGGATTTACAACAATGGCTCTTCCGGGCTACTTTCTTGGCGATGAAATGTGCGAAAGCAAACACAAAGAAGGCCTTCAGATGCTCCGTGACTTAGGGTACGACGTTTGCGAGGGTCCTTGTGTTTACTCCCCCGAAGATTGTCGTGAAGCAGGGAAATTCTTTGCTCATGAAGATGTTGACTGTCTGTTTGTTTTTCTTGCAACCTTCGTAGCTGACTATTTCGTTACTGAATTGTCAAAAGCTTGTGACAAACCAGTTTTCATCTGGGCATTAGACCGTGAGGTTACCTGCATAACAATGGTATGCACACCTCTTATTACTGCCTCCCTCAAAAACCTCGACAGAGACTGCATGGTCGTGTCAGGGGAAATCAACGATACATACTGCACAGAAGCCCTTTCCCATTATGCAAAGGCTGCTATGCTCAAAAATCGTTTGCATGGTGCCAGAATCGGCTACAGCGGACACAAGCCCGAAATCATGTACAGCATGGCTGCAAACGAATATCTTTTGGATAACAAACTTGGCGTAACTGTGGTGAATATGCCTATTGAAGATTTTTATGCCGAAGCAGACAAACAGGACGAAGCTGCTATAAACAAAAAATGGGAAGAAATGAAACCATGCTTTGGTTGTGCAGATGTCCGTGACGAGGATGCGCTTTTGTCTATTCGCTACTATCTGGCAGCCCGTGCTCAGGTTGATCAGAAAAAGCTGAAAGCATACTCCCTTAACTGTTTCCCCAACTTGAAAGCGAAAATATGCTTAGGTATCGCAATGCTCAACGATGAGCATATTGGTGCCGGATGTGAAGGTGACCTCCATGCATCAATTCTCATGACTGCAGTTGGTATGCTTGCAGGTCAGGCGGCTTTCAACGGCGATTTCTTGCAGTTGGTTCGCGAAGATAATGCAATTATGTTTTCTCACTGCGGTGCAGGTGCACTCAGCCTTGCAGGCGGTTGCAAAAACATTTGTCTTAAACGCTCTATTGAAACAAACGACGGCGTCAGTGTATTTTACGAAACACAGATGCCCGGTACTGTGACACTTGTTAACCTTATGAACGGTGGCGACCACCTTCGTCTCAGCGTAATGCGCGGGGAAAGCATCCCTGACCATTCAGGCTACGAAGGCAACCCCCTTGCCATCAAGTTCGAAGGCGATGTTCGCAGTATGCCCGACCTCTTGGCTCAGTGTGGAGCCGGTCACCACTGGATTGGACTTTCAGGTGATTGGGTCGAAGAATTCCGACTTTTTGCTCGTATGACGGGCCTTAAGTATAATTTTATTTCACCAAAAAAATTTGAAAATTAGGAGGAGAAAAAAATGAGTGAAATTAAAACACCAGAAATGCGTACTAATACCACCGGTAGCGATATGTATATCCAGTCTTTCGAGACAACCAACGGTGGAAAGAGCGGCGACCTTATTTCCGAGCGTATTGACCTCGGCGGTTTGAAGGTTGGTCTTCTCGCAACAGGCTACTTTGAATTTTTCCGTATGTATCCCGGTCTTGGCGACAAAGTAAAGGCTAACATGGACCACATCGGCGAGTGCATTGCACCCCACTGTGACCTTGTATACCCCGGCTTTGTTCAGACTTTGGATGAATCAAACGAAGCAGGTATGATGTTCAAGAAAGAAGCTATCGATGTACTTATCATCTGTGAAGGTACATACACAACTGACTATCTTGTACACCAGGCTCTTCTTCATGTTCCCGAAAGCACACCTGTATTGCTTTTTGCTTCTCAGGAACGCAGCACTATCAACTACGAAGAAGGTTACGCAGGTGCTTGCCGTAACTCCGGTCCTATGGGCGTTGTTCAGGTAAGCTGTGGTCTCCAGAAGATGAAGCGCTTCCTTCCCTACGAAGTTGTAGTAGGTTGCATTGACGATCCTGACGTTCTTAGCGACATCCTTGACTGGATTAAGGTTCGCAAGACAATCCGTGACCTCCGTTTCTGGAACATCGGTCTTATCGGTCACATCCTTCGTGGTATGTATGACTTCCAGTATGACAAGACTGACATCAGCGGTAAGCTCGGTCCTCACGTTATGGATATCGATATCAAGCATCTTCGTACATGCTTTGACGAAATCGAAGCTAACGATCCCCGCGTTCTCGCATTGGTTGAAGACGCAAAAGCAAACTACGAAATCATCGATGGTTTGGAAGATTCTGACCTTATGCAGGCAGCTAAACTTGGCGTAGCTCTCAGCGAACTTATCGAACGTTATAAGCTCGACGGTCTTGCAATGCTCGGTCAGCACTTTATCGAACCCGAATTCAAGACAACAACATACATGGGTCTTGCTTCTATCCTTAAGAATGACCAGGCTCTCTGTGTTACTGAAGGTGATATTCTTGGTCTTATCATTTGTAAGGTTATGAAAGACTTCAGTGGCGGTATTACTCCTTTCTTTGGCGAATGGGAAGAAATCGACACAGAACTTAACGCAGTTTGTCTCCTTGGTCACGGTTTCGCTGATCCAAGAACAGCTCGTAAGGACCGCAAGGTTCGTCTTGGTATGGCTTGTGAAGAATGGGGTTGGGAAGGTAAGGCTCCTGGTCTTGAAGCATCATTCCCTCCTGGACCTGTTACACTTTGCCACATCATCAGCCACTCTGGTTCTTGGAAAATGTTTGTTAGCGAGGGTATCATCCCCGAAACACGTCCCTTGGAAGTTGCTGAATCTACCTGTATCGTTCAGGTTGACAAGCCCGTACGTGAATACTACAGACATGTTATTCAGCACGGTTTTGCTCACCATGCTATTGCATGTCCTGCACACATCGGCAAGGAACTCAGAATGTTCGCTGAACAGTTAGACATCGAAGTTGTAGAACTCTAATCTATAGCACTTTAAATCATAGGGAGGGAGAAACTTTCAGTTTGTCTCCTCCCTATACTTTTAAATTTCTATGCAGAAGTAGACATTCAGAAATATCTATGTTATGTATAACAGAAAGGAAATCAAATTATGAAAACAATAGCAAATAAAGAGATTTTGGTAGCTGCAGACTTTGCTGGCTGTCCTCTTAAAAATGTTGTAAAAGAATACCTTGAAGGCAAAGGCTGGAAGGTTACAGACATCGGTGTACAAAATCCTACCGACCCTGAAAATCCCGATTTGATGTTCCATCGTGTTGGTCTTCGTGTAGGTTCTATGATCACAGAAAAAGAGTTTGAACGTGCTCTTATTTTCTGTGGCACAGGTATGGGTATCCATATCGCTGCAAGTAAGTGCCCCGGAGTTCATGCAGGTGTTGTTGAAAGTGTTGCTGCAGCTCGCCGTGCAATTACAGGTAATGGCGTTAATGTTTTGGCAATGGGCGCATTTTATGTAGCACCTCAGATGGCAAAAGATATCGTAGATGCTTACCTTGGTGCATCCTTGGGAAGTGACTATACCTGGTGGCCAAACTTCTATGAATTCCACAAGCTCGCTATGGACGAACTTGATGCTTTTGACTATGAAGAATATAAAGCAAACGGCTTCAAAGTTAACGAATTGGGTTACTATCCCCTCTCTTTAATGGATAAGCCTGAATAATTTTACTTAAAAACAAATACCCTGGAGGAATCCTCTGGGGTATTTGTATGCCTTCTTTATCTCATGAATCGTTTTAAAGAATGTTATTTTGATAACCCGTTACAAAATCAGGGGGAGATTTTATGTCTAATATTAAGGATGTGGCAAAGGCCGCAGGTGTTTCCGTATCCACAGTGTCCAACATTTTAAACGGAAAGGTCTTTGTTTCCGAAGAGCTTCATCAAAAAGTTATAAAAGCTATGCAAGAGCTTGATTATCATCCAAATTTTCTTGCAATGAATCTGCGCAAAAAGAAAATTGGCTTTATAGGAGTTATTGTAAGTTCACTTGCAGGACACTATAATCAAATTGTTGACGGAATATACCGCATAGCAAAAGAAAACAAATGTCAGCCTATACTGAAAATAGCCAACAACGCCAGCGAGGAGCATCTTGAGATTGAATCGCTTCTTCAGCTCAGCGTAAGTGGTATTATTGTAATCTCCTCAAACTTTAATAAGGAACTGGTCGAGCATTATAAAAGTGCCGCTGTTCCCGTCGTCTTTGCTGACCTTTACCCAAAGAACAGTGAATTTAACGTAGTCCGTTTTGACAACTACAAAATTGTCCGAAAACTAACCGAAAAACTTGTCAGCCAAGGAAAGGAAGTGGGTTTAATCACAGGTCACAGATTCCTCGGGTCTGAAGAAGATTGTATCCAGGGCTATGAGGACGGATTAAAATCCACCAATCAGAAGAATTATTATTTGTTTGAAACAGACCTGGTAAAAGAACACGCATTTTCCGAGTTGATGGAATTTATGTATAATTCGGAAAAAATTCCAAATTGCTTGATTGTGTCTGCATCACAGCTTGGGAACACTGTCATGGAGGTTTTAAGTCTGCTGGGCATTGAAAACACCTCCGTTGTCGTACTTGCCGGAGACAGTTGGCATGGGCACAGCGAACCAAACCTATCTTATCAGACCCGTGATGCCATATATTGCGGTATGCAAGCCGCAACCCTTCTTTTAGAAAATATCGAACGCCCCGCAGCGTTTGATACAAAATACATCACAATAGATGACCGGACCGATATGCCCGAGGCTGTTACCCAAGAACCCCAGGCTACAGTCCCGTCAAATCAGAAAAAAACTCTGAAGCTTTTGCTTCTAAGATCAAATATAAGTAACGCTATCGAAAAGCTTTCCCGCGACTTTACCGCAAACAGTGGTATAGACATTTCAGTAACCGCAGTTTCACAGCTCGATTTGATACAGATTATTCTTGATAATGCAAAAAATAAAAGCAGTGAATACGATATTATTATGGCTGATATGCACTGGTTAGAGCAACTGAAACAAGAAAATATCTTTTGCAAGTTGAATGGACTTCTTCCCTTAGAAGAAATACTGCCCCGATATGTTCACGACGTGCGTAACTATATCCTTTCGGAGGCTGATGGCACGGACCTCTATTCCCTTCCTATTTTGTCCGGCTACCAGATACTTGCATACCGAAGCGACTTGTTTGAGGACCCGTTGCTCCAGAAAAAGTTCTATCTGCATTATGGTGTCCCCCTTGCAGTTCCCCGTTCATGGAATGAATTTAATCTTATCGCAAGGTTTTTCACAAAATCTATCAACAAAGAATCTCCTATAGATTACGGAACCTGTATAACGGGCAGAAAGCCACAGGGTATTATGGCTGAGTTCCTGCCAAGACAGTGGTCCTATAACGGTCAGTTTCTTGGGCGCAGCGGCTTGGATTTGGTTTCCGTTGCAAATCTTAAGGCAGTTAAAAACCTTTGCGAAAGCTATGAATATTCATATCCCGATTGCATAGATTTCCTTGAAGATGAACAAGTCCAGGAATTTTTAAAGGGAAATATCGCTATGATATCCACCTACAACGTGCATCTCCAAGATAAGCTCAGGTCATCGGACCAAAAAATCCAGTTTGCCAGAATCCCCGGAAGCACCGCGCTGATAGGTGGCTGGCTTCTCGGCATAAACGCCAATTCAAAACAAATCGAAGAAAGCGCACAGTTTTTACAGTGGGAATTAAGCGTAAGAACTTCATTACACAGTTCCCTTTTGGGTCAAATAAGCCCTTTTAAATCTGTGTTTTATGATGATGAAATATCCACTATTTATCCTTGGATGAGCATAATAAAAAAAGGCCACACCCTTTTACGTGGTAAAGAGCTTGAAACTATGTCTTCCAACAATGATGACATAGGCCACAGTCTTGAGGAAGCTCTTTCAACACACCTGCAACGAGCTTTCAAAAAGGAAATTGAGCCCGAAGATGTCTTGAAACTTACTCAACAAGAGTTCCAATAACGTATTTAAACCAACAAAAGGAGGGCAATTGCCCTCCTTTTTTGTATGCTTTAATCCCTGTAGTTATTAGTTAAAATGGTTCTACCGGTAAGCCGTCTACAGTGATGCAGTTAAAAAACTTCACCTTATTCTTATCAGAAGCCTTGACAGATAAGGGCTGACTATGAAACATACAGTCAGTAAACATCGTCGCCTCTCCACCCTCAACAGAAATTTCTGCATTTGGGCCAAATAAGAAAGAATTAAAGTTAATTCCTATCGAATCCTCTACCACAATTTTTGAATAGAACATCTGACAACCGGTGAAAACATATCCATTTTTAGCACCAAGCAACAAAATCCCAATGCCCTTGTCGCGTCCGGAATGATTGATAGTACAGCCTACAACTGAACCATGAGAGTTATTTTTTGACTGTCCTTCTGAATTGTCAATCATAAAGGCTACCTCATTCGAGTCAAATCCACAGTTCGTAAACACATTATTCCCGCCATTATTAACACATCCATACAAGCACTTATTACTCAGAACATTAGAAATCTTATGGAATTCACTGAAACGGGAAATATTGATGCCGGCACCACAATTTGAAAAATGGCAGTTAGAAATTGTAAGTGAGCACTGAACGGAATACCCTGTGTCTGTGCATGTAATTCCGCCCCCCGTGAATGACCATCCATAACATTCAGTGACAATTGAGTTTCGAGGTTGTCTATCCGCAATTTCACTATTCCAATTCACAGGCACTGCATCTCCTGAAAACAACAAACCATGGCGTGTTCCAACCTGATTTGGCAGCGGAATCAGCTCTTCAGAGCCCATAACCATAAGATTTTTTACCGTACAATATGAACCGATTTTAACGGTAAATCCATCCTCTACATCAGGATGGAGCAAAATCTTTGTAGCCGCCCCTGCACCACTTAGCATGGTACTGTCAGGCATTTTAACCCCTCGAACCACATAAAGTCCTGCCTCAAGAACACAACTGCCATAAGAGTTAAGTATCTCTTCAATCTCAGCAGTTCGGTCTGTATAATCATTAGTGCTGCAAAGTAAATTTTTTTGCATAATGTTCCCCTCCGGTATTTTAAATCTCTTCGTTATCTCAAGCAAATGAATCCACCCACATTTGCTAAAAATATTATATATTAGGTTAATTCCTATGTCAAGGATATTTAACCATATTTTCATCCTTTAGTAATTACCGGCTAGAAAATCACCCGAAATACAAATCTTTGTATTTCGGGTGGCTGATTTTTACTTTTTCATTCCCATATAAAAAGTGTTTCTGCTTGCAGGTTTATTCTGAATTGAATCAAGAGCTTCACCAAAACGTTGGAAATGAACAACCTCACGCTCACGGAGGAATTTTATAACATCATTTACATCCGGGTCATTTGAAACCCTCAAAATATTGTCATAAGTGGCACGAGCTTTTTGCTCTGCTGCCAAATCCTCAACAAGGTCAGCAATCGGGTCACCTGTCACTGAAAAGGTCTCAGCAGAAAATGGATTTCCGGCTGCTGAAACGGGATAAACGCCTTTGTTATGGTCAATAAAATATGGTGCCATAGGACTGTTCTCAATTTCACCGGTCGTCGCATTCTTCGCAAGTTGATGAACAAGAGTTCCAACCATTTCAAGATGCGCAAGTTCTTCGGTCCCTGTATCATATACGTAATTGCACCTTTATATGTTCTTATATTAACTGTAACAGCATACTAGTATATTGGTGATATTATGATTGATTATAAAAAAAATTGTGTTATTCCCGACAATGAAAAGAAAAAGTTAGAAATTAGTATAAAGTTAGGCATTTACAATGAATTATACAATAAGTCTCTTTTGACCTACGGACAGCTATCTTTGTTAATGGAAAAAGAAAAAGTCAAAAAATTAGCAAAGAGAGGAGCAAAAGGTTGAGAAATATTCTACTAAATAGTGTAAGAGTTCAAGGGTGTCTTGCCGGTGCAATAAGTAATAATACCGCCGAATTGTTTCGTGTAGCCGCGTACGCAAGAGTTAGCACAGATAAAGATGACCAGGTAAATTCTTTTGAAAGTCAGGTTAAATATTTTACAGAGTTTATTGACAGTCAAGAAAATTGGCAGTTAGTTAAAGTTTATAGTGACGATGGTATTACGGGCACAAGCACCCAAAAACGTACCGGATTTAACTCAATGATTGATGATGCTGTGAGCAGAAAAATTGATTTCATTATCACAAAAGAGGTTTCGCGTTTCGCAAGAAATACGGTTGACACACTACAGATTACAAGAAAACTTAAAGATATTGGTGTTGGGGTTTACTTTATGCTTGATAACATCAATACACTTGACAAAGACGGAGAACTACGCCTGACACTTATGGCATCTCTTGCCCAGGAAGAAAGCAGAAAGACATCAGAACGCGTAAAATGGGGACAAAAAAGACAGATGGAAAAAGGTGTTGTCTTTGGTCGCAATTTGTTAGGATATCAAGTTAAAGAGGGTAAGTTGTATCTGGTTGAAGATGAAGCAGAAATTGTCAAGTTGATTTTTCACAAGTATCTCAACGAAGGCAAAGGCACACACATTATCGCAAGAGAACTCAAAGAACAAGGCATCAAACCTTATGACCCGGATGGCAAAGCAAAGCATAAGAATGATTGGAGTAGCACTCAAATATTAAGAGTGTTACGCAATGAAAAATATGTGGGAGACCTTTGTCAGAAAAAAACCTACACTCAAAGCTATTTAGACCATAAAAAACGCTATAATCGTGGCGAGGAAGAAATGATTTACATAAAAGACCACCATCCTGAGATAGCAATAGTGTCAAGAGAAACGTGGAACGCAACACAAATGGAACTTGACCGACACACGACAAACAAAAAAAGTAGCAGCAACTACAGCAACAGATATTGGGCAAGTGGCAAAATTTTTTGTGGTATCTGCGGCGAAAAATTTATAAACAAAAAGAAAAAAACGCAAGTTGGTACATCAAACGCCTGGTATTGCATAAATCGCACAAAGTCAGCGTCTTGCCGAACCAAAGAATGTCATATGTCCCATTGTGTTAATGATAAAAGCCTGAGAAGCATTGTTTTTTTTATACTTGAAACCTTGCTCGAAAACAAAGATACCATAAAAACAGAAATCATAAACAGCATAAAGATGCTAAGTGCAGAAGAAAATCACACCGGCGCAATTAAAAACAAATTGGACCGAATAGAAAACAGAAAACAAAAACTTATTGATATGAGATTAGATAGCGTATTAACTGACAATGAGTTTAAACTTAAAAGAGAACAATTGGAAAAAGAAGCATGTGAATTGCGTCTGAAGCTTAAAAAATCAGAGGACGCTGATATATTAATAACCGCCAAAAAGGAAATGATTAACGAAATTGACAAGGCACTGATGTTCAACGTCGATAGTGCAGAGCATATTTTGAAACAGGTCACCGAGTACATTGTTGTTTGCGAAGATCACACACTTTTCGTAAAACTCAAAGATATTTCATTAAAATTCAAAGTAAAATTCAAAACAACCGGCAAATTGAATAATTATAAAACCAATGTTTTGGTGTTTGAAACAGTAAATGAGGGCTAAAAATTTAGCCCTCATTTTTATATAATAACAGAATCCTGATATCTCCGCTCAGCAAGAAACTTATTCAGAACAAATCCGATAAAGTATGTTGCGATACAATAAATTATCGTATACAGATAGTATTCTGTATTATATATTGATTGTAGATAATAGTATGTTGGAAGCATTAAACGAACCGGCCTCAAGACCTTCATGTTAAAGAAAATAGGTGAAAGCACAAGCATTATAATTATAATACCGGGAATTACAGCTCCAAATTTCCCCGCCGAACGAAACAAAGTGGTCAAAGTCATACAAAACCCTGTTGTAGCAATTATAAACAGTATCATGGATACGAGTTCATTAAACGTGCCGACTGATATCCCTGAAAATTTAATGGTAATGAACACCGCTATTGCCGAAAGGCACGAGGCCGAAAAGCACGAAGATATGGCAGGGACTATGCGCTTTTCAACAGATAACCACGCAAATTTACCCAATTCTTGCTCCTTTAAATAGTACATTGCAGCTGTTAAGGCACATAAAACTATCATTAAAGATAATATACCTCGAATTGGGGCTATTAAATAATTTGAATTGTTATGTGAAGTTTTCGCACCAAAACGTTCAATTTCAATAATATTGTTACTTTTTTCCATAGATTGATAATAATTCCGTGCATCATCCGGCGAAACAGTTTGCTCTCTAACCATGTCTGAATACATAAAATTAGTATAAATAGAATACGAAAATTCACCGTAAACAGCTCCAAAAAGCTTTTCTCTGACAATCTTGAGTGCCAGCGAATCCTCGCGACTAACCACTTCAACAACTGGCTCTGCGATAGCAGGATGAGCCGCATATTCATCAATTTTCTTTGAAAGGTCCGGTGTGAAAATCCATGCCGAATCTGCATCGTGTGCAGCAACAGCCTTTATTGCTTCATCTGCAGAGTCACTTTGCGAAAACTGAATGACGCTGTTGTCAGACAATAATGAATTAATAACTCTTAAAGATGTTGGGTCGTTATCTTCAGAACAAAGAACGATATGTACAACTCCACTTTCAGCCGACATAGCCATATTTATTAATATACTGCCAAGCGGTATCAAACAAAGTAAAATCACAAAGCCCCATTCACAAAGAAGCCTCTTTGTTAACATATAAAACCAAAGAAAATACTTGTACAGTTTTATCATCTGGTATCACCTGCAATTCTGCATTTTTTTACACAGCTTGTTAAACTAAAGAACACCACAGCATAACCAAGTACCGCAACAGTATTGACGAAGGATGGAAAACCTGTCATCGACTGACGCATATATGAAAATCCGGCACCTATTGGTAAGAACGCGATTATCTTTTGTAAGGTCTCAGGGAAAAAGTGAGTTGGATAGAAACAACCCGAGATGTATCCAAGAACAATTGTAAGTAAAAATTGCATTAAAAGAGCAGTTATATTGTTTTGGATAAGCTCGTAAACAGCAGTTTGCATCAATGTTATCATAACTACAACAGGCACTATCTTTACGATAAACATAACACAATCAATGATTCTGACGCCTACAAGCTCCGGAATATTCAGTTCAAGGTTTTTCACTACTCCACCAAAAACCGAAGCAAACAAGACCAAAGTTGTAAGTGTAACAATCAAATACGCAGTATATTCACACAAAAACTGGTGACGTGGTGTTATTCCGGATATGTTTAACAGTTTGGAATATTCATTGTTTTTTCCGGTAAAAATTTTGCTGCACGAAATTCCCCAAAGCATAATAAACAACAAAAGCAACCCACATATATAATATGCAGGAAGTGAAATAGAATCAGATATGCCCAAGTTGATTATGTTATAAATTTCATTTCTGTTTATTATAAAATCCATATACCGCAGCATAAGAGCATCAGTGTTCGCTCTGAAACTTTCCACCTCATGGTCAATCATAAACTCTTGCATACTGTAAATGCCGATTTGTGATTCTGTAACAATATCGGAGGCAGTTTCGGCAATTTCTGCTGAAATAATTGACCCAAATCCTTCAGGTGCATTCAAAGTAACATATTTAGCCGGAATATTTCTTCCTCGAAGTATATTTTCTATATAGTTATCCGGTATTTGAAGATAGCCGCTTATATCACGACTTTTCAGGGCTTTTATTGCATCGTCTTCGCTTAATGTCAAGCATTCAAAATGAAAGTTTAAGCTATCCATACTTCTTATCGCATTTAAACCAATATCAATGTATGTATTTTCGACATCTCCGACAATGCCTAAAGTAATTTCGTTTTTTTTGTCGTTTGTGTTGTTTACCTGCAGCAAAACCACACAAGCTATGACAATACTTGCAACTGTTGCTAAAGTAATAAGCAATATCGTAGGATACAGCTTAAAAACTCTCTTAAGCTGTAACATAAAATACTTTTTTCTCATTTTATAACATTCCCACCAATCCCTGTACATCTCCGTTAAATTCAGCAGGATGTAAAAGTCCGCCTTTTAACACAAACAGTTGGTCACAAATTGGGATTTCCTGCAAATCGTGAGTAGCAAGAATAATTATATTCCCTTCCGATTTGTATTTAAGAAGATATTCAGAAATATGTTCTTTGCATTTCAAATCCAAAGCGGCAGATGGTTCGTCAAGCAGCAAAATTTTTGGTTTGTGAGCAACAGCGCATCCGATAGAAAGCCGCTTTTTCATGCCTCCGGACATCTTATATACGGGAGTTTTAACAAACTCATCAATCCCCAACATTGTCAATACACCATTTGATAGTTCTCTTTTTAAATCGGAGGGTGAGTACCATAGCCTAAGGTTATCCAATGCATTCAGTTCTTCAAGCAGCGGTATCCCTTGAGGAACATATCCAATCAACTTGGAACGCTTCTTAGTATCCCGCAAAAGGTCAATATCATCATAAAGAAATTTACCGCTGTCTGCTTTGATAATCCCTGCAAGAATGTTTAATACGGTCGATTTCCCGCTACCGTTACTGCCAAGGAGTCCAATACATTGCCCATTTTCAACATTCAGTGTAATATCTTCTAATATTTTTTTCTTTTTGTAGCTTTTTTTTATTTGCTCAATTTTCATAATCATTTCCCTTCAAAGAAAACTGAGAACTTTTATAGCTCTCAGTTTTCCTTGTCTGTATTATGTTGTCAACAAAGTTTTTGGTTCATTAATAGTCATAACCATAGTCATAATCATAGTCATAGTCATAGTCGTAATCATAACCATAATCATCGTAAGCATAATTTCCGAACGTACCATAGCTTGAATAGTTTTCTATATATTCTTTAGCCTCTTCTACAGCAGTTACTATTTCATCCGGGAATTTTGCATCTTCTAACTTTGAAACAAGTGCAGATATATCAATGTCTTTAACCCAATCCTCAAGCTCTGAAGAATCTTCGACATCAATATAATTATCAGGAATTTTTACATCCTTACTCTTCTGAGTACTTGCTTTTGTGGTCAATTTTACTATAGCTTTCTTTCCGTCGTTAATTACAAATTCAAAATCAGCATCATCCATAGACTTTGATTTAGACTTTATAGTAAATGAAAGTTTAGAAAGCTCAGACAATGAAACATCATTGTATAATTGAGACTCAAGCAAATCAAGAGCATCCTCAGAACATTTGAATGTAATGCTGCCGTTGAATATACCTTCCTTAAGCAAATTAGTATTCACATCATCAATTTCAAAGTCCAAAATTGAAACGCCCACAGCTTTTACGGTAAATTTACCCGAGCGTTTGTTGCCGAAAGACTTTCCGTTACCTTCAATTTTGAATGTTGTACCGTCAGCACGTAATTCAAAGAGTGAGCCAAATTTATTACCTTTTTCAGCTGTATAGCATGAAATTTTAACGTCTTCAGCACGCACCATAAAGCCGGCTATTTCACCCTTGCCATTAACATAAACATCAATCTTTACACCGGTATCAAAATACTCAGCGTCAGTATCCTCAATATCTTCTATCGCATAATCAACTGCATCCCAGAAATCATTGCTGTCTACATCAGCTGCATCTGCAATATCCTCAACGACTTTTTCCATTTCTTTGTCTTCTTTAAGTTCTTCCAAAAAGTTTACAGAAACATTTTTGATCAATTCACCATCAAGGTCAACCGTAAGCTTTGTAACCTTTTGAGAAATACCGTCAGCTTCAATTTTTTCCGTTGATTCTTCAACATCTTCAATGCTTTTTACTGTAGCTTTTATGTATTTTGTAAGAAGCTTTTTAGTACCAGCCTTTTCAGGCAAAGCCTTCATTACATCCTGAATTATTTCTGTTGACTCATCATAATATGAATAACCATTATCATTTGATACATAAAAATATTCAGAGGCATAAGGAACACTCATATAAACATCCTGGTTTTCCATATCTACTACAGTGTCGAACTCACCGAGAGTTACATCATTAACGTCAAGCTTCAAACTAAAATCAGTTTTCATATCTTTGGTGTTTGTCTCATATGATATAGCTATTTTTTTCAACCAATCGATATATTCAGCCACATCATAATCCGCAAGTTCTTCAACAATATCAGAAAGTCCATCTTCGGCAACGAGTTCCATCTTACCTTTTGCACCTGTACCGTTTGAAATATTTTCTTTCACATCCGAAATAGTCTTTGAAATTGTATCAACATAATCTTCTGAACTATTGCTAACAACATAAGCAAGATATTTCTCCGGTGACAAGATAAGCTTTGCAATCATATTCTTAGCATAAGGGTAAATAGGCCTTACGACAAGGAGCAAAAACGCAATGATTGCCACGGGAATAACAACTGCCTTCTTCTTCCAAAAGCTCTTCTTTCCGGGAACTGACGGCTCAACATCAGCAATATTGTTGCATGATGGACAAACATTGCTTCCTTCAGGCATCAAGCTGCCACAATTGCTGCAATAAACAGGTTCAGCCTCTTCAGCAGTCAGCACAGCAGACCTCTCCGCAACTTCCTGCTCACTAACGGCTACCTCATCGTTGATTACAGGTTCATTCGGAATTTGTTGTGTAGTATCAGCAACAACATCCTCAGGTAAAGAAACCTGGCTGCCGCACTCACTACAAAAAGTTGAATTATCTGCTATTTCTTTTCCACAATTTTGACAAATCATTGTTTTCAGTCCTTTCAAAATTTTTTACAATTATAACACATACTGCGTTTTTTGTCAATAAAAAGGGCTTTTTGTCATTACCGTCGCAGTGTGCAATAATGCTACGGATATACCAATATCCGTAAGTGTAGCCTTTGTTATACCGTTGGGCATAGAGAAGCGTTGAGAAAGATATCTCATTGCTGCCCCCATTTCGCCATGAGGGCCACCGTATTGGCTGATTATAAAACTGGCAAGTTTAGGATTTGGATTTTTTATATTTATCGGATACTGCAATTTTTTTAAATAACTCCACATAAAACATTTACCTCCTTAATTGTTCCAGGGCCAAGGATCATTAACCCAGGTCCATTCATCTTTATTGTCAACATCTGAAGCAGTTATGGGGCCGTACTTTTCAATATACATTTTCTTAAGTTCCTTTGCCTTTTTGCTCATTTTGTTAAAATATTCAAGTGCCATTTTGCTGGTTGGATGAGTGTCAAGATACAAATTCCACTCATGGGCAGCAAATCCATATTCCTGAATCTGTTTCATAAGGGCATTTCTCTCATTCATTATCGTTCATCCTCCTTTGTGAGATTTTGGTTCCCATAAACTCCCAAGGGTAGGTCAAGAGTCGGGAAAATTGTTCCCCTTTCAAGACCCATTTCGGGAGAATACAGGTTTCTGTCGTTTGCCGTCTGCGTGGGCACATAAGCATAACCCTCAGGCTGTATAATAAATGACATATTTGCCATAAATCTCAATCCTTTCATAAAATTATGGGTGTTACACTACATAATATGTATTTTTGCGACAAATCGTTCTTCCTTAACTTGACAAACGCTCCGTTATATGATATATTTGAATACAGAACAGATTAGATGAGATTGAATATGCTGAGATTAGATGAGATGAGGACTGATATATTTTGGTGCTTTAATCTTCTGATGCTGTTCAGAGGATTTTTTTATTAAAAATATCCGACTTGATTTTTTAAAAGAAAGGATACTTATTATGAACAACTACAGAAATTTTGACAACTACCTCAAGGAATTTCCAACCAAAGACGGTTATTTCGGCGAATATGGCGGTGCTTTTCTTCCAAAAGAGCTTGAACCTGCTTTCAAAGAAGCCGACGATGCTTATGAAGCAATCTGCCACTCTGCCCAATTCATAAACGAGCTTCGCAGAATCAGAAAAGAATTCCAGGGCAGACCAACCCCCGTTCACCACTGTGAAAGGCTCTCAAAGCTCTTCGGCAACTGCCAGATTTATCTAAAGCGTGAGGACCTTAACCACACCGGTGCCCACAAGCTTAACCACTGTATGGGCGAGGGACTTTTGGCAAAATATATGGGCAAAAAGAAGCTTATTGCCGAAACAGGTGCCGGTCAGCACGGTGTTGCTTTGGCTACTGCCGCTGCATACTTTGGCATGGAATGCGATATTTATATGGGCGAAGTTGATATTGAAAAACAACATCCCAACGTAATACGCATGAAAATGCTTGGAGCAAACGTTATCCCTGTAACTCATGGTCTCAAAACCCTGAAAGAAGCTGTGGACGCTGCTTTTGATGCTTACCTTAAAGAATACGACAAGGCAATCTACTGCATAGGCTCTTGCCTTGGTCCCCATCCATTCCCGAAAATGGTGCGTGATTTCCAGTCTGTTATCGGCATCGAAGCAAGAGAACAGTTCCTTGATATGACCGGAATTATGCCCGATGCAATTTGTGCTTGTGTTGGCGGTGGTTCAAACTCACTTGGTATGTTCACACCTTTCCTGGCTGACCCGGTTGAGATTTATGGAATCGAGCCTTTAGGTAAAGGCGAAAACATAGGCGACCACGCCGCAACTATGAAGTTTGGTACAAAAGGCAGACTTCACGGTTTTGAAAGCTACCTGCTTCAGGATGAAAACGGTGAACCTCTTCCTGTTTATTCAATTGCAAGTGGTCTTGATTATCCGGGCGTTGGTCCTGAACATGCATATCTCAAGGATGCCGGCAGAGTTCACTATGAAACCGTTAGTGATGACGAGGCAATGGAAGCATTCTTCCTCCTTTCAAGATACGAAGGTATCATCCCCGCAATTGAAAGTGCTCACGCTGTTGCTTATGCTATCAGATACGCACGAGAGAACAAATCAGGCTCAATACTGGGCTGCCTTTCAGGACGCGGTGACAAAGATATTGACTATGTTTATGAAAAGTATGGCTGTGGTGAGCAGTTTAAACTTGATTACAATATCTAAAAAGGGGATGTTAAAATAGTCCCGAACGCGAAAAGGCTGAATTAAATAAATAATAACATTACTTTTAATGATATATTCTTAAGCAAATAATGAAAAATCTCGATTTGTTCGAGATTTTTTATTTTTTAAGCTTTTTGTATGACGAAAACCAATCCAACCCTTGCGCTAAGTCTTTGTAAGCTGTCCCTATTGTCATTCTGAACTGCCCCCACATTGTCATTCTGAGCGTAGCGAAGAATCTCAAAGCCTTCCCCTTGAGGAGCGCAAATTGCCGGTGGCAATTGTTATGCGCCGACCGAGGCGAGAGCCGAGACGGGGGACCGCTTTAGCGGTGGGA
>JAZNSG010000043.1:0-47912 GCA_045591035.1 Clostridia bacterium | reverse complement strand
TAATTCGAAAAATCAGATATTCAAAACTGCAGAGCATCCTAAAATCAAAATTTTTTGATGAAGTTCAAGGCAAAAACAGCCCATAATCCTAACGGATATGGGCTGTTTTTAACGCAGAAAATCGCAGAAAAGATGACTTTTAGGACAATACTTCCTTGTCTGGTGGTGGCCAAACAGCCTTTTATTTTTTTATGCCGATTACAACTCGGTCAATTCCGCTCAGGTCTTTTATAAGTTCTATGTTTTTAAAGTTGGGGCTCATAAGCTCGGCAACTTTATCGGCTTGGCCAATTCCCACCTCAAAGGCCAGGATGCCGCCTTTTTCAAGAGGGGCAGTCTTTGCAATAAGCCGATAAAAGTCAAGACCGTCTATACCGCCGTCTAAAGCGGAAAGAGGCTCAAAGTCCCTGACTTTTTTGTCTAATTTTAAAATATCTTCTTTTGGGATATATGGCGGATTCGACACTATAGCGTCGGGACACTTTTCGAAATCCCAAAAACCCTTCATTATATTATGATTTACGAAGCTGACACGGGATGCGACACCATTGATGTCGGCGTTTTTTCTTGCTACAGCCAGGGCGCACTCGGAAATATCCGCAGAAACGATTTTTGACTCCGGCAGATAGTAAGCGAGGCTTACAGCAATACATCCTGAACCGCTTCCAACTTCAAAGATGGTTGGTTCGGGTTTGTTTTTCAGTCGGGATATGATTTCCTCGACCAGAATTTCAGTGTCTGCACGGGGGATAAGGGTGTCTTTGGTCACAGCAAATGGAAGGGACATAAATTCACAGCAACCAACAACGTATTGCACCGGTGTACCAAGCTCTATCTCACGAAGGCTTTTTTCGAGTTCTTCGGATAGTTTTTCATCTATAATTTTGTCCCCTAACAGCAGGTCGTTTTTTGTATAGCCTTTTGAAAGAAGAAGCATATCAACATCAGCAAGGGGACTTTCGTTGTTTACTTTTTTTAATCTTTCTGCGGCAGCTTTTCGGAATTCTTTGATTTTTACCATTTGTCTTCGGTCTTGTCTTCGGGAATAACAGCCTCGATTGCTTTGATTGCTACCTCTATTTGGCTGTCGTCGGGTTCGTTAGTAGTGATGTATTGAAGCCATTTCCCCGGGGCGCTGAGAATTTTTGTGAAGCAGTTGTCGTGCCTGCCGGCAAACTTTATGATTTCATAAGAAATCCCGGCAACAACGGGCAAAAGGGCAAGTCTCAAAACCAAACGAATAATGGGGTTTTCCCAGGAGATAAAGGAAAAAACAATTATACTCACCACCATAACCACAAGCAGAAAGCTTGTGCCGCAGCGGGGGTGAAGACGTGATTGAGTGCGAATGTTTTCGACGGTAAGTTCAAGACCCTGCTCATAGCAATGAATGGTTTTGTGCTCTGCACCGTGATACATAAAAACTCGTTTGATATCCTGCATCTTAGCAACAAGTGCCAGATAAATAAGGAAGATTGCGATACGCACAACCCCCTCGGTAAGAGTAAGAGCAAAATGGTGAAGAATACCATCAAGAAGCCCTACAATAAAAGCAGGAAGCATCATAAAAAGACCGATACTCAAAACGAGGGAAAGACAAACAGAGAAATATATAACGATGTTCATTCCCTTTTCTGAGCCAAGCTTCTTTTCAAGCCATGCTTCAAATTTGCTCTGGGTTTGCTCCTTTTCGTTTCCGTCCTCATCAAGGTCAAAAAATTTTGCTGAATACATAAGGGATTGTACACCCAAAATCATAGAATCAAAAAAGTTTATACATCCGCGAATAATTGGAAGTTTCAAAAATCTGTTTCGTCTTGCAACCGAACATTCCTTTTCTTCCATAACAATTTCACCGTCAGTTTTTCGCACTGCAGTGGCGATTTTGTTTGGACCTTTCATCATAATCCCCTCAATAACAGCCTGGCCGCCAATTGAGGTTTTGTGTATATTACATTTTTTATCACAACTCATAAAAAGCACCGTTCCTTTCAATGACAAGAAACAGTATATCATATTTTTCATCACTATACAATAGTAACTTTTTTGAAAGATGTGAACTTTTTATTTGTATCTGTCAATGTCCGCAAGGGTTATACCCTCGTGCAGGGCGATATTTATGCAGTTGGCTATTATTTCGGAAATATTTGAAACAGCAAGGTCAACCTCTTTGGGCGTGACAATGAAGTCCCCGTATTCGGGGTGAAGAACCTGTTTTATCATAGAGTACTTATCTTCTTCGGCAATAACTGAAAGCATTTTAAAAAGCGGCTGATTTTCTTTTGCATTCTCTTTAAGGTTCTCAAGAAGAATATCAATGGTATCTCCTGCAATTGTTGCGGCATCAATAACTGTGGGCACTCCAACAGCTATTACGGGAACACCAAGGGTTTCTTTGTCAATTGCCATACGACGATTGCCGATACCAGCGCCGGGGACTATGCCGGTGTCTGAGAACTGAATGGTTTTGTTAAGTCTCGACATACGCCTTGAACAAAGGGCATCAACTGCAATTACGAGGGAGGGCTTAACCCGTTCGCTGATACCCTTGACAACTTCAAAGGTTTCAACTCCGGTTATTCCCAGAACTCCGGGTGAGATGGCACAAACGGGGCGCAGCCGGCTGTCAATTTCTTCGGGCATATATTCAAGAAGGTGTCTTGTTACCAATACGGAGTCTATTGTTTCGGGACCGACAGCATCAGCGGTTATGTTTCGGTTCCCAAGACCGATAACTAAAGTGGTGCCTGACTTATCCTTTGGCAAAAGACAGGATAATTCACGGGCGCAAACCCGACAAGCCTCTTCGTAGGCTTCTTGTCTTGTATCGTTGGGGTCGGGGAGTTCGATTGTTATATAGCTCCCACGGGCTTTCCCCAATGCGGCTTCGCCATTTTCGTCGGTAATTTTCACTCGGTTTACAAATATACCGAATTTTTCCTGGACTTCTTTGGCTTCAACACCTTTAAGCTCAGTTTCAATAGCTGAATTTTCAAAGTAAAGCTCTCTTGCTTCAATGGCAAGGTCTGTGCGAGGACTAAATGACATAGAAATTTCCCCCTTGGTAGTTGTTTGATTTTAAAGAACTGCGGATAGGTATATCTTTCTTGACACTTAAGGCAGTTTGTGGTAGAATACAAACATAAATACAAGAAAATGTCAGCTTGTGAAATTCTCTAAAAATTCGGTGAGTTCGGCTGAATTATTCAAATTAACGCCTGTGCTCAGAAGGCTAATATCTTCGGGGGAAAGGTCGTTTTTGTAGATTGTCTCGTTGTAGAGGAACTCCTCTGCCCCATTGTGAGTTGCGTATACTCCAAGACATGACCCTTCAAGTCTTACGGTGTAGTATTCAAACTGTGTGGGAACGATTTTTACTTGGACGTTGTTTTTTTGTGAAGCAGCTTCATTTGAAGCCGGGACTATGGGAGCTGTACTTGCGGTGGGAAGAGGCTTGTGGCCTTCAACTGAATTTTTCGTAAGAAAATAAGTCCCAAAAGCTGAAACAAAGGCAAGAAAAACGGTAATAATTAGAAAAAGAGCAGTTTTAGCAGCAGGTTTTAGCATAAAATACCATCCTTTCGAGTTTTTAATGTAAGTTTGACATTTTCGTCTGTTCTAATTATTGACAATTTTTCAATTTTTATAAGTATAATAATTGTAATCATAACAATACAGATAATAATTTAATTTCCAAGGATGCTGCTTTGGAAAAAAGGGAGGGTTTTGTTTGAGAATCAATCCTTATTTAAAAAAATTTCTGAAGGTTTTTTCCGTAACCATGGGAGTCGGGCTGATTGCTTTGGCGGTTGTTGGAGCTTGTGCAGTTATGGGTGTGTTTGGCACATTAGAGGAGATTAACGTTAACTCATTGACTTCCGACACTGCTACAAGGATTTATTATGTGAATGATAAGGGAGAGCAGGTGGTTCTTAAAACCATTTCCTCGGAGGAAAGTCGTATCTGGGTAGATTTTGAGGATATCCCAAAGGATATGAAAGATGCGATTGTTGCCATTGAGGATGAGCGGTTTTATAAGCATAAGGGTTTTGATATGAGGCGAACCACAAAAGCGGTTCTTATGTTTGCAAAAAGCAAACTGACGGGCAGTGATATTACCTTTGGCGGAAGCACTATAACTCAACAGCTTGTTAAGAATATTACCAACAGAAGAGATGAGACCGCAGCAAGAAAGATTCTTGAGATTTCGAGCGCAGTTAACCTGGAAAAAAAGATAAGCAAAGACAAGATACTGGAGCTTTATCTCAATTCAATTTACCTTTCTCAGGGCTGCAGCGGGATTCAGTCGGCTTCATATAAGTTTTTCGGAAAGCCTGTTTCCGAGCTTAATCTGGCGGAGTGTGCTTCAATTGCGGGAATAACACAGTATCCGTCAAGATATGACCCTCTTGTAAACCCTGAAAACAACAAAGAAAAGCAAGAGATTGTTCTGGCAAAGATGCTTGAACTTGGATTTATAAGTCAGGAAGAACATGACGAAGCAGTCAATACAGAACTTAAGTTCACTGAGTATGACCCTGAGGAAATCACATCAGGGGACATAAATTCTTATTTTGAGGACTATGTTATTCAAACTGTTCTTAATGACCTGAAAGAGCAGGGATACCCTGAGAGTATTGCAAACAAGATGCTCTATTCGGGAGGACTTAAGATATACACAACTCTTGACCCATCTATTCAAAGGGCTATGGAGGATGTGTTTGAAAACCCAGAAAACTTCCCCAATTCAACGGGAGAAAAACATGCCCAGGCTTCCATGGTGGTCATTGATCCCAAAGACGGAGGCATAAAGGGAATGGTCGGTGGATTGGGAAGAAAAACGGGGAATCTGGTGCTTAATCGTGCATATCAGACCCTGCGTCAGCCCGGTTCTACCATAAAACCCATAGGGGTATATGCTCCGGCGTTTGAAAACGGACTCATTACTCCTTCAGATATTTACACTGATAAAAAGATGAATTTTAATGGATTTGAACCACGAAATTATGATTGGAAGTATAATGGTGATGTTTCGGTCAGAACTGCACTCAGGAAGTCTCTTAATACTATACCGGTACAAATTCTGAATGAGCTTGGGCCTGAGATTTCCTTTGAGTTCCTTACAGACAAGCTAGGGATTACTTCTCTTGTGAGAAGTGAAAAAGGCGCAGACGGAAAGGTCTTTTCAGATATCGGCTTATCCCAGTTGGCATTAGGCGGTGTGACCCATGGCATTTCTGTGCTTGAACTTACGGCGGCGTATACGCCCTTTGCGAACAGAGGAGTTTATTCAAAACCGTATTGCTACACTTCCGTGGTGGATGCAGGTGGAAAAGAATTATTATCCTCGGGACCCGATTCTCACACTGCACTTTCTGAAGAAGCGGCATTTGTGACATCAATGATTCTTAAAGAGGTTGTAACAAGCGGAACGGGTGGCGGAGCGCAGCTTTCTTCGGGGATGTTCACTGCCGGAAAAACGGGTACTACATCTGACAACAAGGACCGTTGGTTTGTTGGATATACTCCCCATTATGTAGCTGCTGTGTGGTATGGCTATGACGAGCCAAAGCCGATAAGTGCAGCGGGAAATCCCTGCATCCCTGTATGGAAAAGCGTAATGGAAAAAATAAATGCAGGCAAGTCGATGTCTACACCAAAAGTCCCCGGCAAGGCGGTTTACAAATCTTATTGCACCAAGACCGGGCTGCTTGCCGGTGAAAATTGTGGTGAGGAAGTTTCGTCATGTTGGTTTATGGCTGAGAATTTGCCAAAGACCTGCAAATCAAAACATAACGGAGAACCTGATGAGGATGTAACGGAAATTCAGATTCCCGGTGAGAATACTGCAGCCACGGTTGACCCTTCGGGAGTGGATGTTTCCGGCGAGCTCTGATTCTGGCATAGCGGTGCTGTATTGAAAATTTTTACAGGAGGGAAAGCTTTGAGATTCGTATCATGGAATGTTAATGGGTTAAGAGCCTGTATGCAAAAAGGATTTTTGGATTTTTTCTCTGAGGCTGGAGCGGATATATTTGCTGTTCAGGAAACAAAGATGCAACCCCATCAGGCAGAGATAAATACACCTGGCTATTTTCAGTATTGGAACAGCGCTGAAAAGCTTGGGTATTCAGGAACGGCGGTGTTTTCAAAAAAAGAGCCTATTTCGGTTTCCTATGGTATAGGGATTGAAAAGCATGACAAAGAGGGAAGGGTAATAACCCTTGAATTTGAGAAGTTTTTCTTTGTTACCTGCTATACGCCCAACTCTCAGAATGAACTTGCCCGTCTTGATTACAGAATGGAATGGGAGATGGATTTTCGGGAGTATCTTTTGAAGCTTGATAAGATAAAGCCGGTTGTTTTGTGTGGTGACCTTAACGTTGCGCATCAGGAGATTGACCTTAAGAATCCAAAGACAAATCGTCGGAATGCAGGGTTTACCGATGAGGAAAGAGAAAAAATGTCACGCCTTCTGGATTCCGGATTTTGCGACAGTTTCAGGTATCTTTATCCGGACAGAGAAGGGATATATTCATGGTGGAGCTACAGATTCAGCGCCCGTGCCAAGAATGCAGGGTGGCGTATTGATTATTTTCTTACCTCAAAAGCGTTGGCTGATGGGATAAAGGAAGCCTCAATCCATACGGATGTTTTTGGCTCGGACCATTGTCCTGTTTCGTTGGAAATAGAAATTTAAATATATAATAAAAGCGAGGTATTTTTATGTCAAAGGATTTTGCAAAGTATAAACAAAAATTTCACGATGCCTTACTTAAGGACTGTATTCCCTTTTGGGAAAACAGTGACCTTTTGGATAAGGAATACGGCGGATATATAACCTGTATTGACCGTGAGGGAAAGAAATACAGCGACGACAAGTCTGTTTGGTTCCAGGGCAGATGCCTTTGGACGTTTTCTGCACTTTGCAGATTGTATGGTGAAAAAGAATCATGGCTTGATGCGGCAAAGTCGGGAAAGAATTTCTTGGAGAAGTATTGTGTTGACGAGGACGGAAGAATGTTCTTTACCGTAACTCGCGATGGTCAGCCGCTTCGTAAAAGACGTTACATGTATTCAGAGAGCTTTTATGCCATGAGTATGGCTGAATATGGTGCACTTATTGGTGACAAAGACTGTGTTGAAAAGGCTGCAAAATGCTATGACCTTATGTATGAAATGTATAAAAACCCCGAAAGCGATCCGTTTAAAATTACTCCCAAGGGCTATGCAACAACCCGCTCGGAACGTGCCTCTGCTGTGCCTATGGTGCTTATAAGCACAGGACAGGTTCTTCGCCGTTGCTACCCTGAAAAGGCTGATTATTACACAAAGATAGTGAGAGCGGTTATAGATGATATTATGACCTATCACTACAAACCTGAGTATAAATGTGTGCTTGAAACCGTTGCGGCAGATGGAAGTATGATTGATACTCCCGCAGGGCGATGCATAAATCCGGGACATTCTTGTGAAAATGCCTGGTTTATTATGTGCGAAGCTCTTTATTCAAAAGATGATGAGCTGATGAAAAAGGCTCTTAATCTCCTTGACTGGCACATGGACATTGGCTGGGATGAGGAATTTGGCGGTTTCTATTATTTCAGGGACGTTAAGGGCAGACCTTGTGAACAGCTTGAATGGGATATGAAGCTTTGGTGGGTACATAATGAGGTGCTTATTGCGACTCTTATGGCTTATGGAATCACAAAGGATGAAAAGTATTGGGAATGGTTTGAAAAGGTATTCGAATACAGCTTCTCTCACTTTGCAGACCCCGAATACGGAGACTGGTATGGGTATCTTCATCGTGATGGTACGGTTTCACATACTCAGAAAGGTTCAATGTGGAAAGGCCCGTTCCATTTGCCCAGATGCCTTATGCTCTGTGACCAGCTTCTTGGAATGATTGAAAGAGGGGAAGACATCACGTCTGTTCTTTAAGTTTCAACAGCATAAGGTATAAATTTAATAAAAACCATCCTAAAAGGACATCGTTGATAAATGGTGTCCTTTTGTGATATAAATTGATTGACATTTCAAGATTATTTGATTAAAATGGTTTTATAAATTGTGGGTCTATCCACAAAAATAGGGGGCGGTTTAAATGAACTGGACAAAAAAAGGATTTGAAGAATTTTCAAAAGGCAGTTTTGGTAATGGCGGACAGAATATTTATGTTTCAGCGAAGGGTACTCTTCAGAGAATTTTTGGCTATGATATAAATGGTGACGGATATGTGGATCTTCCCATTGCGAACAGTCACAGCATGGATGAGAAACCGCCTATTTATGTATACGATAAGCTTAATCAAAGTGAACCTTTGGTTCTTCCGACAAATGGTTCATTTGATGCAATTTTTGCAGACCTCAACGGTGACGGAACAGAGGATTTGGTTGTAGCCTGCCAGCATAACGGTGTACATAGCGAGGTTGAAGCAATTATTTACTTCGGCAGTGAAATCGGACTTACCGAAAAATACAAAATGCAGCTTCGTGCCCCAACTCATTTGGTGTTGCTGCCGGAGATTTCAGAGGTACAGGTAAAAAATCTCTTGCGTTCATAAGCAACAATGTAGTGAGAATTTTTGACCAGAATGGTTATGGCATAGAAGGCGGCGAGTTTACCGATGTTGAAATAAGTGCCTTTTCATTGGGTGCCGCAGACCTTGATGGCGATGGTTTTGATGACCTTTATGTTATGCATCAGAAAACAGGTACTCTTGCGGTATACTGGGGCGGCGAAGACGGAATAAACCCTGAGAGAAAAACCGAGTTCGGTAAGGCTGCGACTGTCCTTGCCGGTGCGGCAACCTCTACCACAGTAGGACGTCAGGGCTACAGACATATTGGCTGGAGATGTAATATTTTAAAGCTTCGTGACAAGCTTGTGACCTTCCGCAGTGAGGATAACTATGCAGTATTTGAAAGCTTTGACAAGGACAGAAATGCCCATGAAGAGCTTCGCATAAAGGTGATGGAAGAGAACATAAAAGAAAAGAAGGACTGGTCGATTATCTTTGCCGGAAATGGTCCTATGCACGCGGCTTGTGGGGACTTGAGCGGTGAAGGAACATACGACATTGCTATTTCTGTAGCTACGGATTCCGAAGCAATCAATGATTTGCTTGTTTTGTGGGAATCTGACAACTATGACGTTGACAAAGCGACAAGAATCCCACTTCGTGCACCCAGAAGCCTTTCAATAGGGAAGATGGACGCGAGTGGAAAGAATTATCTTTTTGTATGTCTTTCGGGTGAAGATGATAATCTTGATATTCAGACACCAATATACGAATTTGTCGGCAAGGAAGCAAAGCTTGTCCGCACAGTTTTGAGCCATGAACCTGTTCGCCTTATCACAGGGAAGACTTATGCCGATGGCAGATACCAGATGGTTGTTGTTAACCATGAGGGTGAACGCCGCCTTGGCCAAGAGGAAGCAACAGTATTCTTAGGCGGAGAAGACGGATACAAGGCAGACAGATGTCTTAAATTCCCCGGCTCTGTGGCAACAGATTTAATTATGTGCGACTTTGATGACGATGGAAAAACAGATGTACTTTTGGTTAACTGCTCTGAAAACAAACCGGCATCAGTAGAGAGAGAGTCGTTCCTTTACTTCAATGGTCCTGATGGCTTTGATGTTAAAAATAAGAGAGGATACTTTAATTCAGAAGACTCTCACGGAGCGGCTATCGGCGACTTCAGACACAGCGGTTATCTTGATATTATCACCGGCGGAATTCACAGCCGTGAGCTTTTGATTTTTGAAGGCGGCCCCAACGGTTTTGATTATGAAAACCCGAAGGTTCTGATTCTGGGCCCTGACCCTGAAAAATTTATTGAAGATACAAAAGATATGACCAGAGTGGAAAAGAGCAGATTTGTCCGTGACAATGATGCAGAAATCTGCAAAAATTATGGTGAGGTGCGTTGGCTGTTGGCTGCTGACTTTAATGGCGACGGATATCTTGATATATTTGTTGGCCAGGTGTTCGGCAGACGTTCAATGATATTCTGGGGCGGACCGGACGGTTTCAGCCGTGACAATTGTCAGGAACTTGCAACGGAAGCTCTTGATGCTGCTACTGCGGCAGACCTGGACGGTGACGGATATTTGGATTTGATTTGCGGTGGCTGTTATGCTGAAGCATGTTCATTGCCTGATGAAGCCGGAAGATTTGTTATATACTGGGGTGGACCGAACGGATATGAAGAGCACAGAAAATCTGAGTTGCCATCGTTCTGTATAACTACTATAACAGTTCAGGACTTTAACAATGACGGATTGCTTGATATTTATGGTACAGCATATAACAATGGTCGTTTCCGTGATATAGATTCAAAGATATATTTCCAGTCTGAGGACAGAATGTTCCATATAGAAAACCACCAGAATATATTTACCAATTCGGGTTGTGGATGTTTGTCCGGTGACTTTAATGGTGATGGCTACATAGATTTGGCGGTGGCAAGTCACAAAAAGGATGGACATCATGTTTGCGATTCATTCATATTCTGGGGCGGAGAAGATGGTATAAATGAGCAACGCTTCACCGCACTGCCCAGCATTGGACCTCATGGTATGTGCAGTGCAGACATTGGAAATATCATGGATAGGTCAGACAGCGAGTATTATTTCTCTGAAGGCTATGAAGTTCCGGCAGGGAAAAAGGCAGTGAAAGCATCCTGGGTTGCTGAAAACGGCAAAAAGACCTGGGTTAAGATTCAGCTTCGCTGTGCAGACAGCATTGATGCACTTGAAAAGGCACAGTGGTCTGAAAGCTTTGAAAGTGGCAGTGACATTTCAGCACTTAACCTTAAAGGCTTTATCCAATACAAGCTTGAACTCGGCGCCACTTGCGGGGTGGGGACTCCAAGAGTTACAGAAGTTACCATAGAGTTTGAGTAAAGTATAGAATTTGAGTAAAAATGATAATCGGAGAGCTCAAATGCTCTCTGATTTAACAAAGGAGAATTTTGGTATGTTGTGGGAAAATTTGAGAACTGAAGAATTTGATGATGCAATAAGAAAGTCTAAAGGAGTTTGCGTTTTGCCTATAGGCTGTCTTGAAAAGCATGGCTCACATCTTCCTGTGGGCACGGATGTTATTCATGCGACTGAGATTGCAAGACTTGCGGCAGAGCAGGAGCCGGTTTGCGTTTTCCCTACAATGTATTTTGGCGAAAAGACCGGGGCAGGGGAATTTAAGGGCACAGTTATTTTCAGTGCTGAACTGCGTCAGCAAATCCTTAAAGAAACCTGTCGGGAAATATACAGAAATGGTTTCAAAAAAATTCTGCTTTTTAATGGTCATGGCGGAAACAGCGCTATGATTTCACAATTTTTGCGGAGTGTGCTGTATGAGAAGAATGAATATCTTGTTTATAACTATTCTCTTGGCTCAGACTATCCAACACCCAAAAAACTTCTGGCAGCAAATTATGATTATCTCACAAAAGAGGATAAAAAGGTGCTCAGTGATTATACTGAAGCAAAAAAGCGCTTTGGTCATGCTTGTTTTGTTGAGACAGGCTGGGTGTATGGCGTAAGACCCGAAACCGTCCGCCTTGATAAGATTTTTGAAGAAAGCGGAGCATCCACCCATCGTTTTGATGATTTCAAAGGGATGGGGATTGAAACACCGTTTTCCTGGATGGCAAACTTTCCCAATTCCTATGATGGCGATGCTCACGAAGGATTAAATGAGCGCATTGCTCAGGCAATGATTGACTATTCGGTTAAAAAAGCTGCCGGGGTTTTCAAGTTTTTGAAAAACGAAACAATCTCAACCGAGTATCTGGAAGAATGGCTTGAAAAGCAATGATGCTATGTACGGCTTTTGAAAAATCTGACAAGCAAAAGAACTGTCCATATAAGTCCCATAAAACCAAATGCCGAATATAGATATGAAACAAGGGATGAAAACCCAAGTCGTGCAAAGGGCATGGCAGCAAGACAAAGTATTGCCGACGCCAAAGCGCGGTCAAGCCTGGTTTTGAAATGAAATTTTCCAAGGATGCCAAATCCGTGGGAAATTGCTGTGGTACAAAGAGCCATAAAAAGGATAATGCCATAGAGTTTGCCAAACAGTCTGCTTTGGTTGGTGGCGATGGTTAAAAGAGGCATTTGAGAGGAAAAAATTGAATCATAGTATATATTGAGAGCTGACCAAACCAAAAATATCAGGATGCCAAGAATTGAGCTGCTGATTGAAGCAGCCCGGAGAATAGTTTTTTTTGAAACAGCTTCGGAAAGAGGAACAAGAACTGCTCCTGCGGTTATAGTGTTGTAGCTTACATAGCAGATGGCAGAGACAATAAAGTTTCGTCTGAAAGCCGAAAAACTGTTAAAAACCTCGGCTGTCTTAAAGAGAATGGAATAAACACAAAGAAAAATCATTCCGACAATCATAAAGGGTACCATAATTGAGTTTGCGGCAACAAGACCTTTCGTTTCAAAAACAAAAACGACGAAACACAAGGTTGCAAGAAACAAAATCCCTGTTCGGGACGGAAGACTGAAAGAGCTTTCAAAAAGTGCTCCGCAGGCGGAAAGCATAACAAAAAAACCACAGAACATAAAGCAGAACATAAAAAGCTTCAAAGGACCAGAAAGAAGTTTGCCACCCACGGCGTTAATAAGCTCGTCAAAGGAAGATACACAAAGCAGTTTTGAAAGCTGCATAATTACAAAAGAGAGTGCTCCAAAGGCAAGGCATGCGAAAATTATTCCGGTGAAATCATGGCGTGATGAAAGATTGAAATACTCGAAAATCTCTCTGCCCGATGCAAATCCTGCTCCTATAACAAGTCCTGTGTACACTGCAGCAATGCTTAAAGATTTTTTCATAATAACAGTCCTTTCAATGGTTAAGTGAATGTGTTTGTGGTGAATAGGAAAAAACTTATACTATATATAGTGTATTCAAAAAAAGTGCAGTAATAACTGAAAAAATATTAAAAAAACCATTGACAAGCTGGTCAAATTGTGGTAACATAACATTACCTCTGAAAAGGGGTTTTATTTGTGTTGAAAAGAAAATGCAAACTAAAATTTGAAAAATTAAGGCGAAAACGCCTTTGTTTTGAAGGTATAATTGGGAAAGGGTGAAAGAAAATGAGAGTTAAAATCACATTAGCATGTACAGAATGTAAGCAGAGAAACTATGACACAATGAAGAACAAGAAGAACAGTCCTGACAGATTGGAAATGAACAAGTACTGCAGATTCTGTAAGAAGCACACACTTCACAAGGAAACGAAGTAATTTTTGAAAACAAAGAGGTAGTTAAAATGGATAAGAAAGATAAGAAACCTGGTGTATTCACAAGAATCAAAGACTGGTTTGTTGATATGAAAGCTGAACTCAAGAGAGTTGTATGGCCTTCATTCGCAAAGGTTAGACAGAACACACTGATTGTGCTTATTTTTGTTTTAATTGTTGGTGCAGTTATCTGGATTTTGGACTGGCTGTTTAACAGCGGTATAGGACTGTTTATCAACAGATAAGTAGGAGGGAAGGGTTTATCCCGTTTATTATGTCTAAAGAAGCTAAATGGTATGTTGCTCACACCTACTCAGGTTATGAGAACAAAGTCAAAGCTGACATAGAAAAAACGATTGAAAATCGTAATATGCAGGACGTAATACAGGAAATCAGCGTTCCCATGGAAGAAGTTGTCGAAATTAAGGACGACAAAAAGAAAACGGTTATGCGAAAGGTTTTCCCGGGCTATGTTATCGTAAAGATGATTATGACCGATGAAAGCTGGTATGTTGTAAGAAACTGCCGAGGCGTTACCGGTTTTGTCGGACCCGGTTCGAAGCCCGTGCCCCTCACCGATGAGGAAATCGCGGCTATCGGTCTTGAAAAGAAGACTGTAAGCGTGGGCTTTGAGGTAGGAGACAGCATCCGTGTTAAGTACGGTCCGCTTGAAGGTTTTGTCGGTGTTATCGATGCAATTGTTATGGATAAACAGAAGATAAAAGCTAAAGTTTCTATGTTTGGCAGAGACACAGATGTCGAGCTTGAGTTTAATCAGGTTGAAGCATTAAGTTAAGTTACCCACACGGCTAAGCCGTTATTTATATATCCAAGGTGACTTGGGTATGTGGGAGGAACGGAGAAACTCCGATTCCGATATTACCACGTTTGTGAAAGGGAGGTGTCATTAAAATGGCGCAAAAAATTACAGGTTACATCAAATTGCAGATTGGAGCAGGTAAGGCTACACCGGCTCCTCCGGTTGGTCCCGCTCTCGGTCAGCACGGTGTGAACATCATGGATTTCTGTAAACAGTTCAATGAAAAAACAGCAAAGGATGCAGGTCTTGTTATCCCGGTTGTTATCACTGTTTATCAGGACAGGTCGTTCTCATTTATCACTAAGACTCCGCCGGCAGCTGTTCTTATCAAGAAGGCTTGTAAGATTCAGAGCGGTAGCGGTGTTCCCAACAAGACTAAGGTTGCACAGCTTTCAAAGGCTGACCTTCAGGCTATTGCTGAGCAGAAAATGCCTGACCTGAATGCGGCTTCTGTTGAAGCAGCTATGTCTATGATTGCGGGCACAGCAAGGTCTATGGGCGTTACCGTGGAAGAGTAATCCGAAAACGTTCCAATTGAATTAAGTGGGAGGAATGTTTAAAGCATTCTGCAGAACCACGATAGGAGGAAATTTAAAATGGTGAAAGGTAAGAAATATCAAGACAGCGTTAAGCTTATTGAAAAAGGTAAGCTTTATGACTCTGCTGAGGCTTTGGATTTGGTATGCCAGACCGCAAAGGCTAAGTTTGACGAAACTGTTGAGATTCACATTAAGTTGGGCGTTGACTCAAGACACGCTGACCAGCAGGTTAGAGGTGCGGTAGTTCTTCCCAACGGTACAGGTAAAGAAACCAGAGTCCTTGTTTTTGCTCGTGAGGGCAAGGCTGAAGAAGCTAAGGCTGCAGGTGCTGACTATGTTGGTGCTGAGGATTTGGTTCAGAAAATTCAGTCAGAGAACTGGTTTGAATTCGATGTTGTTGTTGCAACTCCCGATATGATGGGTGTTGTTGGTAGAATCGGTAAGACTTTGGGTCCCAAGGGCCTTATGCCAAGCCCCAAAGCAGGCACAGTTACACCTGATGTTGCTCGTGCTATCTCCGAAATCAAGTCAGGTAAGATTGAGTACAGACTTGACAAAACAAACATCATTCACTGCCCCTTGGGCAAGGCATCTTTCGGCAAGGATAAGCTTGTTGAAAACTTTAATGCTCTTGTTGGTGCTGTTATTAAGGCTAAGCCTGCTGCAGCTAAAGGACAGTATGTGAAATCCGTTACCGTGGCTTCTACAATGGGCCCCGGCGTTAAAGTTAACACAGCTAAGCTTGAAGGTTAATTTGGAAGTTATTTTCAAAAACCCTTGACACGGTTATAGATTTGTGTTATAATAACGGAGTTAATTGGATAATTTCCGCAGACAGCAGGTGGCTTTGCCGTAAATCCTGCCGAGGATATTACTGAATTACAAATCAATGGTTTGTTGTTTAAGTATGAGACCCTCGCTAAGTTCTGCGAGGGTTATCTTTTTGAGAAAAACAAATCGGCACTCAAGCCGATTTGATGACAGTTATGTTTTGAAAGGAGGAAACTCGATGCCAAGTGCAAAAGTTTTAGACAACAAGAAAGCTATAGTTGCTGAGTTGACTGAAAGACTCAAGGGTGCCCAGGCCGGTGTTCTTGCTGATTACAGAGGTCTTACTGTTGCTCAGGATACAGAGCTTCGTGCGAAGCTCAGAGAAGCAGGTGTTAATTATACTATCATAAAGAACACACTGATTCGTTTTGCAGCTAACGAAGTTGGTATGGAGGGTTTGGATTCCGTACTTCACGGACCAACAGCTCTTGCTACATGTGACAACGACGTTGTTGCTCCTGCAAAGGTTTTGGTTGAGTTTGCTAAGGCAAATGAAGCTCTTGAAATTAAGGCAGGTTTTGTTGACGGCAAAGTTATCGATGCTAATGAGGTTAAGGTTTATGCAAGTATTCCCAGCAAAGACGTTCTTATTGCGAAGATGCTCGGCAGCCTTCAGGCTCCTATCGGAAACCTTGTCAGAACATTGGACGCTATTGCAAAGAAAGATGCAAGTGCCGAATAATTTACACAGTAACAAACTTATTGGGGTGTTCATTCCCCAAAATATAATTTATTATGGAGGATAATAAAAATGGCTGATATAGCAAAAATGATTGAAGAAATTAAATCTCTTACACTTTTGGAAGTAAACGACTTGGTAAAGGCTCTTGAAGAAGAGTTTGGCGTAAGCGCTGCTGCTCCTGTTATGGTTGCTGCTGGTGCTGCTGATGGCGGTGCTGCAGGTGGTGCAGAAAAGTCAGAATTCGACGTAGTTCTTGCTGCTGCAGGTGCTGAAAAGATTAAGGTTATCAAGGCTGTTCGTGAAATCACAGGTCTTGGTCTTGCTGAAGCAAAGGCTGCTGTTGATGGTGCTCCCACAACACTTAAGGAAGCTGTTTCTAAGGAAGATGCAGAGAAGTTCAAGGCTCAGCTTGAAGAAGTTGGCGCAACTGTAGAACTTAAGTAATTTCAAAACATACGAAGCGAAAGAACCACCTCGATGGGGTGGTTCTTTTTTGTGTAATGAATGCATAGCACAAAAGAGCAATTTCGAAACTTGTCAAGTTTTTTCTTCAATGACGAAGAATTATGTAGTATAAAAAAGAAGATTTTCGTATTGACTTTAAAAAAGTTTGATGCTATAATAAAAAAAGCAAAATTTCGGAAGCTACGCTTCAAAAATTGGGGGTATTAAAATGAAAACGAATGCTAAGGAAAAAATGTGGGCTATAATGGTTCCTCTCGGTGTAAATATGGACTGGGATAATCCACAAAAAAAATTGATTTTCGATGAAGACATTTGGAACTATATCATAGATGAGGCACCAAAGGCTGGTTTCAACACCATACTTTTGGATGTAAACGATGGCGTTCAGTTCAAGTCCCATCCCGAAGTTTCGACGGAGGGGGCATGGTCACCTGAAAAAATTAAGGAAGAGCTTAAAAAGTGCAGAGAAAGAGGTTTGAAGGTTATTCCAAAGCTTAATTTCTCAGCTACTCATGATGTTTGGCTCAAAAAATATGCTTGGATGCTCTCAACTGATGTTTATTACCAGGTATGCAAAGACCTTATAAATGAACTTTATGAGCTTTTTGAGGAGCCGGAATACATACATCTTGGCATGGATGAAGAAAACAACTTCATGATGACTCATGCTAAAGTTGACCTGGTTGTATATCGTCGCGGTGAACTTCTCTGGCATGACCTGAGATTCTTGGTTGATTGCGTGAAAGAAACAGGTGCAACGCCTTGGATTTGGCATGATATGCTGTTTAAAAATCCGGAAGAATTTAAAAAGAGATTCAGCACGGATGAATTACTTATTTCACCATGGTATTATCGTGCTTTCCACGAGGAACACTTTGCTCCTATGCCCCCCGAACGTTATGAGGAACTTGGAGAATTTAAATATCTTGAAGAAGGCCACTTCTTTGCAAACTTCAGAAGGGTTGCATGTCCTCTTGCTAAAGACGGCTTCAAATATGTGCCAACCGGCTCGGCTTGGGGCGGAAATCCTCATAATTCCTATGAACTTATGGAACATTTTGAAGAAGGCGCTCCTGATGAGAGCATCGTTGGATATCTGTCTGCACCTTGGGGATGGACAACACCTGAGTTTAAGGAAAGATACGAAGAATCTTTCAAAGTTGTTAAAGAAGCTCGTGCTCATTTCTATGAAGATTAATTCATAAAGTTTTGCAATGATTTTACCTGCGGAGTGCTAAATTGGCGCTCCGCAGGTTTTGTATACAGAAAACCATGCTAAGCCTTGCGTGGTGTCATTCTGAACAGCCCCACTGTCATTCTGAACGCAGTGAAGAATCTCACAGCCTCCGCATGCAGTAAAGGGAACGGTCAACAAAGTTGACTGGGAATCACGAACAAAAAATGCTTTTAGTGTGTTATTTTTTGGCAGAAATATTTTGTTAATTTCAACAATAAATAGAAAATTTAGACAAATTATATAATTATATAAAAAACTGCACAAACTGTTATAAAATTTTTTATGCAGATTGTTATGCTTAAAAGCTTTTTATTATGTTGACAAATTGTTTTTTTGGGATTATAATTAAAGGGTGTTTAATAGTGAATAAGTATGTGTAGGTGTGATTTAGGGATGAAGTAACAGCTACGCCTTTTTTCACGTAAACAACAAACCAAAATTCAAGCATATTTTGCTTGACTGATGAAAGGAGATTTTACTATGAATAACAAACTTTTAGCACGTTTAGTTGCTGTTGTTATGGCTGTTGCTTTGTTGGGAACTGTAGCTTTTGCTGCTGTTGATGATGTAGCTCCTACTTATGACAAGACAGCGGGCGAAATCGACATTGACTTTGACAAGGCTGGTTTCTTTACCGGCCAGGGCTATAAGACTTTCCTTGCTTTCTATTCAAACGATGCTGAAGCTGAGGCACCTGCTGCAGCTGATGATGTTGTTGCTGTGTTGCAGGGTCAGTATCCAAGTGGTTCTTTCCCCAAAAAGATTGCTATTGATACCACAAAGACAGCTAAGGACTATATCATTGTTCAGTATTCTGGTACAAGCAATAATCCCGTTCGTGTAGCTATTGATGTTAGAGACAAGGATGAATTTGCAGTTTTGGAAGTTTTGGAAGAGCTTGTAATTGGTGGTGTAACATACAAGGATGTTGTTGTTGCAGAAGAAACCTTTACATGCAAAGAGGGTTATGTTGTTTCTGATTTTGGTATTCACTTTACCAAAGACGGCAGCACAAATCCAGGTGCAAAGATTTCTGCTCTTGCAGATGGTAAGACTTTAGTATCAGGTGGCGGAGAAGTTACATTTAAGGCTGCTATCTTGGGTGTACCTGAAGGTACAACTTTGGTTGCTAAATCTTATATCAATTACCAATAATTAACGGTTGATTTTTAAACAGAAAGGTGGAAATATAAAAATGAAAAAGTTTTATGAAACCCCTATGGTTGAATTCACCGTGTTTGATGTTGAAGATGTTATCACAACAAGTGCTATCATGACAGGAACTATGGATGCGTCTGAGATTGATACTCTTATCGCTGAGATCGAAGCTGATGCAGCTGTTGCTGGCGTAGATGTTCTTGGTAACTATCATAACGCATCATATCAATGGTAATTTAACCTAAGTTAAAAGGCTTAAAAAGCAGAGCATACGCTCTGCTTTTTTTGTATGCGTGAATCCTCGTCGCTGATGCTTTGCTGACTACGAAGCAATTTCTTATTTGTTTTCCACTTTTTTTGAAAAAGTGGAGCAAAAACTGTTGCGCCAAAGGCAGAGCCTGACAGAGAATAGCTCCCTCGTTTCAAATTTTTCCGCCGTCTTCGATACCCCGATATATATCGGGTTGCTTGACTAAAAATGCCGAAGGTCGGGAACTTAATAATTTTCGGCATTTTTGCGAAGAAATTCTTTCCTCGTTCACAACTCTCTGTATGGCTCCGCCTTTTTAAAGGGCGGTATTTTTTTGCCCGTCTTTGTGGGAAGATTCTTTTGTCATTCTGAATGAAGTGAAGAATCTCTTGAGATTCCTCGCCGCTGGCGCTTCCCTCGGAATGACAGGGGGAGAGTGCGGAATGACAAGAGTGGAGGCTCCGTTTTTGTGAAAAGTAGAAAAATGTATCTAAGATGCTTTGAGTGTTCTAAAATGTTTTGAATTGAATATAGATAGATTATATACATTAAACTTTTTGAAATGCTTGAGGAGTGGATAGACTTGAATACGGGAAATTACACAGAAAACAACAAGGTGTTTATTGCCGGAACTGTTTCGTCGGAGCCGGAATTTTCGCATGAGGTTTATGAAGAAAGTTTTTATACGTTTGTTCTGGATGTGCCCAGATTAAGCGAAACAAGGGATTTTGTGAAAGTGACTGTCTCAGAAAAATTTTTAGTTGGGGATGGGATTGCAGTTGGCGACAAGGTGAGGATAGAGGGACAATTCCGTTCATATAACAATTTTTCAAATGTAGGGAATCGCCTTATCTTAACGGTGTTCGTGAGATATATAGAGAGAATATATGAAGATGAAGACGAAAACACAAATTACATATATCTCAACGGCTACATATGCAAACAGCCTGTTTATCGCACCACACCTTTTGGCAGAGAAATTGCAGATATTTTACTTGCGGTTAATCGTTCTTATAACAAGTCTGATTATATACCGTGTATCACGTGGGGAAGAAATGCAAAGTTTGCTGAAAACCTTAAAGTTGGAGATAATGTGATTGTTAAGGGTAGAATTCAAAGCCGTGAATATCAGAAAAAGTTAAGCGAGACAGAGGTTGAAACAAAAACGGCGTATGAGGTGTCTGTTGCAAAGCTTGAGATAATTGAAAAGAAAACAGATTTTGAAGACGAATTTTAGGGGAAGAGTGAATAGGGAATAGTGAATAAGTAAAAATCGACATCGTTCTTTTGAACGATATCTATTTTTGGAGGCGCCACCCGGATTTGAACCGGGGGATAGAGCTTTTGCAGAGCTTTGCCTTACCACTTGGCTATGGCGCCGTATTTAGTTTTTAGAACAAAAGGACGCTAGAGACTCACGCGTCCTTTTGTCTTTTGTTGGAGCGGAAGACGAGATTCGAACTCGCGACGTTCACCTTGGCAAGGTGACGCTCTACCACTGAGCCACTCCCGCATCTTTTAATAATATATTCACAAAAGGGAAAAATGTGAATGGTGCCTCCGGGCGGAATCGAACCACCGACACGAGGATTTTCAGTCCTCTGCTCTACCGACTGAGCTACAGAGGCATGTAGCCTAAAAAAGAAAATGGCGATCCGGATGGGGCTCGAACCCACGACCTCCAGCGTGACAGGCTGGCATTCTAACCAACTGAACTACCGGACCGTAAATATGGTGGGCACAATAGGGCTCGAACCTATGACCCTCTGCTTGTAAGGCAGATGCTCTCCCAGCTGAGCTATGCGCCCACATTTACTGCCGCCGAACTTAGCGACAGCTGATATTATATCATCTGGGAGCATAAAAGTCAAGAGAAAAATACAAAATTATTCTAAACTACAGGCAGTTATAAGCGATTACGTTCAAATATAATATCAAAAGCTCCTGAAAACTCTGTTTTTTGATTTATTTTAAATTATTTTGGGGCAAATGTCTGTCAGGGGACACTCTGCGCACCGGGGCTTTCGTGCATCACAAAACTCCCTTCCGTGGGCAACCAGACGGTGACAAAAGTCGGATTGCTCTTCAGGCGGGATGATCTTGAGCAAATCAAGTTCGACTTTATAGGGGTCGGTGTTTTTTGTCAGCCCCATTCGCCTTGACAATCTGCCGGCGTGGGTGTCAACCACTATGCCGGGAATGTGAAATATATCGCCTAAAACCAGATTTGCCGTTTTTCTGCCCACTCCGGGCAAAGTCAAAAGCTCTTCCAATGTTTTTGGAACTTCACCGTTAAAGTCGGAAATTATCTTTTTGCAACAGGCAATTATGTTTTTTGTTTTGTTTCGGTAAAAGCCTGTGCTTCGGATAAGGGTCGAAAGCTCGTTTTCGTCGGCTTCTGCAAAATCAAAGGCGGTTTTGTATCGGGCAAAAAGCGCAGGGGTAACCATATTGACCCTGGCATCAGTGCATTGAGCCGCGAGTTGAGTTGCGATAAGAAGCTGAAGAGGTGAGGAATAGTTCAATGTGCAGTCGGCGTCTTTATAGACTTTTTTGAAAATTTCTATTATTTTTTCGGCACGTTGTTTTTTTTCTTGTATATTTTCAGACATTTTTGGTTTTCCCCTTGCAAAATATCAAATTTTTTAGTATAATTGATGTGTATGTATATTATATTACATTTCAAAATATTTGTAAACATATTTTTGATGAATTACCAAGGAGGAAGATAGATGTTTGAACTTGAAAACATTCTGAAAACAGACCCTGAGGTTGCTGCGGCAATTAAGCAGGAAATCGGCAGACAGAGAAGCAAAATTGAACTTATTGCTTCTGAGAACTTTGTCAGCCCGGCAGTTATGGAGGCTATGGGAACGCCTCTTACAAATAAATATGCCGAAGGTTATCCGGGAAAGAGATATTATGGCGGTTGTGAATACGTTGATATAGTAGAGGACCTTGCAAGAGAACGTGCAAAGGAACTTTTTGGCGCAGAATTTGCCAATGTTCAGCCACATTCAGGTGCTCAGGCAAACCTTGCTGTATTTTTTGCAGCAATGGAGCCGGGTGATACTTATCTCGGTATGAACCTTGCACACGGCGGACACTTGAGCCATGGTTCACCTGTTAATATTTCGGGAAAGTATTTCAATGTTGTTCCTTATGGCGTTGATGCTGTTACCCACAGAATAAATTATGAAGAAGTTAGAGAACTCGCACTCAAGCACAAGCCGAAGCTTATCTTAGCCGGTGCAAGTGCTTATGCAAGAGAAATTGACTTTGCAAAGTTCCGTGAGATTGCTGACGAGGTTGGTGCATATCTGATGGTTGATATGGCACACATTGCAGGTCTTGTTGCGGCAGGTCTTCATCCAAGCCCTGTTCCTTATGCAGACTTTGTAACAACCACTACCCACAAAACCCTGAGAGGTCCCCGTGGCGGTCTTATCCTCTGCAAAGAGAAGTACGCTCAGATGATTAACAAGGCGGTATTCCCCGGAAATCAGGGTGGACCCCTTATGCACGTAATCGCTGCAAAAGCAGTATGCTTTGGCGAAGCGCTCAAGCCTGAATTTAAGGAATATCAGGCACAGGTTAAGAAAAATGCAGCAGCTCTTTGCGATGAGCTTAAGAGTCTTGGCGTTGACATCGTTTCTGACGGAACAGATAACCACCTTATGCTTGTTGACCTTTCAAAGAAGGGACTCACAGGTAAAGAGGTTGAGCATAACCTTGATGAAATCGGCATTACAGCAAACAAGAACACAATCCCCAATGACCCGCAAAGCCCATTTGTTACAAGTGGTCTTCGTCTGGGCTCACCTGCTGTTACAACACGTGGCTTTAAGGAAGATGATATGCGTGAGGTAGCACAGATTATTGCTCTTGTAATAAACGATTTTGAGGCTAACCGCGAAGAAGCTTCAAAGCGTGTTGACGCTTTGTGCAAGAAGCATCCGCTTTATGAGTAATCCACTTGCAGACAGACTAAGACCCGAAACCATTGACGAGGTCGTGGGGCAGAAGCATATAATTGGTGAGGGCAAAATTCTTTCAAGAATTGCCGAGAGCGGCACTGTTCCCAATATGATTTTCTATGGCCCGTCGGGTACGGGAAAAACCACGGTTGCAAATATTATGGCAAAAATCAGTGGCAAGACACTTTTTAAGCTGAATGCCACTTGTGCATCGGTGGGTGATGTGCGGGATGTTTGTGCAAGGACCGAGAGCCTTGAGGGGCAGAATGGGATATTGCTTTATCTTGATGAGATTCAGAATTTCAACAAAAAACAGCAACAATCCCTGCTTGAATATACTGAAAACGGAAAGATTACCCTGATTGCCAGTACCACCGAGAACCCATATTTTTATGTATACAATGCACTTTTGAGCAGGAGTACGGTTTTTGAGTTCAAGTCGGTTTTGCCGTCTGAGATTGTTGTGGCACTCAGACGTGGATTAAAGCTGGTGGAAAAGGATTTTTCGGGAATAAGTGTTTCTGCCGATGATGACGCACTTTTGCATATTGCTGAAATGTCGAATGGTGATGTGAGAAAGGCACTGAATTCCCTTGAACTTGCTGTGATTTATGCAAAGCCTGATGAAAAGGGAAATCTGAATATAGATATGGCAGCGGCTGAGCAATGTACCCAAAGAAAATCTTTGCGATATGACAAGTCGGGAGACAGTCAGTATGATGTTATGAGTGCTTTGCAGAAGTCAATCCGGGGCTCGGACCCTGATGCGGCTGTGCACTATCTTGGCAGACTTCTTGCAGCAGATGATATGGCGACTGCGTGTCGTCGGCTTATGGTTATTGCGGCGGAGGATGTTGGTCTGGCTTATCCAATGGCAATTCCGATTGTTAAGGCCTGTGTTGACAGTGCACTTATGCTTGGACTTCCCGAGGCAAGGATTCCCCTTGGTGATGCGGCGGTTCTTCTTGCTACGGCACCGAAATCCAATTCGGCACATATTGCCCTTGATAGTGCTATGGCAGATTTGGAGAGAATGGATACCGGAGAAATCCCAAGACAGCTTCAAAACAAGCATTTTGACGGCGAGGGAGATGTGAAAAAGGGACAAGGATACCTTTATCCCCATGATTTCCCGAACAACTACGTTAAACAGCAATATCTGCCCGATAAGATAAAGGACAAGAAGTATTATCAATACGGCAACAACAAAAACGAACAAGCCGCAAAGGAATATTGGGACAAGATAAAGGGTGGTAAATAGCTCTTTTTTGGAGGAAATATGGACAAGACAAATGCTATGAGACTTCTTGACCAGAAGAAGATACCCCATAAGGAATATGTTTATGATATACCTGAAGCCATAAGCGGTATGGAAATTGCAGAAAAGCTGGGGCAAAACCCCGACAGAGTTTTCAAGACGCTGGTGACAACGGCAGGGGCTAACAAATATTATGTGTTTGTTGTGCCTGTGAATCGTGAGCTTAGCCTGAAAAAAGCGGCAAAGGTTGTAGGTGAGAAGAAGATTGAGATGCTGAAGTCCAAGGACTTGCTTCCCCTTACGGGGTATGTGCACGGAGGTTGTTCTCCTATCGGAATGAAAAAGTTTTTTCCAACAACCTTTCACGAAAGTGCTTCAGAATTCGAGAATGTGTTTTTCAGTGCAGGGCGGATAGGTTATCAGGTTGAACTTGCACTTGAGGAGCTTAAGTCGGTTATAAGATTCAGCTTGGCAGATATATGTGAATAAAGATAAATTAAAACACCGCAGAAAAGTTTCTGCGGTGTTTTTGTCTGTGAGAAATTTTTGTGGATTGTCATGTTGGCAATCCTTTTATAGTTTATTTAGATATATCCGATTTTTTAAATTCAATAATATCATCAATTTTACAATCTAATGCATCGCACACTCTGTCTAAAACATAGCTGTCATAGCGTATCACCTTGTTTTTATAATAATTATCAATAATTTGATACTGGATTCCTGTTCGTTTAGATAATTCATATCTGGTTAAGTTAAGTTTTTTTAATGTTTCGTCGAGAATTATTTTTATCATAAATACACCCCTTATATATTTTATTAAATATATTTTTACTTGACAATTTATTCATATAGATATATACTTATATATGTATATATTTCAATAAAACAATATTAGGAGATGTTATGATAAGATTCTTAAAAGGTTTTAAAAGAAAGTGCAGAGATAATTTAGTCAAGGCTGAAGAACAAAAGCATATGTTTGTACAAAAAAATGAAGAAGGTGATTTTAAATTATGTACTAACTGCGCTGAGGGTGAATATTGGCACAGGATTGACAGCTCAGATATGTTTTGCCCACATATTGCGTTATTAAAAGATGGAAAATGCTCAGCTTACAGACGATAAAGGGTTGTGAGAAAGGCGTTGTATTTTGTGTTGGCCGTTAATGGTGGCAGATGGGAGTTTATAATGAAGTATTTATTAATTATGACATCATCGGAGAACGTAATAAATTTCAGAAGTACAATAATAAAATTTTTAAAAAACAAAGGCCATAAAGTTGTTGTTGTAGCTCATGATAATGAAAGGCAGAAAGAAATAGAGGATTTAGGTACAGTTTTTTATTATATTTCTCAAAATAACAGAGGTTTAAATCCGTTTGCTATTTTAAAATACTTTATAAATTTGTTTAGGATAATAAAAAAGGAAGTGCCTGATTGTATTTTAACCTATCAGCTTAAGCCGAATTTATTTGGTGTTATGAGTGGAAGTTTGGCAGGAATAAAGAAAATATATGCAACAGTTGAAGGATTGGGAGATGTTTATATAAACAGCGGATTAAAATGGGGGATTATAAAAAAAATAGTCAATTTTTTATATAGGCTTTCGTTTAAAAAGGTTTCGGGAGTGTTTTTCTTAAATGAAGAAGATAAAAATGAGTTTGCAAGTAAAAAGTTAGTGTTAGAAAATAAATGCAAGGTTATTCACGGAATAGGAGTAGACCTGAAAAAGTTTAGATTTACACCATTAAAAAATGAAAAAAATTTCATTATGGTTGCACGAATGATGAAGACTAAAGGAATATTTAGATATTGTGAATGTGCTCGAATAGTAAAAAAGAAATATCCTGATGCAGTTTTCGGACTTTTGGGGAGAGAGGTATCAACTCATCTGACAGACATTAAGGAATACATAGAAGATAAAAGTATAGAGTATTACGGAACCACAAAAGATGTAAGACCATATCTTGAGGAGGCTTCTGTATTTTTGTTGCCAAGCTACAGGGAAGGCTGCCCTGTTTCAATAATGGAGGCGGAAGCAATGGGGAGAGCAATTATTACAAGTAATGCTGTAGGGTGCAAGGATACTGTGTTAGATGAATACAATGGTTTTATAGTTGAGGACGGAGACCCAGAGAAAATGGCTGAAAAGTTAATTTGGTTAATTGAAAATCCTGAGGAAATGAAGAAAATGGGGATTAATGCTGAAAAATTTGCGAAAGAGAATTTTGATGCAGAAAAAGTAAATAATGAGGTGTATGAATTTATAAGCGGAGAAATCCAGCCGGAAATGGCATACAGTAAAAATGCATAAATTTAAAATACGCAGACCGAAAGGTCTGCGTATTTTAATCAGGACACAATACATTAATTGAGTCCTATAACCTACAGAAAAAATCGTGGCATAGCTTTATCATAAAGGCGATTCCCAAAAGCTTGTATTTTTAGGCTAGAATATCAAAGTGTGCTGTAAAGAGAATAAAGCTTTGCATACTCACCACCACGTTTCATAAGTTCTTCGTGGGTGCCTTCCTCTACAATTCCATCGGAGGTCAAAACAAAAATTCTTGTTGCGTTTTTGATGGTTGTAAGACGATGGGCAATGGTGAAGGTTGTTCTTCCCTCAGAAAGCTTTTTCAATGAATTCTGGATAAGAAGCTCACTTTCGTTATCAAGAGCTGAGGTAGCCTCGTCCAGGATAAGGATGGGGGGATTTTTCAGGAAAAGTCGGGCAATTGATATTCTTTGTTTCTGACCGCCGGAGAGCTTCATTCCCCGTTCTCCCACATAGGTGTCATAACCGTCCTTAAGGTCCATAATAAAGTCGTGGGCGCCGGCTGCCTTGGCGGCGGCTATTACTTCGTCCATAGTGGCGTCGGGCTTTCCGTACACAATATTCTCGTAAACTGAGCCACAGAAAAGGTAAACGTCTTGCTGCACCATTCCTATGTTGTCACGAAGTGACCCAAGAGTAATGTTTTTGATGTCTATGCCGTCAATAAGAATGTTGCCGTCAGTCAGGTCATAAAACTTCGGGATAAGGTTGCAAATGGTAGTTTTTCCTCCGCCTGACGGTCCTACGAATGCAACATTTTCACCCTTTTTTATATGGAGACTGAGACTGGTAAGAACCTCTTTTGTGTCATCAGAATATTTGAAGGTTACATTGTTAAAGTCAACATCACCTTTTGCATTTTTAAGTTCAACAGCGTCTATGGGACAGTATTCCTCAATAGGTTCGTCCATTACCTCATAGAAACGCTCGATGCCTGTAATACCCCGTTGGAATTGCTCGGTGAACTCGACAATTCTGCGAATTGAGGTAATAAGGGTCTGGATATACAAAAGGTATGCAACCAAATCAAAGGGTGTGATTTTTCCGCCCAGCATAAAAAGTGAGCCTATTACCAAAACGGCGATATACATAACTCCATCAAAGAATCGGGTACCTGCCTGGAAAAGTGCCATATATTTGTAGGCGTGTTTTTTTGTTTCAAAGAATTTTCGGTTGCCTTCTCTGAATTTCTCGCGTTCCAGGTCTTCATTTGCAAAACTTTTCACCACGCGTATTCCCAAAAGGCTGTCCTCAAGGTCTGCGTTCAGTTCACCAACCTGAACCCTCTGAGCTTTGAAGGCGGACTTCATATTCTTTCGGAAAACAAAAACCGAAATAAGCATAAGAGGAAGAAGCAGAAAAATTATTGCGGTAAAGGTAAGATTTATTCTGCCTAAGATTATGAATGAGCCAATTATTTTTATTGCCGCTATAAAGAATTCCTCAGGGCAATGGTGTGAAAACTCGGTTATGTCAAAAAGGTCGGATGTGACTCTTGACATAATTTGTCCCACTTTGGTGTTGTCAAAATATTTGTAGGGGAGCTTGGACAAATGGTCAAAAATATCCCGACGCATATCTGTTTCAAGACGTGCCCCCATGATATGGCCTACATTTGCCATAAAGTAGTTTGCTATTGTATCAACAATTCGCAAAAAAAGATACATAGCCCCAAGTCTTAACACCGTTGATAAAATCAAGGCCTGACCTGTGGAGGCGGCGGAAGTGATTTCCCGGACAATCATGGGGAAAACAAGTTCGCATACAGTAGAAAGTGCCGCACAAAGCAGGTCGATAAGGATAATTCCTATATATGGTTTGTAGTACACAGTAAAACGTTTAAACATAGGCAGAGCCTCCTTTGGTCAAAGAAAAACGACGGGAAACTGCCCCGCCGCTTGTGGGTTAGTCTGTTTCTCTCACACCGCTGATTTTGCCTGAGGTATTCGCATATTTGGAGAAAAACGAGATTTCGTTTCCGGAAAGAATGGAATAGTCGGAGTTTGTGAGATACTCATTGTCGGTACTTTTTCCGTCCACCTGAACTGTCAGGAGTACGTCATAGAGTTCGGGCTGTTCAACCATTTTCAATTCGCCGTTCATCTGCTCAACAGCTTTTTTGTAGGGAAGGTATTCCACGTGCTTAACGACACCGATGTGATTACTTGCATAGGTATCATAAAGGTCAGTACTCTTTCTAAGTGCATCAACAGTTCCCATGCGGACACCCTTAACAGTTATTTTGTATTCAATTTTGCAATCTGATGAAGAACTGTCTTTTAACAGCGGCATGGTTCTTGTGTAAACCCCAAAAGCCAAAACGCAAACAACAACAAGAGCCAGAATATCAATAATACTTATTTTGCCGAAAAGCTTTCCCTCTTTGTTTATCATAATATCAGTCTCCTTCCTATTGTGCAAGTGGGCCTGTTGTTATGTCGACAACATATCCTATGCCCACAAAGCCCTTGCCTTTAATCTTTAAGAGATTACCCACCTGAAGTGGTGTTTCGCCAACAGATATTTTGGTGTCTGTTTCATAAACATCGGATTTCAGGGTAACTGACAAATCAAAGGTATCGGGGTACTCTGCGAGAACAGACTCACCGGTTTTGTAGTTCGTGGTAATTTTTGTTGCATTATTCCGCTCGATGTTCACAAGCTTTGCGTTCCATGAATCCTCATCAGTTACAAGAACAATACTATCGTTTTTCAGAGCGTTCTCAAATTGAACACACAGCTCTTCTTCACAATTTTTAATTTGGATTGTGTATTCTGCTGTAGCGTTGTTGGTTTGGGAGGGAGAGGCTATTTTTGCCCCTGAAAGTTTGCCTGCAAACAAAACACCTGCGGCAATAACTACGCAAATCACAAGGATTATGACTGCATCAACGAGATTAAATCTGGGTTTATTCATGTTTGTTACCTCCAAGACCTAAGTAGATTTTATCAATATTCTCAGCATATTTCTTTGCTGTAAAGGTTGCTTCGAAAATTGCTGAGGCGGTTGTTGACATTTCCGAGTACAAAGCCTCATCTGTAAAGAGCTCTTCAAGTTTATCAGCTAAAGCTTTGGCGTCGTGAGTGGGAACCAAAAAGCCGTTTCTCCCATCCTTTATAACCCCGGGGTTTCCACCAAAGTCAGATACCACAGCAGGTTTCCCAAGGCTCATTCCTTCAAGCAGGGAAAGACTTGTTGCTTCGGTGCCGAAGGAGCAGTTTGCCTGGACGTCAATGACATTCATCAAAGCTTCAACATTGTCCAGAAAACCAAGCATTGTTACATAGTCCTCAAGTTGATTTTCAAGAATTTGTTTTCGGATTTTCTCTGCCATATCTCCGGTACCTGCAATCAGAAACTTAGCCTTTACGCCACGTTCTTTGAGAATTTTTGCAGCCTCTACGAAATATTTGTGACCTTTGACTTCGTTCAGTCGTGCAACGATTGCGGTGCACTTGCAATCGTTGGGAATGCCGAAGCTCATTTTTGCTGAGGCGATTTCTTCGGGGGAATATTTTCTGAGTGGTTCAACTCCGTTTAATACCACTTGAATTTTCTTTTCATCAACGCCAATGTCACAAATGTTTTCTTTTGCCGCCTCGGCAACAGCTATTATTGTGTCAGCGGTAGAATTGTTTGCCAAGCCGCAAAGCATTTTGCCAATGCCCTTTGTGAGCTTGGGGTCAGGCGGGAAAACACTGTGACGCGTGTAGACTATTTTTGCGCCATAAAGACGTGCTGCTATGCGGGCTGCCATACTTGCGTGAGTGTGAACAATATCAGGCTTAAATTCTGCAAAGATTTTCCGAAGCTTGTTGATTGCTTTTATATCCAGAGACTTATCTGCCATACCATCAATTTCAAAAACTTTCACACCCAGGGCTTCAACTCCCGGTTTTAAAAGACTGTTTTTGGGAAGAACAACAGCGACTTCAATCTCCGCCTTGTTGTAGTATTTGAGGTAGGTAAGAATACATTTTCCGGCACCCCCGATGTTTGTATCTGATGATACCTGAAGAACTTTAAGCATTTTGTTTTACCTCCGTATCCGAAATTTTTGGCTTTGCTATGTTTGCAGCAGCGGAACCAAGACCGATAACTGTCCAGAATATCATAAAGACGCGGTAGTTGTAGAAACAGTTGTCAAACAATCCCTGAACCATAAAGCCGATGACTGCAGCGCCAACACTCACCAAAAGAGTTGAAAGTTCGTGGCCTTTGCCAAAGGTCTGGTGGGCACAGGCAAGTTTTTTCAAAAACAAAACTGTCAGAATGAGGAATATAACCAGCCCCACAATACCCGATTCTACCATAATCTGAAGAAACAGACTGTGGGAATGGGGTGCGACAATAGTATCATAGGAATAAGCGGGGTAAACAGCCGAAAATGCTTCAGTGCCCGGGCCAATTCCCGAAAGCCAGAAATCTTTCAGCATAAGAAGTGTTCCCATCCAGATATAAACGCGATAGGATGTTGAGGAATCCTTCATATCTCCAATACTTGAAAAACGGTTAAGTATGTTTTCGGGCAAAACCATAGGTATTATGGGTATGAGAGGGAGAGCGAGTCCCCAAAGCTTACCTGCCGCAAAAGTAATGAAAATTCCGGCTGCTACCATAATTCCTATCCAACATCCCCGTGAAAATGTGAGGATAAGAGCAATTCCCATAATTAATGCCATAAGCAAAAATGCAGCTTTTGTGAAAATGTTTTTCTTTTTCCACATAAGTCCTATACAAAGGGGAAGAGCGAGAAGAATATACTCTCCCAGAACATTTGGGTTTTCGAGCGTGGAGTATATTCGCATTTTTATATCACCGAACATTTCTTCGTCAATCCATGCCTGGCTGATATTCCATCCAAAAAGATACTGAAGGATTCCGTAAAGGCAAACAACAAATCCTGAGATACAGAATACGGTAAGAATGTCGGTAAGCTGTTTTTTTGTTTTTACAGTGTTTACGACAACGAAATAGAAGGTCATAAACGCAAAGTATACCGCCCAGATTTGCAGACTTTTTGCCCTTGCAAACGAGAATACTGATGAGACAAGATAAACTATCAGCAAGGCTAAAATCAAAAACCCAACTCCGTCGAGCTTAAAGGTGAATTTTCTTGTAGTCAGGCTCTTGACAAGCAACGAGCACAGACAAAGAAGGGAAAGACCCACAACTGCCATGGTGGGGATAAGGGGCGTTAGGAATATTGTAACATATACACCAAATTCAACCTTGTAGAACACCATAAAAACAAACCAGATGCCAAGAAGAAAGACAAGTGCAAAAAGTAGAGAAAATTTTGCCCAGATTATACCTGCAACAGCCCCAAAAACCAGACTGCATAGCAGACGCTTCTTGCCGCGGCATTTGGTTAAATAATAAAACTCATAGGAAAATTCAAACCCAAAGGCTTTCTCGAAAGTTTTAACCAAAAAGGAGTGTTTGATTATGTCGGTAATATTAAAATTAACAAAAGAGAGCAAAACTCCAAGGACTAAAAGAGTGAGTCTGAGATATGGGAATCTGCCCATGCCCACAGTCACAAGAATGCTAAGCAGAGATGCCGAAAAAAGCAAAACACCAATAAACCTTGTGTTAAGAGCAAGGATATTGTGCAGATAGTATTTGAAGGTTCTTATAAGAAAACTCTGCTCCTTTAAGTCATTTAGACGAGCCTGGCTTTTCTGTTGAATGGACTCAATTAACTGAAAAGGGAAAAACAGAAGTTTCCCGAAAAAACTTGAGCGTATGCATTCAGCATTAAAAAAGTTCCGGCGGAAGAGATTTGTGAGGATACCGTTTTTCCATTGGTTCGAGAAAAATGCATATACACCGCACAAGAAACGGTACAAAAGACTTGACTTTATAATGTTGTTCCAAAAATTGTACCAGATTGCGGCAAATATACTGTTATTTTTCATTGTCAAGCCTCCTTAGTTTTTTTAATTCGTTTATTTTCAGGATAAATCCAAGCCCAAGGTACACAAGCAGTGCCGGTAATGCACATAATACCAGTTCAAGAAGTGTGAATAAAAATCCATTGCCAAAGGGTGAAACTATGCGGTACATTCCCTTGGCGGCTAAAGCAGAAATGCCGATGCATATAACGGTTTTGAGAAGATTCTGCCAAAAGCTTGTGGGGAAGGTATCCGGCTTTCGTTTGTTCATTACAACAAGAAGGACAACTGCCATAAAAATGGAGCTTACGGCACTTGCAAGTGCAAGGCCGTTTATGCCCATCTTAAAAATTTTCACAAAGATAAATGCCGAAGCCAGGTTCACACATATTCCCCCAATTGAGGTGAGCATAGGGGTCTTTCCGTCACGGATAGCATAAAAGCTTTTGTTTAAGATTTCGCAAATCGCATACCCTACCATACCTACGGAATAATGAAGCAGTGCACCTGCTGTCAAACGAGTGTTTTCAGGGGTGAATTCGCCACGTTCAAACACTACACGGATAACGGGCTCACAAAGAGCTATAAACATAGCGGCAACAAACCCGATAATAAAGATTATCCAGCTTACACAGGTGCGGGTTGTTTCAGAAAATTCCTGTTCTTTGTTCCCGGCTTCCATACGGGAAAGCTTTGGGAAAATAAAATTTGTTACGGCGTAGGCGAAGACGCCAACTATAATAATATAGATTTTATTTGCCCAGCCCAGTCCTGAGACGGCTCCATCACCCATGGATGAGCCAAATGACATATTGATAACCGAGCAAAGGGGTTGAACCCACGAACTGACAAGAACAGGCACTGCCAAACAAAGAGCATCTTTGATGCCTTTGTCTTTGATATTGAAAAACAGCCGATGCCGGTATCCGAATTTGTTCAGATACGGAAGCTGAATAAACAGCTGAGAAGCCCACGCAACCAGCATTGAAAGGATAACACCGGTTAAGCCAAACTTGTTCCCCCATATAAGAAGATAGGCTATCATAATAAGGTTTGAAACCACACTTATAAGGGAAGGGATATTGAATTCACCGAAGGACTGCAAAATGCCAACAGAGGTATAAGCTGCTGCGGTGAATATAATTGACGGGAATATCAGCCGAAGAAGCTTTGCAGTTTCAAGGACTTTCTCGTGGTCATATCCGGGCGCCATAAGCCCCACAAGCTCTTCAGCAAAAATCATGCCCAAAACGGAAAAGACGGCAGCTATGGTAACCACAAGGGCCATAAAACTGTTGGCAAAGCACATGGCCCTGGCTTTACCTTCGTTTTCAAGAAAACCATTGAAAACGGGAACAAAGGTCGAAAGAATTGCCACGCCTAAAGTCATATCAAAAAATAAAAGGGGAATCTGGGTTGAACTGTTGAGAATGTCAGACGCATAGCCCTGACCATAAACACTTGCTATGATAATTTCACGAAGAAGCCCCAAAAATTTTGCAAAAAATATAATAATTGCCATAAACCCGATAGTGCGCACGGTTCTGGCAGATGAAGATTTTTTCAATAAATCACATCCTTAATCCGCCGATTAACATACATAAATAATTATAGCATATTTTTCTATAAAAGTAAAGCGGATTGACTATAAATTATGTTTGTGTTAGAATGAGAGCAGACAAGTGCTTTCGGGCGGGGAGTTGGAAAAATGAAAAGACATAAACTTTGGATTTTTGGAGCAATACTTGCGACGTTATTTGCTGGGCTTTTGGTGAGACATTTTTTGACGGACAAAGGTTATGAAATGACGGAATATCTTTTTGATACTCAGTGTACCATAACGGCTTACGGAAAAAACGCAAAAGACGCAGTTTCTGAGGCTTTTGATGCCATTGTCGCAATACACAAAGATGCTGATTTTTTTGATGAAAACTCCCTTGTTTCAAAGATAAATTCAGCCCCAAAAGGGGAAAAAGTGAAGGTAAACAAGGTGACAATTGAGATTCTTAAAGTTTCTCTGGAACTTGAAAGGAAATCAGAGGGTGCTTTTGATGTTTGCGCAGCACCTCTCACCACTTTGTGGAAGACTGCCATAGAAAATGAGAAAATACCCACGGAGTCAGAGATAAGTGAGGCTGTGACCAAAACGGAAAACAGCGGAATTGTTATTGATGAAAAAAATCTTACTGTAGCGAAGCTCACAGATGATACAAAAATTGATTTAGGCGGAGCGGCAAAAGGTTATGCGGGAGATTTGGCTGTTTCCGTGTTGAAGAAGTTTGGGGCAGAAAGCGGCATAGTGGACCTGGGCGGAAACATAAACTGTTTTGGGAAAAATCCAAAAACAAAGGAAGGGAAATGGCGCATAGGTCTTCAGAATCCTTTCAAACCCATGGGAGATTTCACCGATACCGTAGAATTAAATGAGGGTGCGGTTGTCACAAGCGGTACATACCAAAGATATTTCGAAAAGGATGGAGAAAGGTTTCATCACATCATAGACCCCAAAACCGGCAAACCGTCAAACAAAAGCTATGAAAGCGTCACTGTGGTGGGAGATAATGCCCTGGTTTGTGATTGTCTTGCCACAGCCATATTTATTCTTGGAGAGGACAAGGGAAGAAGTTTGGCTGCGGAGTATGGAGCGGAGATTTATTTTAAATGAGAAAGAATAAAACAGCATTTGCAATTCATGCTTTGCAAATGCTGTTTTTGTATCTATATTCCAAAGATAACGCAAATGAGAACGGTAATCACTCCGCAAAGACCAATTGCTATTCCGCTGACAGAACCCTCGATTTCACCAATCTCAATGGCTTTTGCTGTGCCAATGGCGTGGCTTGTGGCACCTATGGCTAGTCCTGTGGCAATGGGGTCATTTATGCGGAAAAGTTTTAAAACTGATGGTCCGGCGATGGCTCCGAAAATGCCGTTCATAAATATTCCGGCGACGGTTATGGCGGGGATTCCTCCCATTTGCTCTGCAAGGGGAGTAGCAAAGGCTGTTGTAATGGATTTCGGAATCAAACTGGCGGTTATTTCCCAAGTGATTCCGCAAATATGGCATAAAGCTATTGTGCTTCCCAGGGCAGATACAACACCAACCGTGCATCCGACCACAATCGGCAGCCAGTTTTTCTTTACCACATCAAATTGGCGGTACATTGAAACGGCAAGTGCAGCCGTGGCAGGGCCAAGCAGCATACGGATAAAGTCTCCGCCAACCATATAGTTTTCCAAAGGTATTGAAAAAGTTTTCAGAATAATGATTACCAGTATCGAAGCTACCACCATGGGATTCAGGATGGGTGTTTTGAATTTTTGGTATATCTTTGTGGCAATCACGTATGTAAGAACAGAAAGAGTAAATCCAAAAAATGGGTTAGATGTGTATTCAAGCATTTGAAACATCCCCCATTCTTTTTTTCGTCAATTTTATCGTAAGATTTACGGAAAATGCGGTCAGGGTGAAGGTTATAAAAGCAGAAACCAGGCATATAACGATAAACTTCCACAAGATTGACCCAAGCAAGTCGACATAGCCTACAATTGAAACGGTAATGGGGACAAATATGAATGCCAGGTTTTTTGTCAGCCAACTGGCAACAGGTTCAACCTGGCGGGTTTTGAAGATGCCAAAGAAAAGACAAAAAAACATTAAAACCATTGCCAGAACGCTGGATGGAAAATCAAACGGCAAGACTAAGGTTATCATGTCACAAAGCATACATATAAGAAACAATATCAATGATTTTTTAAAAACATTCAAATCGGACACCCCTTTTCTTTATTATACCCCATCCTTTGCTTTTTGTAAATTGACTTATTGACAAAGGGTATTATGGTATGATAGTCTTATTTTGGGAAAAGTGTCGAAAGGGCTGTTGCTTGATGGAATTTGTTAAAGAAAAAACCTGTTGCTTTACAGGGCACAGAGATATTGACAAAAAAGAGAAGGAAAATATTTTAAAGAATTTGGAAAAGTTGGTTTATGTTCTTTTTGAGAGAGGCGTTGATACGTTTTTGTGCGGAGGGGCATTGGGGTTTGATTCGTTTGCGGCGAGGACTGTCTTGAAACTTCGCGAAAAGCTTGATATTAAATTGGTGGTGGTTATTCCCTGCAGAAATCAGGCAGATAGCTGGTCAGTACAGGAAAAAAGGGAATACGAGGATATTTTGGGTGCAGCTGATGAGGTTTTGTGCCTGAACGAAAAATACGTAACGGGTTGTATGCACCAGAGAAACAGATTTATGGTCAGGACTTCATCGGTATGCATAGCATATTTTAATGGCAGGTCGGGCGGTACCCGGCATACGATAAGCCTGGCAGAGGATGAGGGGCTTGAAATAATCAGGGTTAACCCGCATTAAGCATTACCATAACCAAACTGAATGCCAAAACACCTAAAAATGCTAAAACCGTCAGCACTTGTGCGGCGGTTTTTCGCTGCCTTTTTGGCCTTGAATTTCCCCGGGGATGGTCACACCCTTTTAAAAGGTTTACCTGACGGATATAATCGTCAATTATCTTTTGTGCCTCACGGGCTATGTCCCGGGTTACGGGAGCATGGGGTTTTCCCGCTAGGGGGTCTTTGAGAATAAAAATTGCCTGGTCGATTATGTCTGATTTGATATTGTTTATGATAACAACATTTCGAGCTTTCTTGTCTGTCATATAGTGGCTACCTTTCTTTTGTGTTTAAGGAAAGTATTAGCAAAAATATGGTATTTTATTCAATAATATTAAGCTATCTGTTTTTAGGGGATAGGGGAAATAGATTCATAGCAAAAAGGCTTAAAAACAAAAAATCTCGAACATATCGAGATTTTTTGTTTTTCTTAAAAAAGCGCATGATTAAAAAATAGTGCTATTATTCATTTAATCCTGCCTTTTTGCGTTCTGAACTATTTTTACATCCCCCGTTTTGTTACATGACATTCATTGTGTTATAAAGTATAACTGCTGCCTGGGCACGAGTCAGAAAATCGTTTGGAGAGTATGTGGAGTCTGAAGTTCCGTTTATAATATTCATTCCCCAAAGCAGTGTAGCATAGCCTTTGCCGTCGGTTACGTCAGCAAACGGACAAGCAAACATCTTGTCGATTTTTGCATATTTTTCTGCATCAAGAGCCCGGCAAATTATTTTTGCTGCATTTATGCGGGAGACCGGAAGGTCAGGAGCTTTTTCGGCCTCGGTTAAAAGATTAAACTTTTCTGACAACGTATAATATTCGTCAAAATCCATATCCGGACTTATGGTTATGCTGCTTTGAGTGCAAATTCCCTTCACAACAAGCGCAATTAGTTCTTTTTGAGTTATTTCGGTGTCAGGAAGAAATTTTTTACCCTCAAAACCTATGCCAAAGCGGTGCAGGTTCTGAATCTTTTCCTGAGCAAAATGCCCTTCAATATCTTCGTAGTCGCAAAGCTCAGCTTCCTTTTGATAAGGCTTTCCGTCATAAGTAATGCGGTTTCCTGTGTATGCGTCAAGTATAATGGAGGTATCTTCGGGAACATAGACCAAGGCTGTCTTGTCGGCATTAGCCAAAGAGGTTTCTGACTTATATGGGATATACATTGGATAGTAGTCAGTGTGCTCAAAGAATTTTAAGCAAATTTTGTCTCCTGACATAATCCGGGAGATGTCAGGGAATTCCCCTTTGGTATAATTTATATTATATGAAACTAAAGTGCCGTTTGCAGGGGATAACTCTATGGCTATTGTATCACCGCTTACCAACAAACCGTTTTTGTAGCGTTCATAGGTAAAGTAACCATCAGATGAAAGCTCTTTTTCGGAGAGAATGTATTCTGACTTCTTTTCCCCGGCAACGCAGGTAAGAAGCTCTTCGGCTTTTTGCTTCAGAATATCACGTTCCAAGGGGGTTGTTTCTGTTGGAATGTCGTTAAAGCATGAATAGCTCAGGAGTTCTCCTGTTTTTGCGTCTGAATTGGTGTGAATAAAGTTTGATTTGCCATCTTTTTCATTAACAAATACAACAGAGCGGATGTAAGAATCAGGTTCGTATACGACTTTGTTTAAAGAAGATGAGCTAACCTTATAGGAGTCGGTTATAGCAAGTAGGGGTATACTGCGGAGAAGCTCTTCTGTTTCTTCTTCCGAAAGGAGTTCGTCAATTCTTTCCAATTCAAGTCGCTCTGCTTCTGTGAATCCATCACCACGATTTGAAGAATTAGTTCCGCCGACAGAGTCGCTTGAATATTCAAAATATTTCTGAGCAACCGGGATAACTTCGATTGCCTTGCCTGTGTACGCATCAATGTATTTGTTACGGAGATTCGGCGTGTAAATCGGGAAAATCGAAGTTTTGCGGTCTTTTGTGTTTCTGTAGACTCTGTATGCCGACTCAAGACCAATGTTTTTTGTAAAGGCTTTTTTTGCGTCAGCCTCGGAAATCAGGCCTTTATTTGGTGAGTAGGAGAGATTTTCTGTAAACTTTATGCGGAATGAATAAATTTTTTCTGCATTAATATCAACGGAAACTCTGCCGGTATCGCCCATAACCGGAATACCGTTTTCTTCGTGTATTACATCAAAATAAAGTCGGTTGCTGTTGAAACTGTCGGGGGCGTCATCCGCTTTTACGGACAGCTTGTGAGCAATGGTTGGGTTAAGACGCTTGATTAGTACCTGGGTTTTACGCAGAGCTTCCTCGGTGGATATACGGTCAAATTTTGGTGATGATGTTTCGTCAAGAGTGTTGTCATTTAGCCCATATTCCAGAATGATGCCGCTTTTGGATGCGGTTGCATACATGCTTTTGTAGCTGCCTGTTGATGAGGTACTCCAATTGAACTGATAAACCGTGGAGTTGTTATCGGTGTAACTGTCGCTGTCGAAGTTTTCAAAATCGGAGGTGTCAGGGAGGCGGCTTTTAACAAGGGTTAAAAGTGATTCTATGCTTGTGTCTGTTGCGGAAAAAACGACCTGACAAGATGAAACAAGAATTATGAAAGATAGTAATAAAGAAAAGAGTTTTTTCATAAAACCAGTCCTTTCGATTTGATGTTAGAGGTAAGAAAAACGCGGTGAAACATTACGTTTCACCGCGGATTATTGCTGAATGTTACTGAAGAACTATAACACTCGCTTCAAAAACGCCCGACGCATTCGAGCCTGTAACTGAGGCGGTGCGACCTTTTTCGATGCTCTTAAGAAGAACAGTTTTGCCGGTTGTGCTGTCTATAATCTTTGTTGTGCTGTTTGCAAAAATGTTATATTCAGCACCATTTTCCTGTATAACAAGAAGTCCATAGGATGTATTTATGGTTTTTACGGTACCTGTAACCTGAGATTTTGCAACTGTTGCAGTTGCTTCAATCTTCACGATTTCGTTGCTGTCGAGTTTGATTTCGATGTCTGTGCCGGGACGAAGGTCATAAACAGTTGCACCTTCAAAAGAGTCCATTGTCACCGTTGCACTCTTGTTTACCTTGTAGTCACAAACTTCACCATTAATTTCAATGCCGATTGTTGTACCGGTCTTTGTGTAGGTGATGTAGTCAATAACACCGGAATTGTTTGAAGATTTACTACTTGCCTGGATTTTTGTAACCTTTCCGTATGTCAATTTGATTGATACACTGTCGCCATGTACAAGGTCACTGAGTGATGCAGCTAAACCATTTCTGGTGATTTGAACGTCGCTGTCTGAAACTTCGAGACTTTCTATCTCTCCGTTTGTGGTGAGTATTTCAAGAACGGTATATTCGCCTGAAAAATCAATTGAGTCAAGGGTTCCGTATGTTGTTGCAGTTTTGTCGATTACCTCAAGAGTAGCAACAAGACCGTCTTCGATTGTAAGAGCGACATAGTTGTTTGCTTTTATTTTGCCAAAAGTATCGATTGCGCCATTAACTCTGATTTTTGCGTTATCTGCGAGAATGTAGGTGTCTTTCTTTTTGCTGTCGTTTGCATCAACTATGGTAACTGTTTTTGAGTTTGTTGTCTCAGAGGTTGCTGACACAAGACCGTAGACAATTGTGTCTTCATTGATAACCTGGTTTTCAATCAATGCAACAGTACCTGCGATATGTACTAATTTGATGTGCATACCGCGTTTAAGGTCAGAGAGCTCAACATCTTCACCGTTAAGCTTGTATTTTGAACCCGGATTAAGCTTGTTCACGATATCGTTGTTGTTGATTGTTACTGTAATTGTTTCGTTGAATGCATCTGTGGAAACAACAGTGCCGGTTTGAACTGAAAGGTCGATGATGTCAATAAGGCAATAAAGCATTTTTGCCATCTGAGCACGGGTAACACTTGTGTTGGGTGAGAAAATCGGGTCGCCGTTTTCGTCATTGCCCATACCCTGCATAATTTCTTTTTCGTTTACGTACTCAACGTAAGCACGGGCAGAATCGGGGATTTCAAGAGTGTCTGCATAGGAAGATGAAACAAAAGCATTTGATTCAACCTCTTCGTCAGCACCAAGAAGTTTTGTGAGAAGAACAGCGGCTTCATATCTCAAAAGCGGAGCGTTCTTGTTTGAGTTTGACAAATATGAATCCAACTCGCCGGACTCGAGTATGCCCATGTAAAGAAGGAAGGACACTTCTTTTTCGTAGTTTGTGCTATACTTGCTCAAAACAGATGAATATTTCTTTTGAGCCATTTCAACAGAGTCAGCAAAGCTTTCGTCATTTACGCCAACCATTCTTGACAAAAGAATAAGCGCTTCAGTCTTTGAAATTGTGTTAGTGGGTTTGAAAGTACCGTCCTCGTAGCCCTTTATATATCCCAGCTCACTCATTTCGTTAATATAAGGTACTGCCCAGGCAACTGTGGGGTCGTTATCTACATCGGGAAAAGCAAATGCCGAAATAGACAAAGTAGAGATGAGCAGTGCAAAACACAGAAGTCCGCTTAAGAATTTTTTGGTAAACATTTTTGTACCTCCTTGGGTATAGTAAAATTTGTTTAATTTATCAAATCGGGTATTTGGTTTGATTAAAAACACCGAGATAGCTTGTCCGTTTGTCAGGACAACTTATAAAATTGAAAAATTTAAATCAAGTTTAACCAAATACGTATACTTTTATATAAAAATATCTTAGTATACAGCTTTATTTTACCACATAATTTACAAGATTTCAACTATATTTGAAGAAAAAGTTTTTACAGATAGGTTACAAATAAATTAAATTTTTACATTTTACAGTTTTTTGAAATTTCACCAAAATATTTGTGTTGTAAATTCTTTTTGCTGACACACAATAAATACGAAACTTTTTCAAATTTTTTATAGGAGGAATAAAAATGTCAAAGAAATTTATTGCCTTGTGCCTTTCGGCTTTGATGCTTTTCAGCCTTGGCATAAATGTATTTGCGGCAGACTCCGACAGTATTTTGGTGTCGGGAGAAAGCTTTGATGTGTCGGGAAGTGTTTCTGATATTAATGGAAACACCACAAATAATTCAAATACCGACAGCACCGAAGGCACTGGCGCAAATTCTATGGGAAAAACCATGCAACGGACAGTAACCGGAGATAACAGCGAGGCTGTTGTTCCGCAGAATCAAACAAAAAACAACGCAATGATGAGAAGTGGGCTTTATGAGGGTGTGGCAGAGTCAAGATACAGCCACAGCCGGGTAGCTCTTTCTCCGGATATTGCAGGGACAAAGTATGCAGAAGCCGCTGAGATTTTAGGAGCTTTGGGCATTATGGTAGGCGATGCAGAAACCGGCAACTTCAGACCAAACGACAATATTTTGCGTTCTGAAATGGCTAAAGTTGCGGTTTATTCAGTTGGACTTGAGGACGTAGCAAAAAGTGCCACTCACAAAACACGTTTTCCCGATGTGGTTTCAAATCACTGGGCAAACGGACCGATTAATGTAGCGGACCAGCAGGGAATGGTCATAGGTGATGATGTGGGCACATTCCGCCCTGATGACAATGTGCTTTTCCAGGAGGCTGTGACAATTATGGTCAGAGCATTGGGCTATGAACCAAAGGCTCAGACAAATGGCGGATATCCTACGGGATATATGGTTGTTGCTTCTGAAAATCAGCTTCTTAAGGGCATAACTGCAAGTGGGGCATCTCCTGCGACCCGTGGAGACGTTGCACAGCTTGTGTTTAACAGCTTGACTGTCAACCTCATGGAGCAGACAGGTTTTGGAACAAACGCAAGTTATGAAGTGGTTGACAAAACCTTGCTTTATGACAGACTTAACGTAGAAAAAGCTTATGGACAGATAACAGGAACTCACGAAACTACCTTGACGGGCGGCAGCACAACTGCTGAGGACCGCATAATGATAAATGACAAGATGTTTGTTGAGGGTGACACCCTTGCGAGACAGCTTTTGGGATATAATGTGGTTTATTATGCAAGAATCGATTCAACTACAGACGAAAAAACACTAATTGCAGTAATTCCTCAGGAAAACAAGAATAATGAACTGACAATTTCGGCTGAGAATATCGTTTCGGTTGAGGGCGCAGCAGATGTGAACAAGGTTGTAACCTATTGGCGTGATAACACAGCTGATGCCGACACAAGAACAGCAAATATAGTTGCAAAGCCTGTTTATATCTATAACGGAAAATATGCGGCAACATTGACTAATGATCAGCTCAAACCCACAACCGGTAATCTTATTCTTCTTGACACAGACACAAACAATGTTTATGATATAGTTTTCGTAAATCATTTCACAAACCTTGTTGTAGAGACAGTATCTACAGTAACAGGCAGAGTGACAGACAAATATAACAATGGTTCGCTTCTTCTTGACCCGAACAACACTACAGTCAAGTTTACTATTGTGAAAGACGGCAGAGAAATTGCACCTGCAGACCTTAAAGAATGGGATGTTATTTCTTATACAATAAGTGATGACAAACAGCTTATAAAGGCGTATGTTTCTAACGAAAGCGTTGAGGGAACAGTAACACAGATTTCAGGGGAGGGATTTAAAATTGACAACTCTGAGAGAACCTTCAAGAAAGCAAGTAACTATCCCAACGAAATCAAGCTCAGAGACAGAGGCCGATTCTACCTTGATATTGAGGGAAAGGTTGCGGCTGTTGACACGACTGCAATCAATACAGGGACTGCCATACGCGGAACTTATGGATATCTTGTAGGTGCGGCAAAGACAGATACCTTTGAAAACACAATAAAATTCAAGATATTTACTGCAGCAGGAGCAACTGAAATCATCGAAAGTGCATCAAAAATCAGACTTAATGACAAGTACGGACTCACTCCCGATGAGGTTCTCGCAGCTTTTGGCAAGGACGGAGCGGTAACACCTCAGCTTATTGCCTATGAAACAAATGCATCAGGCAAACTTACGGGATTTGATGTTGCTGTAGACAAGACTGCTTCGGGAACACCCAATAAGGGCGTATTTACAAAGAATATTTCTGCAGCAGAACAGGTTTACAAGAGTGCATCAGGAATGCTTGGCAATGTTAAAGTAACAGCAGATACTATTATATTTGATATCCCTGCAGATGCCGGTATCGACACCACTCGTTATGCAGTAAGAGACTATACTATGTTCTCAAACGACAGACCTTATGATATAGTTGTATATGACCTTCAGGAGGATTTCTCTGCAAAGGCAATAATTGTGACCAACTCAACAGGTATAGCCCAGACAAGCTCACCGATTGTTCTGGTAGACGAAATTGCAGAGGGACAAAACGAGGAATTTGAGACAGTTGATATCCTTTACGGATTGGAAAACGGCAGACGTGTTGAGCTTATGGCTGCCGACAAGAATGTTTTCGTTAAACAGTCAGGAAAGCTGGAGCAGGGTGATATATTCCAGTACAGCAGAAATGCTAAGGGAGAGGTAGACAAAATTTCTCTTCTCTTTGACCGAGATGCCAAGACAACAGAGTTTGACAAAACTGAAGGAACTGACCTCAGACTTGTTTATGGTAAGGTAACAAAGAAATTTGCGGATTCTGTAAACTTGAGTGTTAACGGTACAGTAAGAAACTTCTCTACAAGAGATGCAATGGTTTATGAATACAATTCACAAAGGAAGAATAATAATATTACAGTTGTAACCTCAGGAGATATAGAAATATATGAAGAGGGCAATGAGGTAAGACTCTTTGTGAAGATTTTTGAGGACAAGGTTTCGGAAATGGTTATTGTAAGATAGAATTTTCGGAATTCATGAGAAGAAGTGCCCCGAATCAGGGCACTTCTTCATTCTTTTTTATAATTTGCTCTTGCAAAATTAAAATAGTATTTTATACTAATTAATAAATTACATTACGGAGGGAAATTATGGCAAATATATGGCACGATATTTCACCAAAAAGAATAAACACCGAGGATTTTATATGTGTTGTTGAAATCCCGAAGGGAAGCCGGAAAAAGTATGAGCTTGATAAGGAAACCGGATATATAATGGTAGACCGAATCTTGTATACGTCAACTCATTACCCTGCGAATTATGGGTTTATACCGAGAACCTACGGAGATGACAATGACCCTTTGGATGTTCTTATTCTTTGTGCTGAGGCGCTTGAACCGATGACTCTTGTTCGTGCTTACCCAATAGGTGTGATTTCTATGGTTGACAATGGACGAAACGACGAAAAGATAATTGCAATACCTTTCAATGACCCCAACTATAACCACTACACCGACATTGACCAGCTTCCTCCGCATATTTTTGATGAGATGAGACACTTCTTCACAGTTTATAAAAATCTTGAAAACAAAGAGACTGCTGTGGACGAAGTTCAGGGAAGAGAAGAAGCGGTAAGAGTAATAAAAGAAGCTATTGACAGTTATGTTGAAAATTTTTGCAAATAGGCTTTTCGGGGTAAAATTTCATAATAAAAACAAAGGTCACACCAAACATTGGGATTGGTGTGACTTTTTAAAATATAATGGAAATTAAAGGTTTTTAATTTTTTTCTGTATTAATAAGCTTAAAAATTTTTGACATTTTGTTAGCTTCGTCATTTTCAGATATGATATCATCTTTGACTTCGTTTAAGATTTCAATAAGTGAGTCGATTGTTTCTGAAACCTTGCACACGAGTTTGCTGTATGCTTTTTTGTAGCAATCCATTTTGCGTTCCCCCAAAATAAAAAAGTGCATCAGCCAAAGCCGATGCACCGAAAAACGCATGGCTCCAACTAATGCGACTTAGTTTATTTAGAAAGCACTGAAAGCACAACTAAAGAGCCTGCGGTTTTTCCAAATTGGAAAAACTTTTTCAGTGCTAATAAAGTTATTCAACTAAGTCGCAAATATAGTATAACACACTATTTTTTATTTTGCAAGAGTAAATTGTAAAAAAATGTAAATTTTATACATTATTTAAGAGGAGTATCATTTGATACTCCTCTTAAATAACCTGAAGGTTAGAACTGTAACCCGCAAAATAGGGAAATTAAGACAATTTGTTTAAATCTATTAAATACTTAACAGCTCTGCTGCTTTTGTCTTCCAATAATATATTTAATTCCCTTAGCTTTGCTAATCGTTTATCGATTGTGGAAGGGCTGATATTTAATTCTGATTCCAGCTGTTTTTTTGTGAGTCCCTCATCGGAAAACAACGCAGCTTGTATCAAAACAAAAGCAAATGTTTTGAGCCCATCTGACATATCTGTAGCATTGTCGAGTACATCTGTGTATTTTGATAATTGATTGCTTCTTTTTTCCAGAGCATCGTATAAATTCTCAAATGATTCAAGAATTATTTTAAGAAACATAATTATGAAAGGAGTCAAATCTCCTAAATTATTTTCACTATTACATTCTTTAAAAGCATCATAATAATCTTTTATATGTGCCTTTATTGTGTATGACAGTCTGAACCCAATCAAAAATTCAAATTCTCTTGAAAGCAGGTAACTGCTTATAAAACGGGATGTTCTACCGTTTCCATCATAAAACGGATGAATATAACCGAAAAGATAATGAAAAATTGAAATCCTGATTAGTACAGGGATTTCCTTTTGGTTTAAAATGTTCAAGGATTGTTCCATAAGCTGAATGATTTTAGTTTCGGGATATGCTCCGTGATGTATCACTTTTTGAGCAGGGGTGGTAACATCAGCCATATCTTTTCTGAAAATCTCACCGTCAGGAACATTGTCAGGATGGTCTTCAGCAACTTCTTTTAAAACCAGGTCATCATAGATTTCTCTTATATCGTTCGAAGTATTTAATGGGAATTCACTATCGCTGCCTAACATATTATACTTATTCAGCAACCCATAAAAACGCTTTTTCTTTCCCTTTTTATCTATTTCGTCTAATACAGAGACAAGCTCCTTTCTTGTGCTGTAAACACCTTCGATATCATTGGTAAGTTTAATTTCATCAATCAGACATTTTTTAGCAAACTGAAATAAAGCCTCGGGTGGAAGTGTTCTTTTAATATCCGAAACACGATTATTTAATTGCATTATCCTTAAACTAATGTTGTGAATTTCGGGGCACAGACAGTAAAAGGCCTTATTGTTTCCGATTTTTACAGGTAAAATATATGTTGATTCGGATGATATTCTTTTTTCGTATAAAGATGTGTATTCGTTTTTGTCTTTGTGAAATAGATGAGATAGCAGTACATAACTCATAGTCGTTATACTCCCCTTAAAAAACTAATATTGAGAAAGCTTTGAAGATTAACTTAGTTAAAATATCAGCATTTAACTAAGTTAATTAAATTTTATCACAATAAATTCTTTTTGTCAACAATATAATACTAATATTATAGGGCATTTTCTGAAAAATATTCACACATTTTTAGCGCAGGATTATGAAATGCGAGAGTTTTTTGCAACAAGGAAGAAACGCAAAGCGTTCCAACCAAGGTACAAGAAGAAACAAAAAAGAGGACTACTTTTCAGTAATCCTCTTTTGTGTCCTGTTTTTGGGCAATGGTCGGTTTTGCCAAAAAGGCAAAACCGTTTTTAATTGCTACTACCAATCGTTTCCGTAGTTAGAATTGGTAGAAATTGCTCAAAGTCGCATAAATACGGCGATTATAAGATTGATAAGCGTAAAAAAAGACCTCATCGGACGAATTGAACTGCACCATTTTGTGCAGACACAACAAAAATACCCCTATGGTAGACGATATTAAATTTTAAGCAACATACTGGCATCGCATTTCTTGTGGTGTCAGTTTTGTTTTTAGTTGTATTCTTTCATTGTTGTAGAAATG